>PCXJ01000064.1 GCA_002787615.1 Alphaproteobacteria bacterium CG11_big_fil_rev_8_21_14_0_20_44_7
TTCTACTCCAACAACAGTGCAGGGTCAAGGCGGACTTTATGTAAATTTACGCGCCAATCCAGATGTGGCCCTGTGGCACGTCCGGTTGCGCCAATCTTGCCGATAATATCACCCTGACTAAGTTCATCGCCTTTATTCACATCAATTTCGCTCAGATGTGAGAAGATGGAAACCAGCCCGCAGCCATGGTCTATGGCAATTGTGCCGCCTGTGTAAAACATATCATCGGCAACCAGCACAACTTTTCCCCATGCGGGAGAAATAATTTTTGTGCCGACTGTTCCGGCAATATCCAATCCGAAATGCGGGCGTTTTGGCTCACCGTTCAAAACGCGCTGACTGCCATAAACTCCGCTAATTTCTCCTTCGGCGGGAGAAATAAAATTCACTTCGGGGCAAGCAGCAATAGTATTTAGACGCACTGCGCCGATTTGTGCATTCTCGCGTTTAATCCTATCCCAATCCATTGCTGGCGGGTTTACTTTGGAAGCGGGCAAGCCATCAATATTTTGAATATCATATTGGCGCTGTTCAACATCAAACTTCAAATCTGCCAAAACCTCACCATTATGCTTGAGGGTAATATTTGTGGAAGGCGCGGCATCACGGTTAAACCCGAATAATATTTTGCCATTATGATTAGGCAATTTTGTGCCGTCCTGATAAACATCCAGCCAACTACTGACATTCCCAACAACTAATCCGCCTTGAGTAAAATCTCCATCAAAGCTATATTGGGGAGGCTGAAGTAAAATTGAAACTATGAGGAATTTTAGCATATGAGCATGAAAGCATATATTGTGGAAAACGGAAAGCCGATTTTGCAGGAAACTGCAAAAAAGGGCAATGTGCAGGTGAAGGCAGTGGGGATAAACCGCGCCGATGTGTTTTACTTAAGCGGGAAATATCCGTTCTTCGGGCTGGAATTCGCGGGAATTGACGAGGCGGTAAAGCGTGTTGCAGGCTTGGTCAATGGCGGGGCATATGCGGAATATGTGCAGGCAGAGAATTTGCTGGAAATCCCCGAAAATATGGATTTTGAAGATGCGGTTTGTATTATCGAGGCGCTGGCTACGGCATATTATAATTTGGTGGAATTGTGCAAGCTGCAAAAAGGTGAGAAAGTTTTGATTCATGGCGGCGGCGGTGGAATTGGCGCAACGTTGATTCAACTGGCGAAATTGCTGGGGGCAGAAGTTTTTGCAACTGCCGGAAAACCGCAAAAGCTGGAAGTGATAAAGCGCGCAGGAGGAATCCCGATAAATTATAAGGAGCAGGATTTTGCCGAAAATAAATATGATGTGATTGTGGATGTGGTTGGCGCGGATTATTTCAATCGCAATATTGATGCGCTGAATAAAGGCGGCAGGTTGGCGCTAATCGGATTTATAAGCGGGGCAAAAGCGCAAGCGAATCTGGGCCCGATATTGGTCAAGCATTTGAGCGTTTTCGGTTCAACAACAAGTGGTTTGGATGAAAAAAAGAAAGCAAAATTGATGAAAGATATTGAGCCTTATTTTGAGAAAATAAAGCCGTTTAAAGATAAAGTTTTTGGGTTTGACGGCGTTCCCGAAGCACTGCAATATATGAAAGAGTATAAAAATGCGGGGAAGGTGGTTGTTAGGGTTTAGGATTTAGGAACATTGAGCATTGAATCTCCCCCTATAAGGGGGGATGAATTCTAGGGGAATCTACTCTTGCGCCTGCATTTTAGATTGCCCTAGAATTCTTGCAGAATTCAGGCAATGACGATTACTAGAAGCTAGAAGCTAGAAGCCAAACTCCCCTGGGGGAGGTGTATGTAGTGGCTAGCTTTAAACCTTGAACCTTATCAACCCTGTCATTCTGGCGAATGCCAGAATCCAGTGCGGCATTCCACAAACCCTAGATTCCAGCCTACGCTGGAATGACATCACGCCTGTGCCAACCATTGCTATTAACTGCTGACTATTCACTTTCGATGTGGGACTTAGGATGGCTACTAAGCTAACATCAAAAATCATACATCAAAAATCATATATTAAAATGGTTTTGCGGCGAGGGAGGTTAGGCTGGTATCGTCAAGAATTTGTGCAGTTTTTTCGCGTACTTCCTGCATCAAATGGCGCAGCGAGCAGGTTGTTTCATCAGCGCAATCTTTGCATTTTTTGTAGTTAGTAAGGCTGGCGCAAGGGAGCAGAGCGATTGGCCCTTCAAATGCGCGGATGACCGAACCGATTTTGATATCATCAGGCTGCATGGTCAAAAAATAGCCGCCGCCTTTGCCGCGTTTGGAATCTATCACGCCGGTTTTTTTGAGGTCGAGCATGATTAATTCAAGAAATTTCTGCGGGATATTTTCATTTTTTGCAATGTCATAAATATGGACAGGTTTGTCACTATCATCCCTGTGAATGGCGAGCAGAGCCTTGATTGCGTATTTGGTGCGGTTACTAATCATATTAGTCTAGTAGAGTATTAAGGCGGTGTAGTAAAGTAAATTTTACATTCTCAAATTGAAAAATATCGGGAGGGAGGGTTTTGAATCACTCAAACGGGCGCATCAACAATGTGGTGAAGCTTTTGGCGCTGATTGGCTCAAGGCTGCGGGCGACATTGGGATTGCCGCTAAAATTCGTGAATGAAAGCCCCATAATGCGGGCGGCGGTGATGATTGAGCCGAAGCGGCGGGCGGAATCGGCTTTGGTGATGATGAGTTTTTTAGGAAGAACGCGACGAAAAGCGCGTGCCATATCAACCGCTTCCTCAACATCGCCGCCGGATGACATAACCATCACGGGGTCAATATCTGCAACGCTGATGAGTTCTATCAGTGATTGAATTTCCTTACTGTTGAGTGGGTTAACTCCGGCAGTGTCGATAAGCGTGATTTTGCCTTGAGATTCATCTATATATTTTTTGAGTTGTTCCGGATTGCGGGCAATTTTCAAATCAATTTTCAATATTCTGGTGAAGGCAGAAAGTTGCTCAACCCCGCCTGCGCGTTTTATATCGGTAGTGATGACGCTAACCGGTTTATCGTGGAAAGTGGCTTCGGTCATCATCTTGCTGATTGCTAAAGTTTTGCCGATTCCCGGCATTCCAAACAGCATCAAAGGGCGCGATTGCTTGAAATTAAGCGGTGCGAAAGTGAAATTTTTGGCCAGAGAATGCTCAATTGCGGATTTTTCACTATCAAATTTACCGTTTGCAATCGGCTGCATAATTTCATCAATAATGCGTCCGGGGAGTTTGTGGAATTTGAGGATTTGCGTGGAATATTCCTCAAGTTTTTTCTGCTTGGCATCTTTTGCGGGCTTTATATCTGTCTGATTATCAGGGGCGCGATCAACTGCGGCGGTGACTTTGATGAGATTATTCCCTTCTTTTGAGGAAGAGACAATAATCGCATCTTCACCTAAACGTGCTCGGACAGTCTCCATTGCCGTTGCTATATCCGATGCGGTGATTGTGTATAATTTCATTTTTTCTCAATCTTCCTGAAAAACCTAAAATAATAAATTACTAATAGTGCAATGCTCAGCGAAAACCAAGTTATCGCATATTGCAAATGTTCGTTATAAAGCTGGATCTTTTTCGGCAATGCAAGCGGATAGGTGGCAGAATCCGTGTCTAGCTTGCGGTCAATATAATATTCAAGCGGTTCGGCGTTGGCTTCTGAGTATATTGTCGGTAAATCTATCCAAAACCAATGACCTTTTTGCGGGTTATTTTCCAGCGTCAGCCAGTTTGGTGCTTGCCCTCTCCTGATGACACCGGTAACAGTTTGTACGCCTGCGGGTTGCTCATATTCCTTTTCCACCGGAATCCAACCGCGATTGATGATGACGCGCTCACCATTAAAAAGCTCAAGCGGGGTCATAACGTGAAAACCCGGTTTGCCGTTATAGGTTTTGTTCATCAATTTGATTTCTTTGTCGAATAAATATATGCCCTCAAGCTGCATCTGGCGATATTCATCATTTTCCAGATTTGTGTATTCGCTATAGCTAATCGGCGGATGCTCCAGCCTTGCATCAATTTTTGCTAAAACATCATTTTTCCACTCCAAGCGCTGAACCTGCCAAACACCAAGAGCAAAAGTTGTGCAAAAAGCAAAGAATACAAAGATATGCGGTATATATTTTTTTGAAATCATAGAATCAAACTAAACCCCATGAATTTTTCTCGCAAGTTAATTTAACATATGGGGGTGGGTTGTTGTAAAATGCTAATATGGAAGTATTAGATAAAGAGCTGAAAAAAGCCGTGGCAATTACCAGAACACTTCTGGAAAAGCTGATAAATAAAGGGGTTTGGGCAGATGATGATGACCACAAACTTGAAAAATTAACCAAGATTGTAAGCCTGATGAATAAAATGGCAGTAGCGGACACACCCGAAAAACGACCGAAAAAAATTAGCCGCAGTGAAGATAAAAGAATTATCAAAGAATATTTGGATAAGAATAAGTGAGAATTATAGAACCGATTCTGCGATGTGATTTATATAGTTTCATCCATAAAAGCTTTTATGCCCTGAATCCGGGCGTGAAATATTTGCCGAATTATCATATATGGGAAATCGCCAAAGCTCTGGAAGGGGTGACTCAAGGGAAAATCAGCAGATTGATAATAAATGTGCCGCCGCGCTATTTGAAATCGCATTGCGTGAATGTGGCGTGGCCGGCATGGCTGCTGGGGAATAATCCGGCGCGGAAGATAATCTCAGCCTCGTATAACGGCTTGCTGGCTGTGAAACATTCGGTAGATTGCAGATTCATAATGCAATCGGAATGGTATGAAGAAATTTTTCCCGATTTGCAATTTGCCAAAGACCAAAATGAAAAAAATAAGTTCATGACCACAGAACGCGGATTTCGCATGGCGACTTCGGTGAATGGCGGAATCACGGGTGAGGGCGGCGATTTCCTGATTATTGATGACCCGATAAATCCGGCAATGGCAGCAAGCAAAACCGCGCGTGATGATGTTGTGGAATGGTTTGACCAGACATTTTCCACAAGGCTGAATAATAAAAAGAAAGGCGCAATCGTGCTGGTGATGCAGCGTTTGCATGAGGATGATTTGAGCGGAATTTTGCTGCGGAGAAATGGTTGGAAGCATTTATGCTTGCCGGCAATTTCAGCAAAAGGCGAGCTGCTACATGAGGCGCGAGAGGGTTTGAAGGAAATCGAAATGATAAAATCCGACCTTGGCGAATATGGCTTTGCCGCGCAATATATGCAAAACCCGTATAAGCTGGAAAACGGCCTGATTGATAAGGATTGGCTGCAATTTTATGATAAATTGCCGGAGGAAAATAAAGGGGTTTATCAATCATGGGATACGGCAATCAAAACCGGAAATAATGCCGATTATTCCGCCGGAATTTGCTTCATCGAATGTGAAAATAAGTTTTATGTCGCAGATGTGGTGCGTGGGAAATTTGAATATCCCGAACTAAAAAGGCGGATTGTCGATTTTGCCGAAAAATGGAAAGCCGATGCCGTGCTGATTGAGGATAAGGCAAGCGGGCAGTCAATCATACAGGATTTGAAAGCCGAAACCAAATTGCCCATCCTCGCGCAAATGCCGAAAGCTGATAAGATAACCAGACTGGCAGCAATTACGCCAATGATAGAAGCAGGGAAGCTTTGTGTGCCGAAATATGCCGAGTGGTAT
>PCXJ01000030.1 GCA_002787615.1 Alphaproteobacteria bacterium CG11_big_fil_rev_8_21_14_0_20_44_7
TTTTCGCCATCTCTTTCATTATTCTCATTACTATCTTTGTTATATGGCCTATTACCGCGTTTATTTCCGCGTTTTTTATCAAAGCCTTTATCAAATCCTTTATCTGAGCCTTTGTCAAAATTCTTGCGGTTATTGCGCCCTCTTTTTCTTGAGTTTCCACCTTCGCGAGAATTAGGCAAACGCGCCCCTTCTTTATCATCTGATGAAATTATTTTCGAGCGTCCACCAAAAGAGTCTTCAAGCTGCAATTTGAAAACAGAAGGCGGCATTTCTTCAGCAATCACTTTCAGCTCAAAGCCATATTGGCTTTCGAGCGCGCTGATATGCTTACGCTTACTATTCAAGAAATGCAGAGCCATTTCTTTTGAGGTAAATACATCAACCTTGACGATTTTCTTATCTGACAGAGAAATTTCATTCTCAATTGAACGCATAAGCTGCACCATGGCAGAATCAGGAGAACGGATATAGCCGGATGTTTTGCAAGTTGGACATTCCACCATATTAATTTCGGTAAGGCTTGGGCGCAAACGCTGGCGCGACATTTCCAACAGGCCAAATGCGCTTATTCTGCCAACCTGAATTTTCGCGCGGTCTTGCTTGAGCGCGTCTTTTAGTGCTCTTTCCACCTGACGACGATGACGGTGATTTATCATATCAATAAAATCAATCACCACCAAACCGGCTAAATCGCGCAATCTCAATTGACGGGCAATTTCATTCGCAGCCTCAATATTGATGCTGGTTGCAGTATCTTCCACATTACGCTCACCTGTTGCGCGGCCTGAGTTCACATCAATGGAAATTAGCGCTTCGGTGGAGTTTATAACGATATATCCGCCCGATTGCATCACAACCACAGTATCAAACATTCCGGCTAAAAGCCCTTCCACCCCATATTGATTAAATAGCGGAGTTGGGTCTGTATATTGGGTGATTTTTTTGACATGGCTCGGCATGATGAGCTTCATAAAATCTTTGGCGAGATTAAAGGTCTCCTCTCCGGCGATTATCACTTCATCAAAGTCATTATTATATAAATCACGCAATGAACGTTTGACCACACTTGCTTCTTCATGCACCAAAGACGGCGCAACCGAAGAAAGAGTATCCTTGCGGATTTTATTCCATAATTTTATCAGATAGCTATAATCACGGGTGATTTCCGCTTTCGTGCGCTCTAATCCTGCTGTACGCATGATAATACTCATGCCCTTAGCAATATCTAGGCCTTCCACCACTGTTTTTAGGCGTTTGCGCTCTTTTACATCACCGATTTTGCGGGAAACCCCGCCACCACGATGACTGTTTGGCATAAGCACGCAATATCTGCCGGGTAGAGAAATATAAGAAGTCACTGAAGCGCCTTTATTCCCACGCTCTTCTTTGATAACCTGAATCAAGATAATCTGATTCTTTTTGATAACCTCTTGAATTTTATAACGCTTTACTTTTGCACGGCGTGGCGCTTCTTCATAAGGCTCATCACTGCCCAAATCTTCAACTTCGCCCGAAGCCTCGGCTTCTGCGGCAGATTCAGCATCTTGACCGGCTTCAGATTCATCTCCATCACCTTCTAATATTTCCTTATCTTCTTTTTCAGCCAAAGCCTTATCTTCAGCTTCTTGCTCTTGCAAAAGCTGCTGTTTGTCGGCTATTGGAATTTGGTAATAATCCGGATGAATTTCGGAGAAAGGCAGGAAGCCCTGACGCTCGGAACCATATTCGACAAATGCTGCTTGCAGCGATGGCTCGACTCTGGTTACTTTTGCGAGGTAAAGATTACCTTTTGTTTGCTTCTTAGAGCTGGATTCGATGTCAAAATCAATGAGGTTGTCATCATCAGCAATTACTACTCTTGTTTCTTCGGCGTGGAGTCCATCCACTAACATTCTTAAAGTCATTTTTTATAATCCCTAAATTTTTTGCAGCCGCAATGCTTGCGTTCTTTTGGTATTGATTATTTTTTGCAAAAGCTCTCAACATATGGCTGTTTAATTTCGTTGTAATATTATTTAATTTAATCTTGGAAAACCAATTTAACAATTTTCCACCCTATATCCGATTGGCCTATAAAGCTATTTACTAGTTATGATGAGGTTTGACAAAAAATGCAAGTAATCAATTTATTTTTTATATTAACACTTTATTAGTCTTTAGGGTGTAAAAAGGAGTAAATTAACCCAAATTACGATTATTTATGAAACAAGTTTTTATTGAGAATATATTATTTATCGAACGCCTACACAGACGCTTTCTCGATGTGGTCAAAGCAGAGCTGGAAAGGCTGGGGATTGATGACGTGAACAACGTGCAAACCCTAATTTTGTATAACATCAATCAGGATAGGATGACGATTTCCGAGCTGACCAATCGCGGTTATTATCTCGGCTCAAATGTTTCATATAATATCAAAAAATTGGTTGAGCATGGTTATTTGATTCAGGAACGCTCACCGCATGATAAACGCGCCGTGCGTATCAAACTTTCCGAGAAAGGCTTAGCATTATGTGAAAATATCGATAGGTTCATGGAACGCGCCGTTGTCCATATGCAGAGCGCAGGAATCGATTCCGACGGGCTTGCTCACACTAATAAGAGCTTGCGCCTGATTGAACGTCTGCTTGGCGATATATTGAGCGATATATTTTAAACTATCCTTATTCCAAAGGCAACACCAGATTGAGCGCCTTTAATTGTTAACATCTTTCCAAAGCGTCAGCTTTTTGCGCACGCACAGAATCACGCGCCTCATCCAGCTTTGCCGCTAATTTCGTCAATTCATCTTCATAAGGCGCATTCGCAAATGCCCTATCCTTAACATCCGTCAGCTGTTGCAATAATTCGCAAACGGAATCTGCATGAGTTTTTGCAACTTCCAGCGCCTGCAAATCATCTTCCATATGCTCCACCAAAGATAGCTGCGAATCCTGATAGCCCTCACCCATTACCGCTTGCATAAGGCTATCGGCAGTTTCAAGTCGGTGCATACTCACATCCCGCTCCACAAGCTGCTTTATGCCCTCATAGCCTCTTGTATCAACCGCGTCCATATATGGGATTTTTTTGAGCAGCCGAGTCTCATTTATCTGAACCCTATGTTCTATTTGGTTAAATTCACTCTTTGCATCAGCCACAGCCTTGGTCAGCACTTCATTCAGCATTGTCAGCTCATCACGCCATAACACCACTGCCATTCCGGCAATTTCACGGATTTTCTCTTCAACTTCGCCATGATCGCCTCTTAATTTACCAACCTTTTCTGAAGCCTGATTCAGCCTTTCTAAGGCAAATAAATATGGGAGATTTCCCGCCACTCCTTCAGCCTCTCTTATATCACCGAATTTCCTGAAATATTTACCGAATTCTCTTCTTAGGGCATTTTCCGTAACAATATTCACACCTTCCAGACCAAATGGGAGGAGATAATCATCTCTGTTTTCTTTGCCATAACCGTTATAAAGAACCAGAAATGCAGGAGATACCATAATCTTATGACTGGCTGTATTAGTTTTCACAACTGCATTAGCCACAGCCCCTATATTATTGTGGTTATTGAAACCTAAACTTCTGCTTAACCTATAGACATACTCTCCAAAGCCTCCTTCTTTCAGCGCATGAATCGTCTCAAACTTACCGATAATTTCACTTGCTAATGCCTGCTTTAAATCTTGCGCAGACATGGTTCGCAGATTCGCCTCTTCACCTAAATAATATGCAACATCGCCCATAAATTAACCCTTAATAATACAGAATTAATCTAGGTAAATTACTATTAAGCTATTGTCAAGCGATGTTAATCTTCTTCCTGCCGCGAAAATTCGTCTAAGGATATGCTCTTTTCGCGGAAGACCTTGGCAGTTTGGTTGATTTCGCTTTCCGGCGCACCCAGCACGCGCAATGCCAATTTACCAATTTGTATGCTAGATTCAAAAGCTTCGGGCACAACATATGTCGCCCCTTCTTTTTTCAGCATTTCAATATTATCAATATGCTTTGCACGCGCAATTATCGGCACATTCGGGAAAGTGTTTTTGATAGTTTGGATAATCCGCACTTCCGCCCGCGAGTCATGAATTGTAATAATAATCGCCTTGGCTTTTTCGGCCTTTAGCGCCCTCAATATCTCAACCCGCGCCGCATCGCCAAAATATACCGGAATTCCCATATCGCGCCCAACACGCACCCTACTCGCTTCCGATTCCACCGCTACAAAACGCACATCATCGGTGGCAAGGAATTTCGCCAGATTTTCGCCAACCCAACCAAAACCGCAAATGACAAAATGGCCGTGCAAATCTTCGGTATCTTTGATACTCACTTCGGCATCTTTCTGTTTGTATTTATGCTTGAAATAACGATTTATGAACGCATACATTAATGGGGTTATCGCCATGGTTATTGTGACTACCAGCAACAATTCCTTAGCTATTTGCAGCTCCAGCAAACCTTTTCGCGCCGCCATATCAAATAAGATGAAAGCAAATTCTCCGCCCTGACTCATCAAAAACGCACTACGCAATGTTGTTTCCCAACCTAAGCGGAACATCCGGCATAAACCTATCAAAATTCCGGCTTTGATGGCGATTAAACCTGCCGAATAAAGAAATATGGTATAAACATCATCGAACATTTCACCCATATCAAAGCCCATGCCGATGGTCATAAAAAACAGCCCCATCAGCAAGCCTTTGAACGGCAATATATCCGCCTCGATTTGTTTACGGAATTGAGTTTCCGCGACTAGCAGCCCTGCCAAGAAAGCGCCCAGAGCCAATGAAAGCCCCGCATATTGCGTGGCATAAGAAGCACCCAACGCCAATAGCAAGGTCATCGCCACAAATAGCTCTGAATTCTTGGTATTGGCAATTAGCACCAAAATCGGCTGTAGCAAAAGCCTGCCGGCCACAATCATCGCGGCAATAACAATAAATGCATTACGCAGGATGATGAATATCTCTTCTTTCAAGCTCGCCTCATTCCCCGCCAGCATCGGCACGAGAATCAAAAGCGGCACAACCGCTAAATCCTGCAATAGCAACACTGAGAAGGAAACTCGTCCAACTTGGCTCAAACGCTCCCCCCTATCTTCCAGCACTTGCAAAACAATTGCGGTTGATGATAGCGCGAGCGCAAACCCGATGACAATCGCCACCTCAAAATTATGGATAAATGTATCCACCACAAATGATAGAATAAACCCCGTTATCATAAGCTGCAAACCGCCCAAGCCCAGCACATAAGCGCGCATTTCCAGCAACCTTCGGAAAGAAAGCTCTAAACCAATCAGGAAAAGTAGGAAAACAATCCCGAACTCCGCGAAATAGCTTTTTTGCTCAACATCAGTGATGATTTCCAGCCCAAACGGCCCAATAGCTGCTCCGGCAAACAAAAACCCGATAACCGGACTCAGGCGCAACTGACGGAATATCGCCACCACGAAAATCGCAGCTGCCAATAAGATTAAAACATCTTTTAAATAATAAGCGCCATGTTCCATAAATTTCTGTACTCAAAACTTATTGTGCAGTAAGAATAGCACCAATGTCCAGTACAAATCAAAAAAATGCACTGATTACGGGTGCGGCAAAAAGAATCGGACGCGAAATTGCAATGAAGCTGGCAAAAAACGGCTGGAATATTGCTATTCATCACAATACCAGCTCTCCGGATGAAATTTTGGCGGAAATAAAATCTCTGGGTGTGGAGGCAATCAGCATCCAAGCAGATTTGAATAATGATGCAGAGGTGAAA
>PCXJ01000105.1 GCA_002787615.1 Alphaproteobacteria bacterium CG11_big_fil_rev_8_21_14_0_20_44_7
GAGGATGAGCGAGCGCTAAGTGGCAAAGCCACATAAGCGCATGCTCACATATACCCTGCAGCGCGTAACCGTTCAAACGAACTTTCATCCTCATCTGCGCCCATTGGGCGGCCTGAACGTTCGGACACTTTTGTTGTTCTTAATTCCTCAATAATTTCATCAATATTTGACGCTTCCGACGGGGTTGGGAAAGTAATCCCTTTTTCGCCGAGAGAACGGAAGCGCATTTTCTTGCCGCCATAATTCTGCCCATAAAATTCGCCATATTCACGCGCATAATATAACGGCACAATCGGTAAATCTTCACGCTTGATATATAGCCAAATATCAAGCTCTGTCCAATGCAAAAGCGGGTGCACCCGGACATGCGTTCCCGGCGGAAAGTCGGTCATATATTGCCCCCAGAATTCCGGCGGTTGCTCTTTCACATCCCATTCACCATCCAGATTGCGCGGTGAAAAATAGCGTTCTTTGGCTCTTGTGCCTTCCTCATCGCGCCTAATTCCGGTGATGATTCCATCAAATTTATGCTCGTCTAAAACCTCTTTCAAACCCAAAGTTTTGCGCGCAGCAACACGGGCAGAATGCGGCAAAGTTTCATCGGTTTTTTCAATGGGCGGTGCAATTGGATTTATCAAATTAATGTTCCATTCCTTCACATATTGGTCGCGGAAGGCGTAGACCTCATCCATCTCCAGCTCAGTATCGACATGGATTAGCGGAAATGGAATATTGCCGAAAAACGCCTTGCGTGCCAAATGCACCATCACGTTTGAATCTTTGCCGAAGCTCCAAAGCATCCCGATTTTTCCGAGCTTTTTATACGCCTCGCGGAAGATATAAATTGATTCCGCCTCTAGCTTGTCTAGGTGGCTCATGCTTAAATCTTGTATCATTATACACTCCAATCACTTGTTGTTTTTTCATCCAAATGAATACCACATTCACTTTTTTGCTCACCATACAAATCAGCCGTGTGCGCCCAGCGTCCATCGCGCTCATCGCCATTTTCGCCAACGGGGATGGTGCACGGCTCACAGCCGATTGATTTATAACCTTCGGCCACTAGCGGATGCTGCGGCAGTTGGCGGAATTTGAACTCCTTGGCGATTTTATCTTTATCCCAAAATGCAAGCGGGTTAATTCGGAAGATGCCGTCTGCATCTACCTGAAAATAGCCCATATCGTTGCGCTCTGAGGTTTGGTAGCGTTTGCGTCCGGTTATCAGCGCTTTGATTCCCAGCTCTTTAATTGCGCGTTGGAGTGGTTCAACCTTTCTCATCCAGCAGCATCTATTTGGCTGAATGCTCCAAAGCTCGCCATTCGGGTCGGTATTTTTTACCAGCTTTGGGTCGGGCTTTAAGAAATGCACATTCTTGAGGCAAAGCTTTTTCGTGATTTGTTCAACATATTCATAAGTTTTGGCGAAATGCTTTTCTGTGTCTAAAAACAAAATTGGCGTTTTCGGGTTAACTTCTGCGACCATATCAATCAGCAATGCAGAATGCGCGCCGAAACTGGAAAATAAAGCTACTTCATTTTTGAATTCTTGATTAATCACGGTTTTTATAAGCTGTTCGGCATCAAATCCGGAATAAAAAGCTTCCATCCTCTGCACGCGTGCGAGGGCTTTTTTGTCAATTTCCGTATTTATAAAATTATCTAGCATAAGTTTTAATTTGCGCTCTGTCGCCGCGCAGGCTCTTCGGCCGTGGGTGGCCTTGCCTCGCGATGCTCGGAGTCATCCTTTCTAATTTAGCCATTTTTGGCTGTTAATATATTCTTCTGTTTTCTTATTCACCTCATCAAAACTATCGCCTTGTGTTTTCCACTCGCTTCGTTTTGATGCTATCTCCTCAATTCTATTTCCCCATTCTTCACCGAAATCTTTCTCCAGCTTTTCTCGAATCAGGCGCGCTGTACCCGGTGATTTTCCATTAGTCGAAACGCTAATTTGTAAATCACCGCGCTGTATAAATGTTTGGAAATAAAAATCACAATATTGCTTCTTATCCTCGACATTTACCAGGCATTTTGCAGCCTTTGCCTGTTTATATAACTCCTCATCGTTTTTAGCATCAACTATCAGCACGATATCAAACTGATTGAAGTCAATCTTAGTTGATGGTTGAGGGCTGATGATTGATAGCTTTTTTGCTCCCTGTTCCTCTAATATTTTTTTCCTGCGTTCAAATTGTTTTCCCTGCCCGATTAGGGCGATAGAAAGCTTCTCCAAATTCAATGAGATTGGTAACATTCCCTACTATATCACTAGGGAATCAGATTATGCAAGAAAAAAATGTGATTTATTATATTCCACAAGATATAATTGTGAATAATGCGCGTGCCAGCAAAAAGGCGGGGAATAAACCCCGCCAAATTCATTTTATATAGATATATTGGTCAATTAATCAGTATAAATTCTGGTTCTTGTTTCTTCGTGTATAATTCTGTGCTCACCGTCATAATTTGAATGAACATCAGTATTCGTGTGAACGTGAGCTTCGTTATTGTCTATATAAGCATTATTTGCATGATTGTAGTTTCCTTCCAATCTTTGCTGTCTCATATTTTGTTGTGCTGTAGCAGTGCTATTGAACACACGATTGCCCCTACTATCGATGAACGAATTCATATGGTGGTTACGCTTTTTGTAGGTGGGCGCGTGTTCAACCACCACATTGGTTGTCCGGCTATCATTCAGCAAGTTTTTAGTATGGTTGGATATTGTTGTTGCATCAATTTCTTTCCCTGAGGCATCATTATCCATAAAACCTTGTACCGTCAATTTATCGCCCACTGAGAGATTATAGGCATTATTGGTTTCTACATTAATAGAACCACTGCCATCTCTTAATACGAACTCATTATCGGTTAAGATTGAAGAAACATAGCCGGTAACGGCAACATTTCCCTGATTAGGTGTATCAATAACATTCACAACTGTCAGTGCGTGAGATGCTGTAGTAGAAGCAAGTATAAGACCTGCGGTTAATAAAGTTTTTTTAAACATAATTTCCTCCATGTTTGTTGAGTGAAATCTATGATATATTTTGTAAAGAAGCGATTTGTGTGTTTAACTGGAATAGTAAAAAACTTATAAAGGCGATATGAACGAAGAATTCTTTTATAAAACCGCAAATATCGAAAAAAACTCCCTAGAAAAGCTGGTGGATAACGCTCTGCACGGCATGGATGATGGCGAACTTTTTATTGAAATCTCGAAGGATGAATCCTTTGTTTTTGACGATGGTAAATTGCGTAATGCCAGTTTTGATACGGGGCAAGGTTTTGGATTGCGCGGGGTGGCGGATGAGGCAATCGGCTATGCGCATTCTTCTATCATATCTGAGGCGGCGATAAAAAAAGCTGCCGAAACGGTTATGGCTGTACGATTGAATGAAAACCCAAATCTGCCAATCGACCAGAAGCAATCGACTAAGAATCATCAATTATATACGCCAAACAGCCCTTTAGAAGAAGTCCCGTTTAAGAATAAGGTGAAATTGCTGGAAGATATTGATGCTTATCTGCGTGGGCGTGATCCGCGCGTGCGTCAGGTAACAGCCAGCCTTAGCGGCGAGTGGCAGGCAGTAATGGTGATGCGGGCTGGCGGGCAGATTGCCACTGATTTCCGCCCATTAGTGCGTTTGAATGTTTCGGTTACGGTTGAGGATAATCAACGCATGGAAAAAGGTTCTAGCGGTGCGGGTGGTCGGGCAGGCTATCTGCAATATATAACTCCCGAAGCATGGAAAGAGCAAGCTGATGAGGCATTGCGTCAGGCATTTGTGAATCTGGAATCTATTCCTGCTCCTGCGGGGGAATTGCCGGTGGTCTTAGGTTCGGGCTGGCCTGCGGTTTTGTTGCATGAGGCAGTCGGGCATGGTTTGGAAGGGGATTTTAACCGCAAAAAAACCAGTGTTTTTAGCGAATTGATGGGTCAGCAAGTGGCGAGCAAGGGTGTTACCGTGATTGATGACGGCACAATTGAAGGCAGGCGCGGTAGTTTGAATATTGATGATGAAGGCACGCCGACAAAACGCAATGTGCTGATAGAAGACGGCAAGCTGGTCGGGCTGATGCAAGACAGGATGAATGCGCGGCTGATGGGCGTTGAGCCAACGGGTAATGGCCGCCGCGAAAGCTATGCGTGCCGCCCGATGCCACGTATGACGAATACATTTATGTTGGATGGCAAGCATACGCCGGAGGAGATAATCTCCAGCGTCAAAAACGGAATTTATGCGCCGCATTTTGGTGGCGGGCAGGTGGATATCACCAACGGCAATTTTGTGTTTAGCGCGTCCGAGGCATATAAAATTGAGAATGGCAAGATTACGCAGCCGATAAAAGGCGCAACCCTGATTGGGCAGGGCATTGATGTTATGCGCAAAATTGAGATGATAGGCAATGATATGCAGCTTGATAAGGGCGTGGGCATGTGCGGCAAAGACGGTCAGGGCGTTCCTGTCGGCGTTGGTCAACCGACCTTAAAAATCTCCTCAATGACTATTGGCGGCACAGAAGTGGCTGCTTAAGAAAATTTTGCCAATAATTTCCAGAGTCAAGCGCATATCCCGAAAATTTGGATTCAGGATATACGCTTATACAGATAACTAAGCCGCTTTTTCCTTGCCGATTTCCTTGCGCAGCTCTTTTGTTGCCGCAACCATATTTTCCAGCGCAGGCTTGGTTTCTGCCCAGCCGCGAGTTTTCAACCCGCAATCAGGATTGACCCAAATCTGTTTTGCATCCAGAACTTTCAGCGCTTTTTTCAGCAGCTCTTTTATCTGGTCTTTGGTTGGGATAATCGGCGAATGGATATCATAAACACCCGGTCCGATTTCGTTCGGATATTTGAACTCAACAAAAGCATCGAGCAATTCCATTTGTGAGCGTGAGGTTTCAATTGAAATCACATCCGCATCCATATCGGCAACCGAGGCGATAATATCATTGAATTCGGAATAGCACATATGTGTGTGGATTTGCGTTTCATCACGAACACCGCTGGCGGTGATGCGGAATGAATCCACAGCCCATTTCAAATAGCTTTCCCACTCGGATTTATGTAGCGGCAAACCTTCGCGGAGTGCAGCTTCATCAATTTGAATGATTTTGATTCCGGCTGTTTCCAAATCAACAACTTCATCACGGATTGCCAGCGCGATTTGCTTGCAGGTGGTTTCGCGCGGTTGGTCATCACGGACAAAGCTCCATTGCAGGATGGTGACAGGGCCGGTTAACATGCCTTTCATCTGGCGTTTGGTTTTGGTTTGCGAGAATTTTGCCCATTCAACAGTCATTGGTTTTGGACGTGATACATCACCGAAAATAATCGGCGGTTTCACGCAGCGTGAGCCGTAAGATTGTACCCAGCCGAACTTGCTGAAGGCAAAGCCATCAAGCTGTTCGCCGAAATATTCAACCATGTCATTACGCTCAAATTCACCATGAACCAGAACATCAATGTCGATTTCTTCCTGCCAGGCAATTGCTTCGGCAGTTACATTTTTAAGAAATTCATCATATTCGGCTTCGGAGATTTTTCCGGCTTTAAACTCGGCGCGTTTGGCGCGTACTTCCGCAGTTTGCGGGAAAGAACCGATGGTAGTTGTCGGGAAAAGCGGCAATTTCAAAGCTTCTTGCTGTTGCTTT
>PCXJ01000009.1 GCA_002787615.1 Alphaproteobacteria bacterium CG11_big_fil_rev_8_21_14_0_20_44_7
ATTTTATGGCGAGAAGCTTTTAACCACGCCAAACCCGCAGGAAAATGAAGATAAACAACTTTTTGATAAACTCGGAATTGTGCCGCTAGCGGTTTAGAATCATCACAGCACAGGGAGCGTCAAAACCACCTGCGCGCCCGATCTAACATTGCTTAGCTCAATTTTGCCGGAATGATCTTCCATAATCTTTTTCACAATTGCCAGCCCCAGCCCCGTGCCTTTTTGCCTTGTCGTTACATATGGCTCGGTGAGCCTATCGAGCAACTCCTCAGGAAATCCTCCGCCATTATCTTTGATGGTAATTATGATTTCATTATCATATTCCGCTTTCATCGAGATTTTTCCACCGGTTTTACGCACGGCTTTCACTGATTCAGCAGCGTTTTTAATGACATTGGTCAAAACCTGAGTGACTTGTCCGGCATCGGCAATAGTCATCATCTTGTCGGGCATATCCAAATCAAATGTAATTTTTGAATGCGCGACCTTGGCTGAGAATATCGCATCTTTTAACAGTTCAGAAATATCGGTTTTCGTGAATTTTGGCCCCGGCAGCTTGGCAAAATCGGAAAACTCCCCGATAATCCGCGCAATATCGGCTGTGTGGCGTGTGATGGTGTTAGTGTAGCCCTCAAAATTCTCCTTATCTTCTTCAGGAATAGTTTTTAGGAATTTTTTGGCCAAACGCTGTGCGGATAGATTTATCGGAGTTAGCGGGTTTTTGATTTCATGCGCAATCTTACGTGCCACATCCGACCATGCTGCCGAGCGCTGCGCTGAAAGCAATTCAGAAACATCATCAAAAGTCATCACATAGCCTTCTGCATTATTCTCCATATGCGGATTAACCCGTACGTTATAGGTCATACGCTTGGCTTTGCGCCGCAATGTCACCTGCTTTTGCAGAGCTTTGGTCGGGCGCTCGCGAAACTCCTCAAATGCCTCATTAAATTCCGGAATAACATCCTTCAGATATTTTCCCAGCGCATTATCACCCAGCGATAAATGCTCCTTTGCCGAGGCGTTCAACAGCTCAATTCGCTTATCCTCATTAATCGCAATCACCCCGCTTGAAATACTACCCAGCAAAGCTTCATTAAATTGACGCTTTTCCTCAGCTTCACGATTGGCGATTATCACCCCGCGCTTTTGCTTTTCCAGCTCCTCCGCCATCTGGTTGAAGGAATGACTCAAAGTCCCGATTTCATCCTTTCCTGAATTCTCCTTCACACGCACGGTAAATTCTCCACGCTTGATTCTATCCGTGGCAGAAACAAGATTGCTAATCGGCGCAACCAGCTTATCGGCAAAAAGAAATGCTACCCAAACCGCAGCTAGCAACAGGAATAGTGCGATTATTACAAAGAATATGGTGGAGTTTATTTGGAAATCGGCAATCTGGCGCTTGAGCTTCATATATTCCGCCGCCGCACCGCGCGCGCGCCTAGTATGCGAAACAACGCGTGAATCCACAAATCTACTCACCAGCAAATATGTATCATTGAAGGTGTTCATCTTAACGATAGCTGTCACCTTGTCATTACTATCACTTAGCACAACAACATTCCCGCCCTCAGCCTCGGCAAGTTTTTCAGGATTTATTGATTGCAATGGGTCAAGCGACATGCCGATTTGCGATGATGCCACAACTTTTTCATCCTGAAATAAAACGATTTCTGCCAGCAGCCTTCTTGTTGCCTGCATGGTCAGATAATTGTTGAGCTTCTCCTGATTAAACGCAAATTGTATAGCATTATTGCTTATCTCATTTGCAAGATTCACCGCATCGGCATTAATCACCTTTTTATGCTCTTCCAAATAGGCATCTGCCACCGCAACCGATTCCACAATTGCATGGCTCACACGCTCATCAAACCATGATTTTATCCCGAGATTGAGATAATATGACGAGGAAAGCCCGACAATAATCGCCGGAACAATCGCCACAAGGCTGAACATAAAAACCAGCTTCAGTAAAAGCCGCGAGCCTTTGCGCCCTGTTCCACGCACTAGCCATAGCTTCACCAGCTTGCGCGAAATGAGGATTGCCAATAATAGCAACAGCCCCAAATTCACGATTAATAACGAGCTTTGAAAGGCAGGATCGGTGGTAAAATCTATCAAGCTGGGATTGGTCAGCACCACATAAGTAAACACCGCAGAAATTATAGTTGCAGTTAAAAGCACCGAGGTAAGCACCCTGCCCAGAGGAATTTGTTTCAAAACCGGCAGTAATCTGCTAAATGCTTTCTTATTAAATAACATTCTGCCGTTATGAACCCAAATAAGAGTTTTATCAAGATTCCAAAAGCTTCCAATCCGGAAATGGCGAAAGTTGGGCTTGAGCTGTTCAAAAGTGAAGATTATGTGCCGCAGGATGTGATTATGGCAACATTTGGCAATAGCACATATCTCTCGCAATTGATGACACGGCAAAAAGATTTTGTCTGTGACGTGTTCAAGCGCGGATATCGGCAATGTTTTGATGAAGTTATCGCCGAGATAGAAAATTTTGATGTTACTGAATCCAACCAAAATGAAATTATGAGCTATTTGCGGGTGATGAAGCAGAAGATTTCCCTGCTGATTGCCGTTGCAGATATTACCAACAAATGGAATTTGGAAGAAGTCACCGGAGCATTATCGGATTTCGCCGATATCGCCATCCAGAAAACATTGGAGTTTCTGATTTACAGCAAAACCAGAGATAATTTATTTGCAGATTTCAGCCTTGAAGATTCCGGCTTAATCATCATGGCCGTTGGAAAACTGGGCGGACGTGAGCTGAATTATTCCAGCGATGTCGACCTTGTCGCGCTTTATGATGCCGAGCAGTCAAACTATTCCGGCACAATTCCGGCAAAAGAATTTTTTATCGGCCTAACCCGCGATATGGTTCATATTTTGCAACAGCGCACTGCCGATGGCTATGTTTTCCGTGTGGATTTGCGTCTGCGCCCCGACCCATATTCCACCGCCATTGCAGTTTCCACCAATTCCGCCGAAGTTTATTATGAGAATGTCGGACAAAACTGGGAACGCGCCGCAATGATAAAAGCCCGTTTTGTCGCAGGAGATGAAAGCGTGGCGCAGGATTATTTGCAATTCCTTGGCAGCTTTATTTGGCGTAAATATCTGGATTTCGAGGCGATTGAAGATATCCATTCCATCAAACGCCAAATTGATAGCAACACTGATTTTAAGCCTGATACGTTGCTGGGCTATAACATCAAGCTTGGCAAAGGCGGCATTCGTGAGATTGAATTTTTTGCGCAAGTTCAGCAATTAATCTGGGGTGGCAGAAATGAGCTTTTGCGTGGAAAATCCACTTGTCCGGTGCTGCTGGAATTAGAGAAGGAAAAGCATATCACAAAGCAAGCGGCGCAAGATTTAATCCACGCCTATGAATTTTATCGCAATATTGAGCATCGCTTGCAAATGGTGGCGGATGAGCAATCTCACACCCTACCCTTACAACGCGAGGAATTTGATAATTTCACTATCTTTATGGGCTATGATTCACCGCAAGAATTCTCCACCGATTTGCGCAAAAACTTAGCCTTGGTACAGGGTTATTATGCAAGATTATTTACGGAATCACCCAGCCTTGGGGCAAGTGGCAATTTGGTATTCACCGGAGTTTCAAACGATCCGGAAACATTGCTCACTATCGGCAAAATGGGCTTTAAAAACGCGGAAAGAGTCTGCGAAATTATTCGTGGTTGGCATCATGGCAGAAGACGCGCAACCAGATTTAAGCGTGTGCGCGAGATTCTCACCGAGCTAACCCCAAATATCCTAGAATCATTCGCAAAAAGCAGCGAGCCGGACATCGCCTTCGTGAAATTTGATGATTTCCTGACTACCCTGCCCTCCGGCGTGCAGCTATTTTCTCTATTTGAAACTAAACCTGAATTGATTGATTTAATCGCTGAGATAATGGGAAATTCCCCGTGGCTTGCACAAAATTTCAGCCGCTCACCGGGGCTGGTTACGAGAATTCTCTCCTCCGATTTTTATAGTGATTTCCCCGATTCTGCCTCATTGCTGGAAAGCATCGAATTAGCTTTATCCCATGGAAAAACATTTGAAGAAAAAATGAAAATCATCCATCGCTGGAAACATGATATGGAATTTCAGGTTGGTATCAGGCTTTTGAAAAACCTTGTTCCCAAAAAAGAAGCCGGAGTGCATCTTTCAAATATCGCCGATATTGTGGTTTCTAATGTTCTGAGTCTGGTCAAAAAACGTCATCAAAGCGATATTAAGGGAGAAATTGCAATTGTAGCATTAGGCAAGCTCGGCAATTATGAATTAATGTTTGGCTCTGACCTTGATTTGGTTTTCGTCTATTCTTCCAATGATGCTAATGCCTCATCATATTTCCTCAAAATTGCACAAGATTTCAATAGTGAAATCAATACATTAACCGAGGATGGAGTTTTGTATAATGTTGATACCAGACTGCGTCCTTCGGGAGCGCAAGGCTCGCTAGCAACTTCTTATAAAGCGTTCCAGAAATATTATAATGATGCGGCATGGAGCTGGGAATATATGGCTCTCACCAAAGCACGGACAATTGCAGGTGATAAAAACCTGCAAAAAGAGCTTTCGGATTATATATTCAGTGTATTGACTCAAGAGCGTGACAAAAAAAAATTTGCCAAAGATATTTGGGATATGCGTGGGAAGATTGCTCAATCCTTCACCGATGCTAACCCATGGGATTTAAAATATGCAAAAGGCGGTTTTTTTGAAATCGAATTCATCATTCAATATTTCAGATTAACCGAATCACGCAGATTTGCAGAGATATTGGAATTAAATAACAAGACATTCTGGCATGTTTTAAAATCCGAATCAGTGATATCCAACCATATGGGCAATGAGCTGGAAGAAAGTTATGGATTTCTGCGTGATTTGCAATCAATCACAAGGCTGTTAAGTCAGGTTGGATTTGATCCCGAACATGCCACCCAAGCGCAGAAGAATATTATCGCACAAAGCTTTGGTGAAAATGACTTTGACAGAATTGCAAAAAGATTGCTTGATACGGAGAATATAATCAATAAATATTTCAACAACATCTTCAATCTGGATAATAGCGAATGAACCTTGTATGACGAATCCTCAGAAAATATATATTGAAAACCTTCCCGATATAGTTGCATCAGCGCTTTCTGAGAATCTACAAAATTACGAACTCACAGATTCCCCAAAAAAGGCGGATTTTGCTATAAAAGCCGCCGCGCTCCCCACTACCCCGTACAAACTCGGAGATATCATAACTTGCATAGAATATGTTGCAGATACCGCAATTCCAATCGGTAGAATTATTTGCGAAACCCGTAAGCAGCAATTATCGCAAGAAAGCAAGAAGGCGCAACTAACCGGCAAGGAAGTGGAATTAATCAAATTCCTCCACCAATCCCCTAATTCGGGCAAGGAAAAGATATTGCAGAATGTTTGGGGCTATTCTGCCGATACTAATACGAGAACTGTTGAAACCCATATTCATCGCCTCAACCAAAAAGCGCAGGAAGCTTTCGCTATAAAAATCGTTAAATCGGATGACGGGAAGTATAAATTAATTGAATTTTAATTATATTCAATCATTCATAGGCATATAACCTTTAGTTGAAAAATGAGAAA
>PCXJ01000032.1:0-5391 GCA_002787615.1 Alphaproteobacteria bacterium CG11_big_fil_rev_8_21_14_0_20_44_7
TGAAATAATTATACTTGACTTCACTTGCATTCCCTAATAAATATTTACCTATGTCGGAACAAAAAACAACAGAATGGGTGAAAAAACACCCACCCAAAGAAGCAAAAGACGGCTATCCCGGAAATCTAGTTAGCGCAGAACCTAACACACCCTCGCAGATCGTAGAAAATATATTGGCGAGTAGAGGAGATAAAGAACGCGGCGGTTTCAGCAACGGATATATTTGCCCTTAATACCCCAACCTCACAAATCTTAGCCACGCAAATCAGGGACAACCAGCCCAAGAATCTGATTCGTCCATATCATATAAACAAATGAAACTGCGATTGCCACACCATAAGGCAGCGGCTCTCCCCAAGTTAATATTCGCGGCAGGGTGATTTTATTATTCACCCGCGCGCCATAAGTAATCGCGGCTACACGCAACAATATCACCAATATTGAAAGCACACCGCCGAGAATGGAAACTGCGAACACGAAGAAAATCAGGCTATCAGGTTGCCAGCCAATCCACAGGCTGAGCGCGACCAGCAATTTCACGTCGCCACCGCCGATTATCCTGAAATTAAACAGCAGAAAACCAAATGCGAAAAATCCCAGCATTAGCAATATCGACCACCACCATTCCACCTCTTGCGGGGTTAGAACCAAAAATACCGGATATAAAAGCAGGATGAAAAAATTCAGCCAATTCGGGATTATGAATTTGGTAACGTCAAGCACCAGCACAATGGCCATTAAAACTGTTAAAATTGCCGCGATAGTTAAAAGCATTTCGGCAGAATATAAGATTTCATTCTGCTTTTAAAGCAAGAATTGCTTAACCACCGCAATCTGCTCATCATTTATCAATGGCGGAACATGACCGTAACCTGCAAACTCAACAAACTCCACATTATGACCCTGCGCCATTTTTTCTGCTACATCGCGCTCCAATATATCTGAAAGCCCTCCGCGCAAAAGCAAAATCGGGGTTTGAATCGCCTCCCATAAGCGCCATAAATCCACTTTCTCCGGCGGTGGGAATGCCTGCCCAATCTTCGGGTCATAATCATATGAGTAATAACCTTTCACATCTTTTCTTATCCAGAAATCAAAATATTTTTGCCAATCTTCCTCACGCTCAATCTTAAACGGTGCAAAGATCTCACGTATTTTCCTCTCTGTTTCCTCACGCGTTTTGAATTTCGCTTCAAATTTCATATAATCATTTATACGCTGCATTCCGGCTTTTGAAATTTCCGCGCCGATATCATTTAGCACCATTTTTCCGATTAAATGCGGGTGGGTAGCTGCAATTATCATCCCCATAATTCCACCCATAGAAGTTCCGACCCAATCTATGCTCTTCGCGCCAACATGCTTAATCAGCGCCAATGTATCAGCGATATACACCATATTATCATACCACTCATAATTCTCGAACCACTCGGATTTATGCCGCCCTGCCATATCGGGGCAAATCACGGTATAATGCTCCGCCATTTCCTTGGCTAGCCAGTCAAAATCCCTGCCATTGCGGGTTAGCCCGTGCACGCAAACCAGCAGCTTTTCACCACTTCCCCATTTGGTATAGGAAATTTTATGCGTGCCTTTGCCGTCAGGATTCGGCGCTTCAAATACTTTGATTTCTGGACTCATAATGTTGTATAACAAGTTTATGAGAAAGATAATAGTGGGAATTACAGGTGCTTCAGGTGCAATTTTAGGCATTAGAATGCTCGAAGTTTTGCAGCAATGCGCGGATGTGGAAACTCATTTGATAATCAGCAAAGCCGGACAAATCACGATTGCGGCGGAAACCGATTATGCGCTGGAAGATATCAAAAAACTTGCCGACCATACCCACAAATTTGAGGATATCTCGGCTTGCATCTCCAGCGGTTCTTTCTGTGCTGATGGTATGATAATCGCGCCCTGCTCCATCCGCACAATGAGTGAAATCGCCAGTGGCGTGACCTCCAGCCTGATGTCGCGCTCAGCAGATGTGATGCTCAAAGAGCGCAGGAAATTAGTGCTAATGGTGCGGGAAACTCCGCTTCATGCGCTGCATCTGGAAAATATGGCTAAACTTTCAAATGTCGGGGCGATTATTTATCCACCCGTGCTCGCCCTATATTCGCGCCCGCAAACTATTGATGAGCTTATCAATCACACAGTTGGTCGCGTGCTGGATTTATTTGATATTGATGCGAATATAGTCAAACGCTGGCAGGGCTTGAAGGTTGTTAATTAACCCGTTCTGTTTATTGCCCGAATCTTGGCAATGCGGCTGCTGATTTCGGGATGGGTATAGGTGAAATCACGCGGATTATCATAATGAATCAGAGAAACACGCTCGGAAAGTGGCATATTCAGCCCTAAATAATAATAGCCATCTTCGATTTTACTAAGCGCACGAATCAATGCTTGCGGGTTTTTTGTTAGCTCCACTGCCCCTGCATCTGCAACAAATTCACGGTTTTTTGTAATTAATGCATTCACCAAAAACAGACCGACATTTCCCATCTTAAAAAGCATGGAGAGAAAGAATAGCGGAACCATTGCCAAAAACCCGTGACCTGAAACATACATTCTATCCCCATCGGCAGGCGATACCAGCAAATCTCCGAATTTGAGAAAAATCTCGGTTACTGATGAGGTGAGGAAAATAAACCTCGTATCACGATTTATGATATGCGTTAGCTCATGTGCCAGCACTGCTTCCAGCTCATCGGTTTCCAGCTTTTCCAGCAATCCGGTGGTGATAACGATATAATATGTATGCTCGGAAATTCCGCGCGTATAAGCATTTGGCGAAGCATGCTCATACAAGAAAAAATATGGCGTTTTCATCCCGCGTGAAATACATAGATTTTCCAGCAACGTATAAATTTCAGGATATGAATTACGGTTTATCGGTGCTTTTCGTTTTGCCAGATGCATGTAATCTTTATGCCATAAATAAACCAAGCCGAGATAGCCAAATAACAGCAAATATGGCACATACCAATAGCCATAAATTATGCCTTCAAAAATCTCTGCAATAGTTTGTGTAGATTCCGGCGCATTAAATGAGCCGAGCATGCCGAATATATATATGAATACTGCAATCACTCCCACATATAACGGAGTAATAATCATCGGGTAGAGCAGTAGAAACAGCACTACCTTCAGATTATTATTCCATATATGGGTTTTGAGGCCGACAGTTGGCGTTGCCATCCTAGAATTGTACCTTCAAAGGCTCATCCAAGGTTTTGCGCTTATCTTCTTCCAGCTCGAAGAATTCTTCTTCTTTGAACTTGAACATATTAGCAATCACACTTGCCGGAAATTGCTGTGATGTCGTATTCAATTCAGCCGTTGCATTATTGAAGAATCTGCGCGCCGCCGCGATGCTTTTTTCCAGCGCGGAAAGTTCACCCTGAAAACGATTGAAAATTGCATCGGCTTTTAGCTCCGGATAATTTTCCGCAACTGCCAGCAAGTTCATCATCGCCTTATCAAGGAAAGTCTCGGCGGAGCTTTTCGCATCAACAGATTTCGCCTGCATTGCTTGTGAGCGAGCCTCGGTCACTTGCGTAAAAACCTCGCTCTCATGCGCTGCATATTTCTTCACGGTTTCTACCAGATTCGGTATCAAATCGTGGCGCAGTTTAAGCTGCACATCAATATCAGCAAATGAGCTTTTGCGGGTTTGTTGCAAGGCTATCAAACGGTTATAAATAACCATCGCCCAGAACATCACGCCCAGTATCGCTACAAAAATTAAAATGAATAGTTCCATAATATCCCCCTTTATTGTTCGAGAATATTATACAAAATTTTACTGTTTAATACAATGAAATTCGGAAAAAATCGTACGATTAGCCAGAATTATATTAATCCTCGAAGCGCTTAAAAATCTCTTTTAGCTCGTCAATTTTCTGTTTTTGCAGAACCACGTTTTTGCTGGCAAATGCTTCCTCCACACACGCACCCAAGTGCGCTTCTAATATCTTGGCTTCCACCGATTTCATTGCCGAGCGCGCTGCGCGCAATTGCGTTAAAATATCAGGGCAATATTGGCGTTCGGAAATCATCTTTTTCACCCCTTCAATTTGCCCTGCCACACGGCTTAAATTCGCCAATTCTTTTGAATGGTCAGGATGTTTATCATCACAAGAATCGTTCATTTTTTGTCTCCTATATTAAATATTGTGCCACGTATGCGAAAAAGAAGCCTATAGCATAAATCAGCAATGAAATTCCATATACCCATATATTTATCTTACGCAATCTGGTGCAAGCCTCCGCCTTCGCCGCATCAACCGGACATGGCGCGTTGCGATTTTTCCATAGAATAAACCCGTTAAATGCCAGAATTAGTGCCGCCGCCACAAAGAAATAAACTTTATTCTCCGAGAACCAAACAAGCTGCGGGATATTATTCACCAGCCCTATCATCGCCGCACCCATGCCGAGCGTTACTAAAAGCGCGGGCAGAGCGCAGCATAAAAGCGTTCCCATTGAAGTAAAAAGTGAAAATGTAGCTATTAATTTATTCACTTCTTTCGATTCCTTTTACGTCATAACCCGCATCGTTGATTGTTTCGGTGATTTCCTCGTCATTCATTTCTGAGCCTTCAGGCACATCAAATTTCACATATTTTTCTTCCAAATTCACATCGACATTCGCCACGCCTTTTTTGGCAAAAGTTTTTTCAATTGCCGTAGCGCAAAATGAGCAAACCAGCCCGTTTACCTTAACATTCACAGTTTCCGCATTTGCCGAAAGCGGGGCTAAAATCATTGCCGCTATAAAAATCATCTTTTTCATCTTCTTCTCCATTGTTAGAATTAAAATCTTATAACCCAGTTAAATAATAAATCCTTTTGCGAGCTAAAACCGATTTCCGCCATATATTCATCCTTAAAAAACCGCACTAACGGTGTCGTCACAAACTCATCCCGCCCTTCGGGGTCATGCGCCACTTCCAGCATTAGCCAAGTTTGCAAATCATCATATTCACCTAAATAAGGTGCGACTCCCACCCGCGCTTTTTGCGTAAATGCATCGGAAAAACTTCCGGCTTTTAAATATCGGTTTTCATATGAAGCGAAAATCCGCCGCGTTTCATAATCACTTGCGAAGCCGATTGTAGTTGCCGGATCAACATCACCCTCTTGCTCAGCTATACCCAACCCCAGCTTCAAATAAGCATTTGCTTGTGCATCTTCCATATTCCAACGTTTGAGCAGACGGTTATATTGCGCCATTTGCAATTGGAAATCCTCATCGCGATTATATTCCGCCTTCCAGCCGATTGATTCTTTCGCCGTTGGAGAATAATGTATATGCAGGGAATTCATGCTATAATCATTATTCTGCATAACGGTCCACCCACCGGGGTAAGAAACCGGACGGGC
>PCXJ01000032.1:5399-5541 GCA_002787615.1 Alphaproteobacteria bacterium CG11_big_fil_rev_8_21_14_0_20_44_7
TTTGTGGCACTAATAGCAAAATAATTATTAAATACCTCATTGGGGTATACTATACCTATACAGGGTATATGTCAAGTGTAATAATTACTCAACCACTACCGACTGTCGTCGGTAGGTTGATGGGAATCAATGTAATTGATGA
>PCXJ01000076.1:0-5325 GCA_002787615.1 Alphaproteobacteria bacterium CG11_big_fil_rev_8_21_14_0_20_44_7
ACATTTTAACCAAATCTATTGAATATTGGAACAAAATATGCTTTAATATAGGGTATGAACAAACAACAAAACGCGCATAACATAATTTATGCAAATTTCGGCGAAACTAATGGTGAGTCGAAGTCAAAAAACCAAGCTTCGGGAATCAGAATAACCCAGAAAACGCATTATAAGGGCTTGGCCATCCACACCAGATTGGATAATTTAAGCGGTGAAGGGCTGATGTTTGCGATGCTCCGCGATGCGATTATGCGCGAGAAAGAGAAAATTATACAAAGCTATGTGGATACTTATTAATATCGGCTTTTAGCGCTCAATTTTTGGCGTTTCTGGGGCTTTTTCGCCCAAGCCTAATTCTCTGCATTTTTTGATATCTGCCACTAATATATCGCCGGATTTACTGCCGGTTTTTGCGAATTTTTCCAACTCATCCAAAAACTTTTCGGCTTTTGGCTTCATAGCTTCCCAAGCACTTGGGTAAGATTCACGAAAATGCGCCAGTGCCAACCTAAATTCATTAACATTTGCTTGTGATATTTTCAAATTCTTAGAAGATGCATCCTTATTAAAATCTTCAACTGCCTTAGCAGCTCCCCACGCAGTGTTGCGCAACCACGGGACTGACGGCAAAGCAGAAATTTCGCGATATGCTTCTATCGGGGTGTTCTGCGCTTCATCGGTCATTACTAGCGAAGCTGCGGCAACTCCCAAAATTTTTGCTGTCCAATTTGTCATTCTGCGCTTATAGAATTTCCCCACCGCTAATGCAATAGGAGAATTAGTCAAAACACTATGCTTGACCGCGCTCGGCTATGGTAATAAAAGAAGCGCATGGGAAAATTCCTGACAATTGATGATATTGAGGCTAGTGACAAGCGCGTGATTGTGCGTGCCGATTTGAACGTGCCGATTCAGGGCGGGAAAATCTCCGATATGACACGCATCAGACGTGCCTCGCAAACTGTTATAGAATTGCTGGATAGGGGCGCAAAAGTGATTGTGATGAGCCATTTTGGCCGTCCTAAAGGCAAGTTTGACCCAAGCCTTTCACTCGCACCGATTGCCGATGGTCTTTCAATCACCACCGGAAGAGATGTAAAATTCGCGGTGGATTGCATTGGCGCGGAAGCGGAAAACGCAGTGGAGAAATTGCAGGAAGGCGAGCTGCTATTGCTTGAAAATCTACGTTTTTATGAGGGCGAAACCGCGAATGACCCTGAATTTGCCGCAAAACTTGCAAATCTTGGCGATGTTTATGTGAATGACGCATTTTCTTGCTCACATCGTGAACATGCTTCAGTTGCGGGTATTACCAAAATTTTGCCGCATGCAGCCGGGCGTTTGATGCAGGAGGAGCTGGAGAATCTGGAAAATATCCTCGGTAATCCGGAAAAGCCGCTAGCTGCTATTATTGGCGGTTCAAAAATTTCAACCAAGCTTTCGCTGCTCGATAATCTGCTTGATAAGGTTGATTTGATGGTAATCGGCGGCGGGATGGCGAATACATTCCTCAAAGCGCAAGGGCATAATATCGGCAAATCCATATATGAAGATGATTTGCTGGATACTGCAAGAGCAATTCTGGCACGCGCGCAGGAAAAAAATTGCGAGATTCTATTGCCCGTAGATGGGGTGGTGACGCAGGAATTCAAAGCCTATGCCGAATCCAGCATTGTTGGTGTGGTGAATATTGGCGATGGCATGATGCTTGATATCGGGCCAAAAACCGTTTCTCTCGCGCAGGAAAAGCTGGGTAATATGAAAACAATCGTATGGAATGGCCCGCTTGGTGCATTTGAAATGCCACCTTTTGAATCGGGAACGGTTTCTCTGGCGCGCGCTGTTGCCGGATTAACCTCGGCAGGGCAGGTGAAATCTATTGCCGGTGGCGGTGATACGGTTTCGGCATTCTCAAAAGCCGGATTGACCAAAAGCTTCACCTATCTTTCCACGGCGGGCGGTGCATTTTTAGAGTGGCTTGAAGGTAAAGAATTGCCCGGTGTTGCCTGCTTACGAAAATAATGCTAAGCTGCTGATATGCAGTTAAATATGCACTTAAAAACTCCAAAAATAATTGCCGCTATGGCATTGCTTTTATTGGCTGCCTGCGGTGATGATAATAACTCTCAAGCAACTCCGGAAACGGAAAGTAAGGCAGGTTTTGCGGCATATATTATGGCTTGCACATCTGATGGTGAATCGGAAGAAATCTGCCGTTGTCACGCAAAATTGCTGAGCCAGAATCTTCCCGATGATAAGATTTTTATCCTTGCTGAAGCCGGAGCTGCCGCATCAAATGGTGATATTTCGATAATTGATGATGTGATGAATAATCATCCCGATATCGTAGTTGCGCTCAAAAGATTATCGCAAGAAGCGGAAAATTGCGCGACGGAGTAAAGGCAGCCATACCAAAACATAAATGTCATCGCCTGAATTTGCTTCCCAACCTCCCCCAGCCCCTCCTATAAGGAGGGGGGGTTATACGGGGAAATCTATAAGGAGGGGGGATATTGCGGAGAAATCTCCCCACTATTAGGGGGGATTTAAGGGGGGTGGGGCTTTATTTATATGGTTCAAGCGCCACCGAGACTTAGCGCAACGGAGCAATTTTCAGCGTCCTCTGGAATCTTTCCCGCCATCTCTGCTTCTGTCTGCTGGGGTTATTGCGTGAATCATATCCACCAGCAATTCATGCAATCTTTGATACATTGCTGCTTCTTGAGAAAACTTATAGTAATCATCCATAGCAAACCCCATTTCATCCTCTATTTCCTCTCTTTCTTCCGCAGCTTCTCGTTCTAACTCTTCCTCTTCCTCTTCTTCATATTCTGCCTGATCCAAAAACATCTGGTCATCCTGATATCCTGAGCCGGAATCAAATGACTTACCGTAACCTTCTTCCAGCTCAGCTTCTATTACCTCATCCAAATTCTCATACGCTCTCACGTAGTCTTCCAGTGCACCATCCGCTTGCGCCGTGCAACCTTCAGCAAGCATTGCAAAACTTGCCTTTGCTCTGCTTAATACTATCATGCTAAGCTTGCCCGTATCTTCCACATTTTTTAAAATATCTCTCAAAGTAGTAATGGCTTGCAAAGCATCACATTTTTCATATTTCCAGTCTATTTTCTCTAATTCTGCAATCCTGTCTTCATAATTACCTCTTTTTTTTAGAAACTTTTTGACCGTAAGCAGCTTCATCTTATCACTATAGCCAATCGGCTCTGCCAGAAAACTGGTAGCGGCAGCTTTTACTATTTCAGGGTCTTGTCTTTTTCTAAGCATATCGCTTTATGTCATATGCATTAAGTTTTGTAAATGATTTTAGCGCGTTTTTGCCAGAAAATTTTAGTGCAATTTCTTGTACATAGATTACTCTGGTGATTATGAAATTCATTTATACCGCTCTATTATTCCTGCTTTTTTGCGTTTCTGCGCACGCGAATGAGGAAGATATCCAGCCGGAAAACGTTGATTCGGTTACTATTCTTGCATCATCGAGCATGACGGTGGCGATTTCGGAGATTTCCCGCATATATTCGCGCAGCAATGCGGTGGATGTGAATGCCGTGTTTGAGGCAACTTCAGAATTGCTCAGGAAAATAGAGGATGGTGACCCCGCAGATATCGTGATTACTGCCAGCGATAAATGGATGCAAAAAATGGAGGAGCGTGGGCTGATTGATGCAAGCTCGCATGTGACTCTGGCAAAAAACCGATTAGCTCTGGTTGCCGCGAAAGGCTTTGAAATCTCACAAAGCAAAAATCTGGAGGAGAATCTGGATTATATCCATAATCGCGCCTTGATGGTAATGGCTGACCCTGCCACCGTGACTCTGGGTGAAATTACTGAAAAGGTTTTGATGAATGTAAAAAGATGGCGCAAGCTCCGTAAATTCATGGTTTTTGCTCCAACTTCTTCCAAAACTGTGGATTTGATAATAAAAAGCCAAACGGCGGGGGTTATTTATGCAACAGATGCGCTTCTCTACAAAAATTCCTTACAATATATCGGTGACATCCCCGCTAGGCTTCACAAACCGATATATTACCACGCAGCAGTAGTAGTGGGCAGTAATATGGAAGAATCACGAAAATATCTGGATTATTTAACCTCAGAACCCGCAAAAGATGTTTTCAGAAAGCATGGATTTGTGGTAGAATAGGGGAAGTAGTAAAATTAATGTTTTATTTACCATTTCTTGCGTAAAATTTGGAATATATGGTATAAAACTTGCTGTAGATATGATGAGATTGTTAGTAGTAAGATTATTAAGGTGCGATTGAGGTTGATAAATGAAGTTGATGTGCAAATTATTGTTTTTAGTGGTTTTCTCAATATCTTTGAGCCTGATTACTGCTGAAAACTCCCAAGCACGCAAGGTTTCCAGCTCCAAAGTCTATAAAACTTCCGGAAATCCCAAATATGCAGCTTTTCTGGTGGATTCTGACACCGGAAAAATTCTTCATCAGGAAAATGCAGATTCTACCCGCCATCCGGCATCGCTTACCAAAATGATGACTTTGTACCTAACTTTTGAAGCTTTGCGCGCCGGAAAATTAAAATGGAATGAGAAAATGCCGATTTCGCGTGAGGCGGCAAGTCGTCCACAAACAAATTTATCGCTGAAAGCGGGTGAGAAAATCCGCGTGCGCGATGCAGTATTGGCGCTGATTATACGCTCTGCCAACGATGCCGCAGTTGTTCTGGCGGAAAGACTGGGCGGAACAGAGGCTAATTTCGCCAAAACTATGACTGCCCGCGCCAAACAATTAGGTATGAAAAATACTGTTTTCAGAAATGCATCAGGATTGCATGACCCAAAGCAGGTCACAACTGCAAAGGATATGGCACTTTTGGGAATCGCGCTGAAAAAGCATTACAAAGAATATTATCATTATTTCTCGCGCACACAATTTGTCTATAACGGAAAAACCTATAAATCACATAACCGCGTTCTCACCAGCTATGCCGGAGCAGACGGGCTGAAAACCGGCTATGTTAATGCCTCAGGATTTAATCTGGTCACTTCTGCAAAGCGCGGCAGGGATAATGTCGTTGGTGTTGTTTTGGGGGGCAGAAGCGGCAAAACCCGTGATGCAAAAATGATGTCACTGCTAGATGAAGGCTTTATGCGGATGGCGAGTTTGCGCAGTGAGCGCGTTCAGGAAATCGCAACTTTGAGTATGTCAGCCGCCGATGCGCCTTATCCGGTGAGCAAGAATTATGCTGAAGAGGGTGGTTATGAGGCTTATATCGAAGAGAAGTCTGGGGCTGGTGCGCCAGTAGCCTCCGAGGCGCAATATCCACAAAGCATCAAA
>PCXJ01000076.1:5331-5619 GCA_002787615.1 Alphaproteobacteria bacterium CG11_big_fil_rev_8_21_14_0_20_44_7
CTTGCCAATAATTTTGTTCCATACCCGCTTGATAAGCCGCGATTTCTCGCGCAGAGGTAACAGATAACAGAGCTGATTAGCTAATCAGATTTTTGCCAGTCATCTCAGTCGGGATTTCCAAATCTAGCAGTTTTAAAATAGTCGGCGCAATATCTGCCAGCCCGCCATTTTGCACATCAACTTTCCCCAATTTGCGGCTTGCGACCAAAAACGGCACGGGGTTCAAGCTATGCTGAGTATGCGGATTATCATGCTCATCGCTCATTTCTTCGGCATTGCCATGATCGG
>PCXJ01000076.1:5628-8935 GCA_002787615.1 Alphaproteobacteria bacterium CG11_big_fil_rev_8_21_14_0_20_44_7
ATTGGCTTTACGCAACTTCCCAAGCGCATCATCCACCGCTTCCACTGCCTTTTTCGCCGCTTCCAGATTTCCGCTATGCCCAACCATATCCGTATTGGCAAAATTCGCGATAATCAGCTCATATTTCTTGGAAGTGATAGAAGCAGCAAGTTTATCGGCCAACTCGACAGATGACATTTCCGGTTGCAAATCATAAGTTGCGACATTGGGCGATGGTACGAGAATCCTCTCCTCTCCCGCAAATTCCTGTTCACGCCCGCCCGACATAAAAAATGTGACATGCGCATATTTCTCGGTTTCTGCTGTGCGTAATTGCTTCAAGCCCGCGCGGCTAACAATCTCCGGCATGGAATTTTTCGGGATTTCGGCAGGAAACAAGGTTTCCAGCAGCTCATTTATATCATCGGAATATTCCACCATGCCGATTTTCTTGGCGAAATGGATAGTTTTTTTGCGCGCAAATCCGGCAAATTCAGGGTCAACCATAGCGGTGATTAATTGCCTTGCCCGGTCAGCACGAAAATTTGCAAAAATTATCGAGTCGCCATCCTGCATACCGTCAAAATCACCGATAATTGTCGGGATAATGAACTCATCCGTAACATTCGCGCTATAATTTTTCTCCAAGGCTGCGCTAACATCCGCTTCCCGATTGCCGATACCTGCAAAAACATCATAGGCTTTTTCCACCCTATCCCAGCGCTTATCCCTATCCATGCCATAATATCTGCCGCCGATTGTGGCAATGTTCAGCCCGCAATTTTGCAGATATTTATTTGCTGATTTCTGTGCCACGTCACGCCCATCCAGCAAAGCATGAACAAAAACCTGCGCTCCATTCTTTTCTACGATTTCTGCCAGCGCTTTGATATGGCTGATATGAGCATGCACGCCGCCATCAGAAAATAAGCCGATGATATGGCAGCGCTTTCCCAGATTTTTGAGCTTATCATTTTCGGCGAGTTTCCCGCTTTTTATGGCATCATCAATACGCGGTAAATCTTGCAGCATTATTCGCCCAGAACCAATTGTCATATGCCCGACTTCGGAATTGCCCATTTGCCCTTCCGGCAAGCCAACGGCAACTCCATCAGTACGCAATTCAGCGCAGCTATATTCAGCGCAAAGTGCATCCCAGTTCGGGGTATTAGCCTGATAAATTGCATTATGCGGGGTAGGTTTTCCTATTCCCCAACCATCGAGGATACAAAGCGTAACCGGCTTTTCCATTATTCTTTATCTTCAAATTGCTTTTTCTGATTGGCGACTTTGCCGACATGTTCGCCCGAGGCGATATAATGCACTAAATCTGCGAGTTTGGTGCAATGGTCACCGATGCGTTCCATGTTTTTTGCAGCAAAAATAATATCACCAAAGGCGGGGATTAAATCAGGATTAATGCGCGCATGTTCTTTCACATCATCGAGTAATTTGTGATATAAATCGTCCACCTCATCATCCTGTCCCAAAACATAATTGGCTTTTGCCGCATCCATATCGCGATAAGCATTCATGGTATCGTTGACCATCTTGGTTGCGAGTGCGTTTATTTCGTGTAAGTCACTATTTATTTCTTCCGATATTAAATTATGGAAGCGCGAGGCTTTTTTGCACGAAGATTTTGCTAAATCACCCATACGCTCCAGCGATGAGGAAATTTTGAGAACTGCGATAATGAAGCGTAAATCCACGCCAAGCGGCTGGCGCAGCGCGATGATTTTTGTGGCTTTTTGCTGTACGTCAAAATCCAGCGCGTTGAGCTTTCTATCCTCTGATTTTGATTCTTCAACCAGCTTTTTCGAAGGTTTCTCCAGAGATTTACGGGCTATTTCCAGCAGCTTCACCACTTGCTCGCCCATAAGGATGATTTGTGAATTCACAGCCTGCAACTGCTCATCAAATGAGCGGTCTGTGTGGCTTTCGGTTTTAAACAATCTATTTTCTGTCACTTTGCCTTCCTTTTTATGCTGTGGATTCTCTGCTTTTTGCGGTAAAAAGTCAAGAGAATCAACTAAGTGCGTCCTCTAATTTATTCTTTGCCGAACCGCGTGCCAGAGGTTGTTGTTGCGATGCGTGCGGTTTCCATGCTGTCATCGTCACAATCTCGAAGCTGGCTTCAATCCGCCCCTCATTATCGGTAAATTTTTTGGCATAAATTTCAACAACCTTATCCATGAAACTTTTGCAGGTAAAATTCTTGCGTTGCTTAATCAAAGCATTGGTTTCCCCGATTTTGCGCAAATGCCGCATCAGGTGGAATGCATCCTCATAAGTGACTATAATCGTGTCACTATCTACAACCGGCAGGGCAAATCCGGCGCGCTGCAACAAACTTCCGGCATCTCGTACATCAACAAATGGCGAAATACGCGGGGATATGCCTTCAGGTTCAGCCTCATAAAAACATTCGCGCAGCTCTTTCAAGGTTTCGCCACCAAATATATTGGCAATGAACAGCCCGTCCGGTTTTAGCAGGCGTTTAGATTGCAGCAAAACCCCCGGCAAATCATTTATCCAATGCAGCTCCAGCGAAGATTTGATTATGTCATATTTATTTTCCCCGCCTTCGAGAATTTCATAAAACCGATTGATATTAAGCTCGGCAGAAAAATCACGCTTTATATCGGAAAGCTTATCTTCCAGCATTTCGCGCGCTTCCCGCACCAGAAAATCATCACGATTGGCGCGATTAAGATGAGTTTTAAGCAGCCTTTTGTTAAAAATTTCTATGGGTGCGTTCATAATTTGTATATAATCTAAACATGACAAAAAAGCCAATAATAGGTGTTACGCTGGATTTTTTGGAGAATGGCAGTTTTTCTCCGCGCCCGCATTATGCCATCCGCGATAGCTATTTTAATGCTATTGCCAAAGCTGGCGGAATTCCAATCGGCATTCCTTTTCAGTCGCAATTGATTGATGAATATCTGGAGCGGGTAGACGGCATAATAATTCCCGGTGGGGATTTTGCACTTGAGCCTGCTTGGTATGTTGAAGGTGAAAAACCGGCATTTCCACCCAGCTCGCGTTTGAATTTTGATATTGAGATTATCAAAAAAGCACTAGCAAAAAACACGCCGCTCCTAGGGATATGCGCAGGAATGCAGATTCTAGCAGGAATGCATGGTGCAAAATTAAGCTCAAATATCCAAAAATATTCATCAACAAATTCCAGCCATCGAGGAATTGATGCTACAGAATATACGCATAATGTTCTGGTCGAATCCGGCTCAGTGCTGAGTAAAATCACCAATAAAGCCGAGTTTGCTGTGAATTCTCATCATACGGAAGGCGTGGTTTCCGGCAG
>PCXJ01000099.1 GCA_002787615.1 Alphaproteobacteria bacterium CG11_big_fil_rev_8_21_14_0_20_44_7
GTGGTTTCCAATTCATTGCGTAATGAATCATATTCTGACGGAAAGTGTTTGTTAAATGGTCATCGCCACGAATAACGTGGGTAATGTTCATATCATGATCATCTACCACTACAGCTAACATATATGTCGGCGTGCCATCGGAGCGGAGTAGAACCATATCATCCAGCTCTTCTGCCTTAACGGTAATTTCACCCTGTATCAAATCGCGGATTTTGACTTCACCGGAATCAGGCGCGCGGAGGCGAACTACATACTCCCCGCTGCCGCTTTTGCCATCACGATATGGGCTGCGGAATTTTTTATGCGGGTTTTCTTCACGCCATTTGGTCAACTCATCAGCAGTCACATAGCATTTATAGGCCTTACCATTAGCGATTAATTGCTCAGCAACTTCTGCATGGCGTGGTGAGTTTTTAAACTGATATACGGGAGCTTCATCGGGAGATAAGCCCATCCACTCCATGCCACGCAAGATTGCGTCAATAGCTTCCTGAGTAGAACGCTCACGGTCTGTATCTTCAATACGCAGCAGGAATTTGCCACCCATATTTCGGGCAAACAGATAGTTGAATAATGCAGTACGCGCACCGCCAATATGCAAATATCCGGTGGGAGAAGGAGCGAATCTGGTTATAATTTCTGTCATCCAGCGCTTATATACTCCATTGTTTCATCATATTCAAACAAAGATAATAATAATCGCAAGTTTTTGCCGCGCGCGCTCAGCAGTTTTGGGTCGGATTGCAAAATCTTGCGCGCCTCTTCCCGCGCTTGGAATAAATCTTCCTGTTGTTCGGGCATTTCGGCAAATTTAAATTCCTTGAAGCCACTTTGTCTTGTGCCCATAATTTCCCCTGCGCCACGGATTTTCAAATCCTCTTCAGCAATTTTAAATCCATCATTATATTTCTTCATAACCTTAAGCCGCTCTTCCGAAGCTTGCCCCAGCTTGCCCGCATATAACAAAATGCAGGTGGATTTCTTGTCGCCGCGTCCAACCCGCCCGCGCAACTGGTGAAGCTGCGAGAGCCCAAAACGCTCTGCATGTTCGATAAACATTATCGTTGCATCGCGCACATCAATTCCCACTTCAATAACGGTTGTAGCAATTAATAATTGATGCTCCCCATTGATGAACTTCTGCAAAACTTCGTTTTTTTGTTGTTCCTTCATTTTTCCGTGCACTAAGCCAACTTTATTGCCGAAAATCTTACTGAAGAATTTGTACCTTTCCTCTGCGGCAGCTAAGTCGGTTTTTTCAGACTCGCTAACCAACGGGCAAATCCAGAAGATTTTCTCACCGTTGGAAATTGCGCGTCTAAGAGCCGATATGATTTTGTCATTACCCCCCTCAATCCCCCCTATAAGGGGGGAGGTTTTTCGTGTGTCCCCCTCCTCATAGGAAGGGTTAGAGAAGTCTTTGTATTTCCCCTCCTTATAGGAGGGGTTAGGGGAGGTTGTACTTTGATTGAAAGGCATAACCAGAGTTTCAATCGGCAATCTTTCGGCAGGCTTTTCAGTTATGCGGGAAATATCCATTTCTCCGAAAAAAGCAATTGTCAGAGTGCGCGGAATCGGCGTTGCCGTCATCAACAAGATATGTGCCTGCTCATTTTTCTGCGAAAGTTTGAGGCGCTGCAAAACTCCAAACCGATGCTGCTCATCAATTACAATCAAGCCCAAATCGGCAAACTCTACCCAATCCTGAAACAAGGCGTGCGTGCCCACCAATATATCAATCTCGCCGCTTTTTAGATTTTTTAAAATATCTGCGCGTTTTGCGCCCTTTTCATTTCCCGTCAATAATTCTGTGCGGATATCTAAGTTTTGGGTGACGGATTTAATCCAATTGAGCTGCTGGGTTGCCAGCAAAGTTGTCGGCATCATCAAAACCGCCTGCTTCTTATTTGCTACCGCCGCGACCATAGCCACTAATGCCACTGCAGTTTTACCGCAGCCAACATCCCCTTGCAACAAACGAAACATCCTATTGCCGCTTTGCATATCGGTGAATATTTCGTCTATCGCCTTATCTTGCCCGCTTGTCAGCTTGAAGGGTAGGGCAGTTATTAATTTTTCTATTAAATTTTCTTGCCTAGGTTGAATCTTTGCGCCGGATTTTTTAGTAGTTTGCTGATAAACCAGCCCTTGCGCTAATTGCCCTGCCAGCAATTCGTCATAAGCTAAACGCTGCAAGCTCCCTTCTATATCATCTTCGTTTTCTGGGGAATGGAGTTCTAGCAGGGCATCCTTAAAACCTAATTGCGGAGAATCCTGCCATTCAGGCAAATCGGGCAGGGTGGCCAAAGATTGCGAAATTGTCGCCCGAATCTTCTTTTGCGTAATTCCTGCGCTTAGCGGATATTGCGGTTCAAGCCGCAAAACTTTCTCTCTATCTTCAGGCTTAGCGATTATATCAGGATGGGAAATTTGCTTTTGCTCGCCAAAGTTTTCCACCACACCGCTAACAATTCTTTTTTCGCCAACTGGCAGGCTCTTTAACAATGAATCAGGATAAGCATGGAAAAATACGAGATTTAGGAAACCGCTCTCATTACGGCATAAAACCCGATATGGCAGCCCTTTTTTGGGAGGCGGTTTATGTTGCTCAATTTCAACTTCAAAGCTGGCGATTTCTCCTTCCGGCGCGGTCATAATCGGCGGGCAAATCCTGCGGTCAATAAATGAGGTTGGTTTTAAGGAAAGCAAATCCCAAACCTTATGCCCGCAAAGTTTTTCAAACCGCTTTGACAGGGCAGGGCCAATGCCTTTTAGATATTGCAAATCGGTAAATAGTGGATATAGCAAATTTGGGCGCATATGCCCATTATACGCTATGATTCAATTTTTACAAAGATTCTGCGAGTGATTTGAGTTGGTCTTCAACTGGTTCTGAAGCGCAAATTGCTCTGAATTCAACATTTGATTCAATTTCAATCAGGTGAGTTTTGCTATCAATAGTGATTTCAAACTTGTTATTTTCCAAACTTCTTCTCAACCTATTCACCGGAACTGCCGTGTTTTTACTTGGCGTTTCGGTTAGGACAATAGCAAAAACTCCGTCTTCATAAACACCAACAATATCCTGCTCGCGCTTATTAGACACAATTTTATCAGCTACATGTTTGAGAGTTTCCTTCCTGCAAACATCGCCGCATTTCGCAGTGATATTATCTAAATTTGAGATTTTTAGCATTGCTATTGAAGATTCAAATCCAGTCTTATCGGAATAAAATGCCACCATTTCCAAATCTTTCACCAGAGATTTCTTCGCAATCAAGCCGGTAGCCGCATCAAATATTTCATCCCCACGCAGATTATTGCGATATTCCTCACGGTTTTGCTCAATATTTTCAATCAAACTATCATCATTCAGAACTAACTGAAAGCGTGGCAATTCATGGGTTGAAAGGCTTCTGATAATCCGCAAGCGAAGTGGCAGCACATCGCCGGAATGTGTTTTCATCCGAAAGCGGCGAGTGCGTTTCAGCACTTCATCGAGATTTTTGCCATTTTGTGCAAATTCAATATATTCTTCAATATCTTCCTTGGCATGGTCACAAAGAAAATCACGCAAATCATGGTCTATCAATAATTCCTGCGGGTAGCCAAGCATATCAATCGCGGTCATATTTGCCGCCTCAATTTTCAAAGTTTTAGCCAGATTATCCTGCGTAACTATGATGATTCCGTCATTGAAGCGTTGCGCTTTCGTGGAAGAGGCTGGTTTTTTCGGAAGCGATGCCTCTTTAGCTTTTGTTATAAATCCAAACATATTTCTTGCCACCCATTTAACCTTTCTATACTTATATTCTACCTGTTATTCACTAAGAAAGAGTTAATGTTAGTTATGAACCAAGCATTTAAGAGAAAGCTGTTTTTCCGAAGTAAAAATCGCGGATGTAAGGAAACCGACATTCTCCTCGGCAAATTTGCCGATAATATGCTAAATGCTCTGCCAGATGATGAAGTTATGCTCTATGCTGAATTCCTCGATGAAGATGACGGGGATATCTATAAATGGCTAACAGGAACGCTACAACTACCTGAAAAATATAATAATTCTCTAGGACGCAAGATTCTGGGGTTTGATTTCCACAAAGACCATAAAGATACTAAATGCAATTAGATAAAGTCAAAATACAGAAGAACTTTGACCGTTATGCGAGCTTGTATGACGAAAATTCACGCCTGCAAAAACGCGTTGCGATGGAATTATGCAGCCGCGCCAAATTTCGCGGAAAAGTGCTGGATATCGGCGCTGGTACAGGATTTATTAAAAATCATACAGGTTGGGACATTACGAATCTGGATATTTCACCAAAAATGTGCGAATTAGCAGGTGAGGGGGCAATTTGCGCTGATGCAGCCGCAATTCCTCTGCCGGATGAGAGCTTTGATAATGTAATCTCATCCCTGACAATTCAATGGATTAGCGACTTACGTCCGGTTGCCGAAGAGATAAAACGCCTATTAAAACCAAATGGTAATTTCGCAATTTCAACCTTTGTAAATGGCAGTTTGGAGGAGTTAAAATCATCTTTTTCATTTTTGGATAATTCCGAACATGTCCTTGAATTTGAATCACCTCTGCGTTTATTTGCCGTATTAAAACAGGCTGGCTTCCATAACATCACCATGCATTCGCAAAATATTACCTATCACTACAACTCGGTGCGGGAAATCCTAAATTCAATGAAATATATCGGCGCTAGCTATCAAAATGAGAGCATGCCCAAGGGATTGCGCGGAAAGCAATATTTTGAGAAATTAGAAAATGTTTATCGTGCTAAGTATGAAAAAAACGCTAAGCTACCCGTAAGCTGGGTGGTGTCATATATCACCGGAAAGAAATAGATACTGGATTTATGAAAAAATATATAATCACCGCCACCGGAACTGAAATCGGCAAAACTCTGATAACCGCAGCCCTCGCTCACCAGATCCGCGAAAGGGGTGATGAAGTCGCAGCAATTAAGCCCATCATTAGCGGCTATCAAGTCGGTAAAACCAACGATACGGAAATCCTCATAAAAGCGCAAGGGCTGCGCGTGAACCAAAAATCTATCCATAATTGCTCACCGTGGCGTTTCATCGCTCCGATTTCGGCAGATGTTGCAGCGCGCTATCAAGGCCAACAAGTGAATTTTGATGAACTTGCCAAATTCTGCAATGATACTGCGACCAATTCCCGCTATCTGTTGATTGAAGGTGTAGGCGGGGTGATGTCCCCCCTCACAAACTCAGAGACGATTATTGATTTAATCCCGCGAGTAAAAGCCGGAGTTTTACTGGTAGCAGGCAGCTATCTGGGGAGCATTAGCCACACATTAACCGCAATTGCAGTATTAAAAGCAAAAGGCATCAGCAATATCAAAATTGTTATTTCAGAATCGCCCGAAAATGCTATGCCGATTGAAGAAACGGCGAATTCTATCGCAAGATTCTGTGATTATGAAATTATGGTTGTACCCAGAATTGAAGATGGGGATTATAAATCAGTGCCCGATATAACTTCGCTTATATTATGATGCACTAAAAATTGAGAGATGGTTATGAGAAATTTTGAAGATA
>PCXJ01000051.1:0-720 GCA_002787615.1 Alphaproteobacteria bacterium CG11_big_fil_rev_8_21_14_0_20_44_7
AAAGCGAATTCATCGGGTTTTTTAATTTAGGCGTTGAAGCGTTGAATGAGAAAAAAGGCGATGCTGATGCGCAGAAACAGTTTCGAGTATTTCCGCACAAAATTACAATTCTAACAGACAAGGACGCTACCCTTGAAGACCCCTCGCGCGCCTTGTTACAATCCCCACGTGAAACCGAAGCAGATCAATATTCGCCGGATCATGCAGAGCAACTCATTCGCCAAGCGCATCGTGGCGCAACGATTTATATCTTGACAGGCTCATCCGCTTTAGAGGCGTGGCGGGATATTTATGTGCCCGTGTTAGCGGTGATTGGGAGGATGGGGTTGAGTCGGTTTGAACAACGCATCGCTTTAGAGCGCATTGTGGTATTAGCGAATGATGGCGCTTCAGTATTATCTGTGAACACGGATCAAGAGCCCTTTGAATCGAGCATTGCGCACAACGATCTTTACAGTAAGTCTGGATGGAGTCCGCTGGCCACACTATATCGTCGTCATCCAACGCGCGGAACCGAAGACGCAGCCTATCGTGCGATTTCCTGGAACGTATCGGTCCAGTCTTTTTTAAAGCAATTGTTTTCTGAACAGCGGTTACAGAATCTGATGAGTTGGCCGACCGATGAAGAAGAAAGAAGGCGTAAAAAAACAAGCTTGGACGCTTTTATTGATCAATTAGAGCTGAAAACAACAGATCTTCCTGATATGTCACGCATGAACA
>PCXJ01000051.1:868-3827 GCA_002787615.1 Alphaproteobacteria bacterium CG11_big_fil_rev_8_21_14_0_20_44_7
CAATTGTCATCCGCTTCTGGATAATCGCTGTGATTCTGGCTCTCATCGGACTTTCAACTTTGAAGCTGAGATGACGAAAAATATTATCGCTATATTTGGATTGGGAAAATCTGGCAAGGCAAGTTATGAATATCTGAAATCAAAAGGATATGAAATTGTCGCTTGGGATGATACCGAATCCTCGCACGAAAATATCCCATGCACAGCACCGCAAAGCTGGGATTGGGGCAGAATCGAAAAGCTTGTGCTTGCCCCCGGCATCCCCCTCACTCACCCCAAACCTCATTATATCGTGGAAGCAGCGCACAAAGCTAATGTACCGATTATTTGCGATATTGAGATTTTGTATCTGGATAATATGGATGCAAAATTTATCGGCATCACCGGAACAAACGGAAAATCCACCACCACCGCGCTTATCGGTCATATATTAGAGCAAAACGGATTTGATGTTGCAGTCGGCGGGAATATCGGAAACGCAGCCTTAAGCCTCGGCAAACATAAATATTATGTTTTGGAAATGTCATCCTATCAGCTTGATTTGATTGATAAAACCCGCTTCAATATTGCAGTCTGGATGAATATCACCCCCGACCATATTGACCGACATGGGGATATCCAAGGTTATATAAAAGCCAAAAAGAACCTCTTCAGAAACGGAAATGATATCGCCTTTATCGGGCGTGATGACGAGTATAGCAAAAAGCTGGACGGCGTAGGTTTTAGCAAGAAGGATAATTTGGGAGATTTTCCGAATTTGCCCGGTGAGCATAATATGCAGAACATCAACGCCGCCTTTAAAGTGGCAAAATATCTGGGAATTTCAGAAAATAAGATTATTGCTTCAATCCTATCTTTTCCGGGATTGGCACATAGAATTGAATTTGTTAGCGAACGCGGCGGAGTGAAGTTTATCAATGATAGTAAGGCAACAAATGCCGATTCTGCCGCTTGCGCGCTTTCCTGCTTTGAGGATATTCATTGGATTTTGGGTGGCGTGGCAAAAGCAGGAGGAATCAAAGCACTTGCTGAATATTTCCCAAAAATCAGACATGCATATTTAATCGGTGAAGCGCAAGAAGAATTTGCAGGCGAACTGGAAGGCAAAGTTACATATAGCAAATTTAAGAATCTGGAAGATGCCGTAAAACAAGCAGCAAGCAATGCAGAAAAAGGCGTGGTTTTGCTGTCACCGGCATGCGCAAGCTTCGACCAATTCAAAAATTTTGAAGAAAGAGGTGACGTGTTCAAAAAAATCGTCTTAAACTTATAAAAACCTAGAATATATAAGGCATTTTCTAAAATGAAAACCGATAGAACTGAAAGAACATTGCTAAAAAAATGGTGGAGAACCGTGGATAGCTATTTGCTGTTTGCAGTTATGTCACTCATCATCATCGGCGGGTTGATGGTCACAACCGCAAGCCCTGCCGTGGCTGAGCGCATCGGGCTGGATTCATTCTATTTCACGATTCGGCAATTTGCCTATCTGGCAGTTGGCGGGGCATTAATCTTCGGCATATCACTGCTTGACCCGAAAATGATTCGCCGTATGGCTGTTCTTGGTTTTATATGCGGAATGTTTTTAATGGTCGCGGTTCTGTTCCTCGGTGCAGAAATTAAAGGCTCAACCAGATGGCTGAATCTGGGTTTTTTCTCGCTGCAACCCTCAGAATTTCTGAAGCCGTTTTTCTATGTCACAGTGGCATGGATGTTTTCCGAACGCCTAAAGGATGAAAGCTTCCCCGGCTTTATCATCGCTATAATATTATATATTGCCGTGGTTTCTTTGCTGGTTCTGCAACCCGATATCGGCACGACAATCATCATCACCTGCGTATGGATGGGGCAATTTTTCCTCGCCGGATTGCCGATAATGCTGCTTGCTGTTTTTGCCCTAATCGCAATTGTCGGCGGTGTTTTTGCCTATCTGGTTTTTGACCATGTAGCCGCAAGGATAGACAAATTTCTTGACCCCAGCGCTAGCGGGTATCAGGTGAGCAAATCTCTGGAAGCATTCTCCAGTGGTGGTTTGATGGGTAAAGGCCCAGGAGAAGGTAGCGTGAAGGCTAACATCCCCGATTCACATACTGATTTCATTTTCGCAGTTATCGGTGAGGAAATGGGGCTGTTTGTTGTGTTGATTGTTATCGGAATTTTCGCCTTTATCACGATTCGCGGATTCCTAAAAATATATGAGCGCAAGGATTTGTTCATCGTACTTGCCAGCGCCGGAATCTTGATGAATTTCGCCATGCAGGCCATAATCAATATGGGTGTTACATTGAAGTTAATGCCCACAAAAGGGATGACCTTGCCATTTATTTCCTATGGTGGCTCATCGGTATTGGCAACTTCAATTGCCATTGGAGTGTTGCTGGCATTGACGAGGAAGCGTTATGAATCCAAGTAGAATTTTGATGACAAGCGGCGGCACGGGCGGACATGTTTTCCCCGCATTGGCAACTGCTATGGAATTATCTGCATCCGGAGCAGATATACTATTTGCCACAGATTTGCGCGGCGAAAAATATCTGGCGAATACAGATTATAGATATAAGCTGATTTCATCTGCCGGACTTGGCGGGAATGCCTTAAAAAAACTCCTTGCCGCAACGAAGATTTTTAAAGGCTTGGCAGAATCTGTCAGCCTGATATTGAAATATAAACCCGATGTGGTTATCGGCTTTGGGGGCTACACAACTTTTCCCATTCTGCTAGCGGCAAAGCTTTTGCGTAAGAAAATCATCATACATGAGCAAAATTCGGTAATGGGCAAGGTTAACCGCCAATTCCTCAAAAATGCGGTATTGGTTGGACTATCCTTCCCCGACACCAAATATACAAAAATCGGAGAGGTTTTTGGCAATCCTGTGCGCAAGGAAATAGAGTTCTCGCCATTGCCCGCGCTCGGTGACAAAATTAAGATACTGATTACCGGTGGCAGCCAAGGGGCAAG
>PCXJ01000051.1:3843-4832 GCA_002787615.1 Alphaproteobacteria bacterium CG11_big_fil_rev_8_21_14_0_20_44_7
TTTCCCGAATCATTCCATCAACTTGCCCATAAAATCTCCGTTGTTCATCAAGTGCCGGAAATTGATATTGAAGCTTTGCGCAATGAATATGAAAGGCTGGGAATTGAGGCTGAGTTGAAACCCTTTTTTGATGATATGCCAAAAAGATTAGCTGAAGCGCATCTGGTTATTTGTCGCTCCGGTTCTTCTACCGTGTTTGAGCTTACAGCAGCAGGCCGTCCGGCAATTTTTGTGCCACTCGCAATTGCTGCCGATAATCACCAAATGGTCAATGCGCAAAATATTGAACGCATCGGCGGTGGCTGGATAATCCCCGAACAGGAAGCAACAATCGCCAAATTTGAATATCGCGTGAAAGATTTAGTTGAAAACCCCGCAAAATTGGTAGAAGCTTCAAATGCTATACATGAATTTGCACAAAATGACGCGGCGAGAAAATTTGCACAAGGGATTTTGAAAATAATCAGCAACGGGGCAAAAAAATGAAATTCTTGAGATTATTAGTCTTGTTACTTATCACTATAATGATAGGCATTTTCGCGGTTAATAACAGCCAGCTAGTAGATATCGACTTGCAGCCATTACCGTTTAAATTCGCTGCATCATTCTTCTTCGTGATATTTGTCATCTTGCTTTGCGGTGTAATTTTAGGCGGAACAGGAACATCATTCCGTGCCCTTTATTGGAAAAGAATCGCCAAAAGCCGTGAGAAAAAAATCGCCAAATTGGAAACACAATTACGTGAGGCGAAAAGAACAAAACCGAGCACCGAGCTTTCTATAATAGAAAAAAAGCAATGAAGATAATAGCAAAAATCTGTGGCTTAAAGACAAGGGAAAGCATTATCCCCGCCCAAGAAAATGGCGCGGATTTCCTAGGTTTTGTGTTTTACCCGCCATCACCGCGCCATCTTACACCGCAACAAGCGGCTGAACTTGCACATTTTGCCACAGCAAAAAAAGTGGCGGTTACGGTTGATGCTAATGATG
>PCXJ01000051.1:4874-28766 GCA_002787615.1 Alphaproteobacteria bacterium CG11_big_fil_rev_8_21_14_0_20_44_7
CTGGCAGAAATTGTTGAATCATTGCAACCAGATTATATCCAATTGCACGGTGAAGAAACCACTAAACGCGCACAGCAAATCAAGCAGCAATATGGGCTAGGTTTGATTCGCTCGATTGAGCCGAATATTTATCCCGAAGATAGTGGATTATATGATTATTTGCTGGTAGATGCGCCAAAAGCAGAATTACCGGGTGGAAATGGCCGGAAATTTGATTGGAAAAACTTCACCCCGCCCACGCATAATTGGTTTTTATCCGGTGGGCTAAATGCCGAAAATATCGCCGAGGCATTGAAAATAACTCAGGCCAAAATGGTAGATATTTCTTCTGGTGTGGAAAAAGAGCGCGGAATAAAAGACGATAAGTTAATCGCCGAATTTTTGCAGAAATTGCGCGAGCTTTAATTTCTATTCCATTGCGGGAAATAGTTGTTATAATCCCCATCCTATGAGCGAGAATTCATTAAACCAATATCCTGATGCAGAAGGGCATTTTGGACAATTCGGCGGTAAATATATTTCCGAAACCCTAATGCCGCTTATCAACGAGCTGAGCGAAGCATATGAAGAGGCGAAATCCTCTCCCGAATTTGCTGAGGAATTTTCCTATTATTGCAAACATTATATTGGTCGCCCTTCCCCGCTATATTTCGCCTCCCGCCTTACTGAACATTGCGGCGGTGCAAAGATATATTTCAAACGTGACGAGTTAAATCACACTGGCGCACATAAAATCAATAATTGCATCGGGCAAATTATCCTCGCCAAAGCCATGGGCAAAACCCGCATCATTGCTGAAACCGGAGCTGGTCAGCACGGCGTTGCGACTGCCACGGTCTGCGCGCTTTTCAACCTGCCCTGCACAATCTTCATGGGCGCAAAAGATATGGAACGCCAAAAACCCAACGTCTTCCGCATGAAGTTATTAGGCGCAGAAATTATTCCCGTCACCCACGGCTCAGGGACTCTCAAAGACGCAATGAACGAAGCCTTGCGCGATTGGGTTGCTAATGTCAGCACAACATATTACCTCATCGGCACGGCGGCAGGCCCCCACCCATATCCCGCCATGGTGCGTGATTTTCAATCAGTTATCGGACGCGAAGCAAAAGAGCAAATCATGGAGCTGGAAGGCAGATTGCCGGATATGTTGGTTGCCTGTGTAGGTGGTGGCTCTAATGCTATCGGGCTTTTCCACCCATTCCTCGAAGATGAGAATGTGCAGCTTGTCGCAGTTGAAGCCGGCGGTAAAGGCGTACGTTCCGATCAGCACGCTGCATCAATCAGCGCTGGAAGCCCAGGAGTTTTGCACGGAAACAAAACCTATATTTTGCAGGATGCAGATGGGCAAATCAGTGAGACTTATTCAATATCCGCCGGAATGGATTATCCGGGAATTGGCCCTGAGCACGCATTTTTGCATGAGAAAGGCCGCATAAAATTCACCAGCGCCACAGATGAAGAAGCCTTGCGCGGCTTCACTACTTGTACCAAGCTGGAAGGGATTATCCCTGCACTAGAACCGAGCCACGCACTTGGCTATGTGTTGCGTACCGCTGGAAAAATGGATGAGGATAAGATTATAATCATGAATTTATGCGGGCGCGGCGACAAAGATATCTTCAGCGTTGCCGAAGCTCTGGGAGTGAAGATATGAGTGAAACTGCACATGATTATTCCCAGATTTCTGCTGAAAATGAACGTATAAATGCGTGCTTCTCTCGCCTTAAACAGGATAAAAAACCCGCACTCATAACTTATATTATGGCGGGCGACCCTGATTTCTCAATTTCGGCAGAAATTATGGAAAGCTTGCCGAAAGCAGGCGCGGATATCATTGAACTTGGTATGCCGTTTTCCGACCCGATGGCAGATGGCCCGATTATTCAGGAAGCAGCAATGCGGTCACTGGATGCAGGGGCGACAATGGCTAAAACGCTTGAGCAATTATATAATTTCCGCAAGAAAAATACGGAAACTCCGGTGATTCTGATGGGCTATTATAACCCGATTCTGAAATATGGCATCAATGAATTCTGCCACGATGCCGAGCTCGCCGGAGCAGATGGGCTTATCATTGTAGATTTGCCGCCTGAGGAAGATAACCAGCTATATATGGCCGCCGCCGCGAAGAATATCTGCATGATTCGACTCATCGCACCAACTTCGGATGAGGCTAGGTTGAGCACAATTCTGGAAAAGGCTTCCGGCTTTGTTTACTTCATCTCACTCACCGGAACGACTGGAACAAAAGCAGTTAACCCAAGTACGGTTGTACCCTATATCAAAAAAATTGCCAAGCAAACCAAGCTGCCGATTGCGGTTGGCTTTGGCGTAAAAACTCCGGAACAAGCACAGGAAATCGGCAAATTCGCCGAGGCTGTGGTGGTTGGTTCTTCAATCGTGGATTTAATCGGGCAAAGTGCCAATCGCGGGAATGCAAAGGATATGCGCCATAAAATCGTCAGTGATATTTATGATTTTGTCGGTCTGCTCTCCGCCGCCCTCAAGCGCACCACCAAGTTGCAGTAGGTTTGGGAAATTTAATTTTCCAGATTGAGGTAAATGCGTAGCAAAATTGAGCAGCTTGAACGACATGTACAAAGCGTACATGGGCGAAAGAAGCGCAAATTTTACGATTAAGTTGCCCGTATGGGAAGTTAAGAAGCTTCTTTGACGAGCTTATTCTTAGCAATCCACGGCATCATTTCGCGCAATTCCGCGCCAACTTTTTCAAGCTGATGCTCTTTGCCCTGCTCACGCCATGCTTTCAATTTCTTCGCGCCTTGCGTTGATGTATCGGCAATAAACTCTTTGGCGAATCCACCATTTTGGATGTAGGTCAACGCTTCTTTCATGCGCGCTTTCACTGACTCATCAATGATTTTTGGTCCGGTCAAATAATCACCATATTCGGCTGTATTGGAAATTGAATAGCGCATATTTGCCATGCCGCCTTCATAAATCAAATCGACAATCAATTTCATTTCATGCAGACATTCAAAATATGCCATTTCCGGCGGATATCCTGCTTCTACCAATGTTTCAAAACCTGCTTGCATCAACGCAGTAACGCCACCGCAAAGCACTGCTTGCTCGCCGAATAAATCAGTTTCGCATTCATCTTTGAAGGTTGTTTCGATAATTCCTGAGCGCCCGCCGCCAACTGCGGAAGCATATGATAATGCGATTTGCAAAGCTTGACCACTCGCATCTTTATGCACGGAAACTAAGCATGGCACACCGCCGCCTTTTACATATTCGCCGCGCACTGTATGACCGGGGCCTTTTGGTGCAACCATGAATACGTCCATATCTTCGCGCGGCTCGATGAATCCAAAATGGATGTTGAAGCCGTGGGCAAAAGCCAGTGCTGCGCCCTGCTTAATATTATCTTTTATTTGCTGATACAAATCACCCTGATGTTGGTCGGGTGCGAGAATCATAATTACGTCGGCATCCTTCACCGCTTCGGCAGGAGATTTGACGGTGAATCCGTCATTTTGTGCGCGGGCTGTTGTGGTTGAGCCTTCACGCAAACCGATAGTGATGTCTTTCACGCCGCTATCTTTCATATTTTGTGCATGGGCATGACCTTGTGAGCCATAACCGATGATTGCAACTTTTTTATTTTGGATGATGCTTAAATCTGCGTCTTTGTCGTAATAAACTTTCATTTAATTCTCCTAAATTGTCATTGCCTGAATTCCACAAGAATTCTAGGGCAATCTATTTATCACTGGATAGATTCCCCTAGAATTCTTCATAAATTCAGGGAATGACATGTTTACAAGGAAGATGCAGCCAGCGCAACAAAAAAAATCCCCACCTGAAGGCTAATTACAGGTGGGGACACAAAAACAGTCAATCTGACTCAAAACCAAATCTTCGCGGCGAGTCTATTCACCACCAGATTTTCTGCGCATATAGGCAGGAATCTCGTAGTAATCTTCCTCACTGCTTGGATCTAGTTTTACTTTTTCACGATTAGCCGAGGCACGGCGTGCTGCCGCTTCCTCTTCTTCATCATCAATAAAGCCGAATGTACGCGCTGCTTTCTCAAAAAAGCCAGATTTTCTGGACTGCCTTTTTTGCTGGAACTGCTCACGAGCAGTAACAACCTTGTCTGTCGGGAAGGAGGCTACATTATCATCCTGATTTTCATCCTCTGCCCTAACTTCTTCCTGCTGCCTTGCTTGCTGCTTAGGCGGGCTGAAACGAGCTGCTGTTTTTTTTACTGGCTGCGGTGCTTGCGCTGCCGATGCTTGTTCTTTTTTTGCATTTGCGTAAGTAACTCTTGCAGGAGCTTCCATCGCAACATTTGCAATATCTGAAATCGCAGAATCAATTCCGGTAGCAACAACAGAAACTCTGATTTTGCCGTCAAGATCATCATTGAAAGTTGAACCGAAGATGATGTTTGCATCTGGATCAACTTCTTCACGGATTCTGTTTGCCGCTTCGTCAACTTCAAACAATGTCATATCCTGACCACCGGTGATATTAATCAGCACGCCTTTTGCACCTTTCATGGAAATATCATCAAGTAGCGGGTTTGAAATCGCTGCTTCCGCCGCTTCAATCGCACGGTTATCGCCTTCGGCTTCACCAGTACCCATCATCGCTTTGCCCATCTCGCTCATTACTGTGCGGATATCGGCAAAATCGAGGTTGATAAGCCCCGGCATAACCATCAAATCAGTAACACCGCGAACACCTGCATGCAGAACATCATCAGCCATGCAGAATGCCTGACTAAATGTTGTTTGCTCAGTTGCTAGACGGAATAGATTTTGGTTTGGAATAACGATAAGTGTATCAACATATTTTTGCAATTCTTTCAAACCTTCTTCGGCAAGAAGCATACGATGCTTGCCTTCAAAATGGAATGGCTTGGTAACAACACCAACAGTCAACACGCCTTGCTCACGCGCAAGCCTTGCAATCACCGGAGCACCACCTGTTCCCGTTCCACCGCCCATACCGGCAGTTACGAAAACCATATTGCTTCCGGTTAGATGTTCGAGAATTTCTTCCGCAGTTTCTTCTGCTGCTGCACGCCCAACTTCCGGAGTTGCACCTGCACCAAGACCTTGCGTAATGTGCATACCAAGTTGCAGTTTATGATCAGCTTTTGAATGTTCCAGAGCTTGCGCATCTGTGTTCGCCGCTACAAAGGTTATCCCCTCCAAGCTGGCATCAATCATGTTATTGACGGCATTACCGCCTGCTCCACCGACACCAACAACCGTAATGGTTGGCTTTAATGTTGTTGATTTTGGAACTTGCAAATTTATCATGCTGTATCTCCGTTCTGACTTAGCTTTGTTTGATGTTAATTCAAGTGTGTATCAATATTTGATTACCCTACAACCACTAGATAAGCTATATTTGCAACATAATCAACGGAAAAAATGCCATATATTGTGCTTTTTTGAGAAAAAACTTTTTGCCTAGATAATACAACAAGTTACAAGAGGCGATTTTGGATGATTCAGAAATTTTATTTGCCTTGACTAAATGCATAACACTTGTTAATAAATCCCCATGGCAGCTTACAATACTATTTCTAGGAATGATTTCGATAAGCAATTCCCCCAAGCGGATTTTTTCAACGGGTTGGAGTTGGCAAGAAGATTGCTCGGAAAAAACCAGTTAAGCTTCGCAAAGTATTTTGGATTATCGCAAGGCACGTATTCTGCTGCTCTGCAGACGAAAAAACCCAGATCTTTTTATAGGGATGGTCTAGAAGCACTAATCAAAGATTTTGAATTTGATGAAGAAATTGCAGAAACACTTATAGGAAAAAGAGATCTTGCCTTAGATAATGAAAATCTTTCACCCAAAACCAATCGGGGTGATATTTATGATTTTGCCAGAGCGCTCTTAGCAGAAAGAGGCTTGAAACCTCATAGTAATAAATTGATGAGCTTTTTTAGCTCAAAGCTATATCCGAGTGCGGATATAATCGATAAGATAATTTTAATTTCCAAACCTACACCTGAGGGTAAGGAGAGGCTGCTAAACTTAGCGGAAGATTATAGAGCCAAACATCACCAAAAGTATGGAGAGAAAGTGCGGAAGTTAAAACCACCGGAATCTAGCTTTGATGACCTCGTAGCAAATACCTTAAAATCATATGCTGAAAATCGCGGGCTGAATTGGCGCGAAAAATCAGGTGGACGCCCTGCTGAGACGGTCATTGATGGCGCTGCCGATTCCCGTATTTGGGATTGGAGCAACGGCGATGGGCATATTATTCGAGTCGAGCTGATGGAGGAATCCAAACAAATTGGCAGCGGCAATTCGCATGTCGCCCGCCTCGGAAAGGTTGAGGGCGCAGCTCAACCCGCCCATATCGCCAAAGCCTAAATATTGCTCCCCCGCTTTAGGCTCAACTACATTTATTCTTATCGGATTTTTCGGTGCATAATGTTTTATCAACTGACCGGGCGAAATTATTTTATCCGAATCATTCTCAATTGCTCCGTCTATTTGCAGAACGCCTGAACGCAATAAAATCGGCTGTTCATTTTCAAAACCAATTACGGTGGATTCCAAACCGATTTCACATTCCCCACCATCTACTATATATATATACGGAAAATCGCGGCGCACATGCTCTGCTTTTGTCGGGCTTAATTTACCGGAAATATTTGCGCTCGGCGCTGCTAGCATCAAGCCGGATTCACGCAGAATTTCACGCGCTATCGGATGCGCCGGACAACGCAAGGCAACACTCTCCAGCCCTGCCGTTGCCAAAGTTGCAAAGGTGGGATTTTTTTTCGGTAATACTAATGTCAGCCCGCCCGGCCAATATTTCTGTGCCAGCTCCAGCGCCGTATCATTGAACACGGCAATTTGCTGCGCCTGCTCAATATTATATATATGCACAATAAGCGGGTTGAAATTCGGACGCGTTTTTGCCTCATAAATTTTTGCAACTGCGAGATTATCTTCAGCATTTGCTGCTAAACCATAAACTGTTTCAGTCGGGATTGCGGCAATCTCGCCACTCTGCAAAATCTCTACTGCTTTTTGAATTTCATCTGTTGACATAAAAATAATAATCCCACTATATCGTCTTTAAGCATATGAGTAAAATAATTACAATTGCACAGCAAAAAGGCGGATCAGGCAAAACAACAATTGCCGCACATCTTGCCGCCGGCTTTATCTCACAAGGCATTTCCACCACAATTTTTGATATTGACCCGCAAGCATCGCTTAGCACATGGTTTCGCGTGAGGGAAGAAAAATCGCCCGAATTGAACTCCCTGCTTTCCTGCATCGCTATTGACGGTAACGCGCTGGAAAGTGAAATTGCAAAATGTGATGATAAGATAATTATTATTGATAGCCCACCGCATATCCAGAATGATGCACGTTACGCAATTCGCGCTGCCGATTTGGTGATTATTCCCGTGCAGCCAAGCCCAACCGATTTATGGGCAACCCGCGCCACCGTGGAAATTTGCGGACAGGAAAATGTGGATTTCAAAATCGCCTTAAATCGGGTGACGGTGAATTCCAAAATCGGACTTGCAATCCGCAAGGTTTTTGAGAACTCCATGCCGAATAATATTTTGAAAAATCAACTCGGCAATCGTGTGAATTTTGCCAGCACTATGCTTGATGGGCAAACCGCGCTCGAACAATCATATACAAGCGCTTCCGGTGAAGCTGATGCTATGGTTGAAGAAGTTCTGGAAATTCTCAATCGCAAGAAACTCAAAAAAGCGGCTTAAGCTGCAACGTCATCAATTTGCACATCGACACGTTCACGCCCTTGCCAGCTACTCAAACGCATACGGATTGCCACGCTCATTTCCTTCATCACCGAGCTCAGCAAAAATTGTCCTAACGGCTTTTCCATCGCGCGGAATGCCATTGCATAGACTTTGAATTTTCCACTGGTGGCATCGTCAAAAATACATTTCAGATGACCATTGCCGATTTCTGTGCAATTCACCAAACGCGCATCTTTGAGCATAAAGCGCGGTTCGGAATTTCCTGTCCCATAGGGCCCTGCTTTCTCCAGACTTTCCGCCAAACGCGCATTAACAGCATTGACGGAAATCACCGCATCTATATTCAAAACCTTGCCGGAATTTTGTTCAACCTGCTCTTGCAAACGCTCATAAAAGAATTTCTTCAATTCAGGCAATTTCGCTTCCTCCGCCGTGAATCCTGCTGCCATTGCATGTCCGCCGCCGGTCAAGGTTAGCCCTAAATCACGCGCACTGGCAACTGCTGCGCCCAAATCTACCCCAGTGATTGAACGTCCGGAAGCTTTGGCGATTCCGTCATTAATCGTTACAACCGCAGTCGGACGGTGATATCTTTCCTTGAGGCGGCTGGCGACAATTCCGACCACGCCCTGATGCCAACCATAGCCAATCGGCATTATAAGCGGTACATCCACGCCCTCTTCTTCCACGATTTTTGTAGCTTCTTCTTCGACCTGAAATTCCAGAGCGCGGCGTTCTTCATTCAGCTTGTTCAAAGTTTCAGCAATTTCACGTGCTTCTGTCGGGCTATTTGTCGTCAACAATTTTACGCCAAGCCCAGCCTCACCCACGCGCCCACCTGCATTGATTCGTGGCCCTAGCAAAAAGCCTAAATGGAAAACTCCCGGTGCTTCAGATAAATTAGCGATATCTGCCAAGGCTGCCAGCCCGACATTTCTACGCCCAGCCATAATTTTCAAACCCTGTGCAACAAAAGCGCGATTCACACCGATAAGCGGCATAACATCGCAAATTGTGCCAAGCGCAACCAAATCGAGCAAATTGAGCAAATTAGGTTCTTTGTTGGTTTTGAAATATCCTAGCTCACGCAATCTAGTGCTAACCGCAACTGCCAGCATGAAGGAAACTCCGACTGCTGCCATATATTTATGCGTAGTGGTTTCATCCATACGGTTGGGGTTTATAACTGCGAATGATTCTGGCAAGGTTTCTCCGCCCATATGATGATCAACCACAATCGTATCAAAACCGATTTCTTTTGCGGCGGCTAATGGTTCATAAGAAACTGTGCCGCAATCAACCGTAATCAGGATTTTTGCGCCCCTATCCCAGAGCTTTTGAATCGCAGGACGATTCGGCCCATAGCCTTCCTCAATTCTATCGGGAATATGGACGATTGCTTCCGCACCAAGGGCGGTGAAAAATCTTTTGAGCAGGCTGGAAGAGGTTGCGCCATCAACATCATAATCACCGAAAACAGCAATTTTCTCGCCGTCAATAACCGCACGCGCAAGGCGGTCAGCCGCAGCTTCCATATCTAGATAGTGTAATGGGTCGGGTAATAAATTTTTGAGACTCGGATTCAAGAATCCTTCCGCCGCCTCAACCTCAACACCTCTGGCAGATAGTAAACGCGCAACAATCTCGGATAAACCGAAACGTTGCATAATCGCCTTTACCTGCCTCTCATCATAATCCCTTAACTTCCATTTGTGACCCGATACACTATTATCAATCACAATTTCATTACTCATTGAGGTAAGATTAATATTTTATCAGCCAGAAGTAAATAGTCTTCACCAATTAAATTGCGGGATGGTGGCAGTTGGCTCTGCTCCGGCTTTTTTTATTAGCTCTACAAACGGCGTTGTTTCATTTTTCAGAACTCCGCCAAGACATAAATATGAATCAATGCCTACACGATTCGCACCGAGAATATCCGTATCCAGATTATCCCCCACTGCTGCGATGCGTTCGCGCGGAGTGAGGTGCAGAATTTCAAATGCCGCCTCATATACATCGCCATGCGGCTTGCCGATAAATCTTACATCGCCACCTTTTTCCGCATAATATTCGCCAATCACCCCCGCGCATAACATCTCCGTGCCATCCTGCCGTACCACTAACAAATCAGGATTCGCACAATATAATTTGAGGTTATTCGCCAATGCAGCTTCAATTTGCGGAAGCTTTTCCTGCAATGTGGAATCATCTTCGTCAAAACCCGTTACCAGTGCGAAATCAGCATTTGCCGCTTCCGACACTTCCTCAACATCTAATCCATCAAGCAAGGCGCGGTCTTTTTCCGGCCCGATATATAAATATTTGCTGCCCGCTTTTTCATCCCGCGCGATGATTTTATAAGTCACCTCACCGGAGCTTATTGCTGTATCATATAAATCTTGAGTAATGCCGAATTTGCCGAGAACCTGCGCGACAATCTCAGCACGGCGCGGCGCATTTGAAAGGAATATGATTTTTTTATCTGCCGCACGCAATTCCTGCAAGCACTCAACAACCCCCGGATAAGTAGCCTGCCCGTCATGTATCACGCCCCAAATATCCAAAATGAGCGCATCATATTTATCTATAAATTCAGAAACTTTGCTGAGTGTTTTCATCCGCTCAGGATGCTAGATAAAGATTCTCGGCGCAAGGGAAATCTATTAGCTCCTGATTACAGGAATTTTCCCGCACAGCTTGCCAATTGCCCAAATCCTGCCAGTCAAATCCGGCTTTGACCATCGCCAGCTTATCGGTTTTTTCCATGATAGCCTTGTCAAAAGGAAGTTTAGGATATTGATGAAAGCTGAACTCAAAAAACTCAGGATGGAATTTCTTATATTCTGCTAGCATCGTTTCAACATCAAAAATAAAAATGCCGGAATTCCAAAGTGCGCCTTTATCAATGAGGTTTTGCGCAGTATATGGGTCGGGCTTTTCGTGGAAGCTGTTTTCGCAAATATAGCCATAATCGGATTTTGCCGCACTTGGCTCAATTCCAAAAGTTACGATTTTGCCTTTTTGCACAAGACGAAGCGCCTTCAACACGGATTTTTTAAAATCCCCTGATATTTTCTGGTCGCATGGCAAAATCATCACCACACCCTTGCCAAAAGTTTGACATGCCAGAAAAATCGAAGCTGCGGTATTTCGCGCCTCCTCCTCCAGCAAAATATTATTGAGCAATGAGAAGTGGATTTGTCCGAGCTGATCTATCAGATGGAATTTATGCAGGCGATTGCCGATAACGGAAATCTTTTTAATATCGGAAATTTGCTCTGCCAATAAGACTGTCTCTTGCAGCAAGCTCCTTCCACTTCCGGAAACATCGTGGAATTGCTTGGGCTTATCATCAGTGCTAAGCGGATACATTCTTTTGCCCATTCCGCCGGCAAGAATTATTGTTTGGATATTTTCTAGCATAAGTAGGATTTTTCAACCTACGCTAATGATTAATCCAAAATCAGCTCAATTTAAAGAAATAAATATGAAATATCGCAATATTTTATGATTACGCCGTCATCGCGCGCAATTCCGTGTTCAATTGCATATATTTGGTGATTGTTTCGTGCAAAACTTGCGGAACAAGCGCCAGCTTATCCATAAAATGCGCAACCCCCGCCTCCATCGCCTGCTTACGAATGCTTTCCAACGGGTTGGAAGTTATCATAATTATCGGCGTGAATTTGTTTCTGGTTTTCTTGATAAACGGAACCGCATCAACGCCATTCATACCAACATCTTCCATCATATTATCAAGCAATATTGCATCAGGAATTATCTCATCTAGAATTTGTAGCCCGACCTCGGCAGAAGAAGCCTCGATAAAGCTGTAATTGCAGTCCTTAATAGTGCGTAGATATTCGGTAATCAGCAATCTATCTATGCTGCTATCATCAATAATTAAAACCGTCCTTGTCTCCATAGCTTACTCCTAGTAGTATTTTACCTCTTAATACAACCATTATGACATATAATCGTTAACAACCAATTAACTATAATTAACATTGATGCTAATTTCTACTCTATTCTCAAAAAAAGAATTACTATATATCAACAGGTTAGTTAAATCGCCACGCAAAAAAGGAAAAAAATATCTCAACTCAGGGTTAGATTTTCTTTCAGAAGCAATGGTGGGGGCTGAGGGACTTGAACCCCCGACAAAGACGTTATGAGCATCCTGCTCTAACCAACTGAGCTAAGCCCCCATTATTATGAGCGTGTATGCAGGAATGAGTTTTAGATATTTGAATGGGTTTTATCAAGCAAAATTATTGCAAAGTGAGGAAACCGCCCCAATCAGAATCCCAGTTGTTTATCCCCGTATTATGCATCTGACGGCAGAAATGATAAGCATCATACCATGCAGATTCATAAGATTGATCGCCGACATAGGCTGCATCACGTGTGAAACCGCGCACAGATTTAGTCACGTAATTACCATAAACCGCTTCACCGGTTTTGCAGCCATCTGCCCAGCCCGCCTTATATGACGGGGAATGCCCCTCAGCAACCTGATCACCGCCAAAACGCATGAATACGGGCTTATGCTCATATGAGCAAGCGGGCATTAATAGCAATAATATCAGCATATATTTCATATTAATCATTCCCAATATCATGTGTGTGCCATTTATAGTTATAGTGACGGCAATAGTTGAAGGATTCATGCCAAGCCGCGTTATAATCGCGATTGCTCAGCATCGGATAATTCTGATAGAAGCTATAATATAGCTTATAATGCGCCGGAGCATAGGTTGCAAATCCACTTTCACAACCATCTTTCCAACCGGCTTTATATTCAGGCGTACCGGGGACATCCATGTTCATAAATGCAGGATTAGGCCCATCCCAAACGCAGGCATTTAATGACATCACGGCAGATAATAATAAAAGTTTTTTCATCACCAATCTCCCATTAAAGAGTCAACACCGCTACTATTCCCAAGAAAACCGTCCGTACCGCCGCCCATGACACTACCTACGCCACCACCGCCAATTGCGTTATAACCGATGCCATCGGATGAACCGCCTAAAAACGGCACACCGGACTTTGAGCTAGTATCACCGCAATCATCGGTTAGACCGTCAAATGTACACCAAACATCCATACTCCGCATACCATATTCAAATATATAGGTGCGGCAGAAATTCTCGGCATCTTTCCAAGCCTTATAATAAACCGGATTGAGAACTTGTGACGGGTCTTGCTTGAAAGTAAATGCCGAACGGTAAATATCCGTACCATGCTGCGCCAGCCCAGTATCACATCCATCACGCCAGCCTTGCTGGAATTCTTGCGGCCCGCCTTCAGGAGGAGGAGGAAGAAATGGCGGATATAAAGGACGTATTTCACTACCGCCAAGCGAGCAGCCTGCCAATAATATCAATAGTAAAATATATTTTAGTCCTTTAAACATTCGCCTTTCCAATATTAAAATAATGTTCCATGCATACTTTTCTTTTCCTGCCAACCCTGCACGAACAACCACATATAACAATATGACCAGCCATCTTTCCAAACCTGATTATACATACGGTCAGTTTCATATCTCGGGTCTTTACGCAAACCATATGCAGTTTTCTGATAGCTGTTACCATATGCGCCAAGAGCAGATTTACAGCCATCCTCATAACCTTGTCTAAACTCCGGTGGACCATAATCAAGCTCAGTATCAAGCAGCACCGGTTTCGGCTCGGTTATCGGATTATTACAACCACATAATAACACAACTGCCATCGCTACTAATATTGTGTTTATAAGATGCATTATTCCGGCCCCTTATCATGTTCATATTTGCAATAAAAATATCCGTCTTTCCAAGCCGTATAATATACGTTGTCGTTTAATGCCTTATCCACGTCATAATGAACACCTGCATGCATAATACCATAAACAGAGTTACCAAGCGCGGCCAGCGCTGTTCTGCATCCATCAATCATACCTTGTTGGTAATTTGGTGGCCCCTCCGGAGGAAATCCCCGCGAAAAAACCGGATTAGGAAAGAACGCCACTGGCCCGCAAGCAGTCAAGGATAATAACATTAATAAGAAAATGACCAATATTCTCATATATTCAATCTAACATTTTATTATTTCAGTTTTGTGACCTTAAAACACATACTTTATTAACCAATTTTATCAGTTAATATAGACATATTCCACGCGATAGCATTATAGTATAGCACTATATGTATGAAGAGTTTAGCAATCAATCAGTACGTGATTTAGCGTGGGTTATCCGCAGCCCTGAATTGATGCTATTAACCGAGAATTTAGCTGCAAATGATGGCGTTTTGGGAAATGAGGATAATTTCCTGCGGAATTTGGACAAAAACCCGAAAAATCTGGAGCAATACATCCATAAAGGACTGCAAAAACGGGCAGCTCTGGGTAAATATTTTGAAGTTCTGATTGAATATTGGCTGCATCACCAGCCTGAATTTGAAATATTAGCGACAAATCTCCAAGCTTATGACGGGCAAACCACCGTTGGTGAATTCGATTTCCTGATGTTGAATGGGGGAAAGCCACTACATCTGGAAGTTGCTACCAAGTTCTATATTGGGGTGAGGAATAGCGAGAAATGGGATAATTGGGTTGGCCCACGCGCATTTGACAGGCTCGACATGAAAATGGACAAGCTACTGAATAAACAGCTTCAATTAGCATATAGTACGGCTGGTAAGGCAGCAATTTCAGAGATTTTCGACAAAAAACCGCAAGCAAAGCTGGTTTTTAAAGGAGTTTTCTTCTGCCATTATTCGTATGACGCGCCGAAATGGCCAAAAGCAGCAAATCCTGAGCATCTCAAAGGTTTATGGTGCAGATTTGGAGAGTTGGCAGATTTGGCTGAGCTATTTGAAGATTGGCAAATTGCGAATAAGCCGCACTGGTTTGCCCCCTATATTGGCGGCTATAAGGATTTTAAGCAACTCTTCGCTGAGGTGGAAAGCCACTTCAAAACATCAGATGTGCCGATTTTGCTCTCCGCCAAAAATAGCACTGGTGAGCAGAAAATCTTCGTAACTGGGGATAATTGGCAGCCGATTACTGAGTAGCATCTTAAAGGTGCAGATTATCTTGAGGTATATTATCCAGATGCCCATCCAGACTATCGTCATCAAGATTATATTCCTGCTCAATTCTGCTTCTCCTTTCTTCCATCATTGAAATCATCGCGCAGCGTTTGGCAATTTCCTCAAGATTAGCATCATTTACGGTTTTTAGGCGTTCCTCAAAGAAATATAACATGAAGTTCATCTCAAACTCAGGAATATCCGCCGCATTTTCAAAAATCTCGCACATTACAGTTTCTGCCTCTTCATTCTCGCCCAAATCTTCACGCAGGAAAACTTCCATCTGTCTTGCCCACATCGGAATTGTGGTTTTTACCTTGCGCAAAACACGCCCATATTTCAGCGCTCTTTCCTTATCACCCAACACCGAATTGGTGAGGTATATCGCCTGTGACAACCACCACCATTTCTTCTCAGGATTGACCATTGAATGCTTCTCAAGATAATCCACCACATAGACCACATCGGGCGGATGTTGCGTTCTGCTGAAATAATAAGCCGCAATTGACGGCACAAAATTTGATTCCCAGTCCAACGTATCAAGCAATAAGAACCATTTATTAAGTAGCGGATAATCATAATCTTTCAACGGAGTTGTTCTGCCGAAAGTATCGCCCATCATTTGCAATTGCAGGGCAAGAATGCGGAAATACATCTGGTCATCACCGAATGAAAGCGCGGCCACCTCCTCCTTACTTGGGAATGGCGGCATAATGGAGAGATTCGGCTTTATTTGATTGGTGCTTGACCAAAACATGAATTGCAGAACCAAAAATATGACGAGCAGAATTTTAGGCATTAGAATTCTTTCTTCTTAAAATCGATTATTGCAAGCGCCAGCAATAGCGGGATATAAATTGCCGCCTGCATTGCGAACAAACCTATTTCGCTCTGATTTTCAACGCCATAAACCAACCATTCAGTTTTGCCGAAAAAATCCATGCGCGGAATTAATGAGGAGAATGACAAAAACGCATTGTCAAAAAAGCCGTTTGAACCGGGTTTAGTGACAATCATCAGGATAAACCCGGACATTCTTGAAAGCACATAAAATCCCAGCGTCATCATCACAGCGCTTACGGCGCTTTTCAATATCAACGAAGCCGTCATTACCAATGCCAACACCATAATTGTTTCAAGGAGCAGGCTCAAGCTCCATATCACGAAGCCTTCAAGATTTGGCACGGTGAAGAAATAAAATAAGATTGAAGTGAATAGTACAAATGCCAGCGCAATCAGACTGAACCCAACCCAGAATGCAAAGATGAATTTCACGCGTGAAATGGGGCGTACTAACATCAAATCTATCTCGCGATTTTCAAAAAAACGGCGAATGCTGAAAGCGGTGAAAATCACTAAACCCAATATCATCACTAAACGCACTGCACCGGCAGCATATACCATCGACATTTGTATTTGCTCGGAAAGTGCATTGCTGCCAAGAAAGATACCAAGGCTGGCCGCACAAATCATCGCCAATGCCAAACCGAGGAAGAGGAAATCTCTTTGCGCTGTGAGAAGTATATATCTTACAAGATTCTTCATATTATTTATTCACCGTTTAAATTAAAAAATCAGATTAAAACTTTAGGGGACGCGGGTCATTGGTGAATTTATTATAGAAATTCTGATCCAATTCATCCACTCCATAACTTGGAACAATTGTCGCTTTCAGGAAAATCACCGTTTGAACTGCTACCGTTTCTTTGTCTACGCTCTTAAATGCATTCCCCAACAATGGAATATCACTAACATATGGCAAACCACTATCGGTGTTTTCGGTTCTTTCTTCAATCATCCCGCCAATCGCCATAACTTCACCGTTTCTGATTCTGAATATAGAATCCATCTCACGCACTTCTACTTCCGGCACAATATTCTGGATAGTATCTTCAACCCCGAACGAGCGAGCCAGCAATGCCACTTGCGGGTCAGGAACACCATCGCCGAAAAGACGTGATAAGGTTGGACGTACATTCATGATGACTTCATTATTTTTTGTATCAATCATCGCCTGCATGTTCAGAATTACTCCGATAGGAATCGCAATCGGGCTAGAGCTGATATTCAGAGTGGTTGTGGTTGTTCCGCTATCATCCTCTTCCTCTTCCTCTTCCAGCTCAATATCGAAATAAATTTTGTTACGCACGAATGTAAGCACCGCAGCCTGATTATTCAGCGCCATAATGCGCGGGCTAGACAAGGTTCTGGTTGTACCGAAAACTTCTGCCAGCTCAATCGCTCCGGTGATATCACCATCACTTCTGCCAAACGCGATTGTAGTAATATTATTAACCGCATCAGCAATCGGATTACCACCCGTATAGCCACTATTAATTACAATACCCTGATTGGCAGTTCCATCAACAAAGCTCCAGTCAATACCGCTTCTAAACTGGTCTGCAAGCTGGACTTCAACAATCTTTGCCTCGATGAGAACTTGCTGAGCATAAAATGTTTTTACGTAATTGAGATATGCATTCACCCTCTCATGATTCGCTGCATTTGTGCGAACAGTTACCAGAGATGCCTGACGGTTGATATCTACAAAATTATTTTCTCCCTCCTCACCAGCAATAATTGCGGCAAGGCCAGTTTCTACCGAAGCCCAGATATCACCATCGGCAGTAACCGTGATGTCATTGTTAGAACCGCTAGTAACACCATCACCTGTAACCGAACCGGCAGATAAGATATCGGCGCTAACGTTCATCCCGCCCGAACTACTGCGCACCATATTGATAAAATTCACCGGATAATTTTCTATATAAGGCAAATCACGCTCAATACGCAGAGTTCCACCTTCCATTGAATATTTCAGCCCTGCTAAATCAGCAAGGCGTTCAACTACCTCAGAAAAAGGCTTGTCTTTTGCCTTAAAAATCACTCCACCCTCAATGCCCGGGTCAACCTCAATATCAATATCAGCAAGCCTTGAAAGCTCGATGAAAACGTCTTTTAGCGGCACATCTTCAGTGATTGAAAGCGATACAATTTTGTTCACACCAAGTTTTGGCGGCTGCGGCTTCATCAGCACATCTTGCACTTTTGGAATTGGTGGCGCTTTAGTTTCAATTTTAGTAATCGGCTTGCTTTCCGGAACGAGCTGATCTTTGTAATCATCGCGACTCAACTTACCGTAACGATCAAGCTTATCCTTACTTGCAAGGTCTTCCATACCACCGGAACAACTTACAATAAAACACAAGCCCACAAATAAAATTCCGATTTTCTTCATTTTCAAAACACTCTCAATATATATTTGTCTTATCTTAACCATTCAGAAAATATAGACATTTGTTTTTTATCAAATTGGCGAGTCAAAGCGGTAAAACTCCGGCACTGTGTTATTTTAGCTGCAAAAACCGCATAATAAAGCCTGATGAATCTCTGGAAAAATTACCATAAAATACAGAGTGATAGCCAGTGACGGCCCAAAAGGAAACTCCTCACTATTAAATAGAATTTTCCATATAACGCCGATTACAATACCGATTACCCCTGATATAATCATGAAGAATGCTAGCGGCGGAAAGCCCAGCCATATCCCCACTCCCACCATAAATTTGATATCACCCCAGCCCAGTGCTTCGCGCTTTAGTGCCCAATAGAATACGTAGCGCAGTGCCAGCATAATTCCCACTCCCGCGCCAACACCATAAAGCATATCGAACCAATCTGCACCAATGCGGTATTGATATATCAGACCCAGCGCAATTGTTGCAATTGTTGTGCTATCGGGGATAATATATGTTTCAAAATCGCTGATAATCAGGATAAGCAACGCCACGCCCAATCCGGCGAATATCAGGAATTCCGCACTTAACCCGAATTTCCAGCATAAAGCCACAAATAGAAGTCCGGTGATGATTTCCGTCAGCACATAGCGCGGGGAGATTTTGCTTTTGCAATAGCGGCATTTTCCGCGTGAGAGCAGCCAGCTAAAAATCGGGATTAAATCAGGAATTTTGAGAGTGGCTTTGCACTTTGGGCATTGCGAGCGCGTTTTCAGCATATCTTCTTCACGCGGCAATCGCCAGCTTGCAGCAGTGATAAAACTACCGAAAACCGAGCCGATTATAAAAATTGCAGCAAACATTAAAAAATCTGTCATCAGGAATATTCTTAATCGGTTTATGTTAAAGAAAGATTAAACTCATTTCTTGTATTTTCCGATTATCTCATTTAATAAATCCATATGAAGAAAATTGTATTCGGCAGTGACCATGCAGGGTTTAAACTCAAAGAAAAGCTAAAAGCCTTTCTCGAAGAGCATGAGATGATTGATGTCGGCACAGATTCCGAAGAGCGCGCCGATTATCCGGATTTTGGCTATAAAGCCGCCGAGAAAGTTGCTAATGGCGAGGCTGATTGCGGAATTATCATTTGCGGTTCGGGTATCGGAATTTCCATTGCCGCTAATCGTAACCCGAAAATCCGCTGCGCATTATGCCGCACGCCAGAAGATGCCACCCTCGCCCGCCAGCACAATGATGCAAATATGCTCGCCCTCGGTGAACGCCTAACCGACCTGCACACGGCGATAGATATTGTTAATGCTTTCCTCACCACAGATTTTGAAGGTGGCAGACATGCAGAAAGAGTTGACAAATTGGCACAGAAGTGTTACACTTCTACCCATGCCGACAAATAAGCCAAGAATCAACATCACTGTAAGCGAGCAAATGTATAAAGACATTGCCGATTATGCTGAGCGTACACAGGAAAGCGTTGCCAGTGCTGCAAAAACGCTGCTTATGGAAGCGATGAAGTATGATGAGGATTTTAATATGTCCAAGCTTGCCGAGCAAATGATAGCAGAGGAAAATGGGAATTTCATTGGAGTTGAAGATTTTAAAAGCAAATATCTCAACTAATTGTGAATCACAGCCCGATGTCAGATTATCAGATTATTTTCCCCGATAACAAAGCTTTCGAGAAACAAATCCGCAAACTCCCAAAACCCGCCCTGATCCGAATATTGAAGGAAATTGAATCAAAATTAGCCAGCAATCCGATAAAATTCGGCAAACCGTTGCGCCATAACTTAATTGGACTCAGAAGATTGAGAGTTGGCGATTATCGGATTATATACAGAATTGAAGATGAGAAGGTCATCGTCACAACCATTCAGCACCGCAAAGATGTGTATGAAGGATGAATATAGAGTTGCAAAACTGGCAAATAAGGTATAGAAACATCGGCTCATAATAAATATAAAAGCAAACCTTAAAGAGGAACAATGTCCAACGCTGTAGCTAAAATGAAATCAAATATAGACTTTTTTAAATCAAATCTCGAACAAGCTGACCCACAGGTTTTTACCGCGCTGGAAGGTGAACTTTCACGCCAGCAAAACCAAATTGAGCTGATTGCATCGGAAAATATCGCCAGTACTGCGGTTATTCAGGCTTTGGGCACGGTTTTCACCAATAAATATGCGGAAGGTTATCCGGGCAAACGTTATTATGGCGGTTGCGAATATAATGACGTGGTAGAAACACTGGCAATTGAACGTGCAAAGGAGCTTTTCGGCGCAGCTTTCGCCAATGTTCAGCCACATTCCGGCGCGCAGGCAAATGGTGCTGTTTTTCTGGCGCTTTTGCAACCGGGTGATACGATTTTAGGGATGTCACTTGCTTCTGGCGGGCATTTAACGCATGGAGCAGCTCCGGCGCAAAGCGGAAAATGGTTCAACGCCGTGCAATATGGCGTTACACAAGATACAAATCTGATTGATTATGATGAGGTTGAACGCCTTGCCAAGGATAATCAGCCAAAATTGATTATTGCCGGTGGCTCAGCCTATCCGCGCCAAATAGATTTTGCCCGTTTCCGCAAAATTGCTGATTCTGTAGGGGCTTTTTTGATGGTTGATATGGCGCATTTCGCCGGATTAGTCGCCGCAGGAACATATCCTTCGCCTATTCCACATGCTGATATAGTCACAACCACGACTCATAAGACATTGCGCGGCCCACGCGGCGGCATGATTCTGACCAATAGCGAAGAATTAGCCAAGAAAATCAACTCAGCCGTATTCCCTGGTTTGCAGGGCGGCCCTTTGATGCACTGCGTTGCAGCCAAAGCTGTTGCCTTTAAAGAAGCTCTCGACCCAAGTTTTAAGGTGTATGGACAGAGAGTTATTGATAACGCAATTGCCCTTGGTGAAGTTCTGGTTGAGCGCGGCTTGGCAATTACAACAGGTGGCACGGATTCGCATTTGGTTGTCGTGGATTTGCGCCCGAAAGGTCTGACCGGAAAAGATGCCGAGGAAAGCCTTGAGCGCGCCGGACTAACTTGCAATAAAAATGCAATCCCGTTCGATCCGGAAAAACCTTTCATCACTTCCGGTGTAAGACTGGGAACTCCGGCAGGAACAACACGCGGCTTCGGGGTTGAGGAATTCAGGAAAATCGGGCATTTAATCGCCGATGTGCTTGATGGACTCGCAACCAACAACGAAGATAACCACGAAATCGAAGAAAAAACCGTGAAAATCGTCCGTGAACTCTGCAAAGAATTCCCGATTTATTAGAGACTTGCCCTAGCAAACTCTTCTAATAACAGCTTCGCTATTCTGGCGCTTTTTCAGCTTTTTGCCCTTGCTTTGCATTAATGCTAGGCACAGTAATTTCACCCTTCCCCAGCAAAGCATCAGCCTGCGCAAATGCTTCTGGGTTGGACTCAGGGAATTTCTCGCCATTCTTTTTCAACCTCTCTATCGACTCATTAATAGCCTTAACGCCTTCTGGATTCTCACCGGGCTTGAAATCCAGCAAAGCTTCCTGACCCTCAGTAAAAATCTTCGTTGGTATCAGCGTATGCGTACCCATATCAAATGCTCTTTTCTGAACAGGATCTAAACCTTTAATCTTTTCATCTAGTGCTTTCTTATTTTCATCGCTAGGATTTTCTTTTACAGCTTCTACCGCATCTTTTATTTTCAAATATCCATCGCCAACTGAGATATGCATTGCATAAAAGATTAGATTATCTTCATAACCCCTGACTGAGGTGGGATATTGTGGATATTGTTCTTCATTGTTATCACCCATGAGATTCTCCTTTTGTTAATTATTGTAAGTATCTACAAAAAGCTATAGCAACCAGATATTGCGCTTTTGTGACAAGATTTATTATTCTTTCTTAGAGTTAAGATTCATGCCTAGAGAGTTTAGAGTTGAGTTCGGGTGAAAAAAGAGCTACTAAGCTCTAACAACTAAACTCTGGTCACTAATTATGCATTGCCCATTTTGCGGAAATGAAGATACGCAAGTTAAAGATTCCCGCATCACCGATGACGGCTCTTCCGTACGCCGCCGCCGTGAATGTGGAAATTGCGGCGGGCGCTTCACCACATTTGAGCGCGTGCAGGTGCGCGAAATATTTGTCAAAAAATCAAGCGGAGCAAGCCGGCTTTTTGACCGTGATAAATTGCTGCGTTCCCTCAATATCGCCGCACGCAAACGCCCAATTACCGAAGACCAAATTGAGCAATTAGTGAATAAAATTATCCGTGAAATCGCCAGCCTCGGTGAAAATGAAGTGCCGACCTCGGTTATCGGCACAAAAGTGATGGCAGCTTTGCGCGAACTTGATGACGTGGCATACATCCGCTATACCAGCGTTTATTCCAACTTCAAGGATGCTAAGGCTTTTGAGCGCTTCATCAAGAAACATCAGGATAAAAAGAAGGCAAAACCCGCAGCTTCAAAAAAACCAAAAAAGGCTTAAAGCCAGCCCTAATTTTTGCATATGCAACATCATAAATACATGAAAATTGCTCTGGAACTGGCAAAGCGCGGATTGGGGCAAACCCATCCAAACCCCTCTGTCGGCTGTGTTATTGTCAAAAATAATGAGATTATTGCAAGCGCTTGCACCGCAAAAAACGGCAGACCGCATGCTGAATTTCTGGCACTCAAGCAAGCCAGCAAAAAGGCACAAAATGCAACTGCTTATGTTACGCTTGAGCCCTGCGCGCATGAAGGCGAAACTCCATCTTGTGCGCGGTTGCTGGCAGAAGCAGGAATCAAACTTTGCGTTATTGCCGTGGCCGACCCGGACAAAAGAACAAATCGCAAGGGAATAAAAGCCCTGCAAAAGGCCGGAGTTGAAGTTATTAGCGAAATTTATGAAAAGGAAGCCGCAGAAATAAATCGCGGTTTTATCAAAAAAATCAAAACCGGATTACCATATGTGATGCTGAAGGTCGCTACTTCCGCCGATGGTAAATTCCTGCACGGGAATGGTCAACCGCAATGGGTTACGGGTGAATTGGCGCGCAATTATGTCCAGCTTTTGCGCACGCAGTATGATGTTATTCTAACCAGCACAAAAACGATTCTCGATGATGACCCGCAGCTTAATTGCCGCTTGCCGGGTTTGCAAGAAATCTCACCAGTTAAAGCGGTGATAGGCACATCAAAAATCCCGCATAACTCCCGAATCTTTGCAGGCAATGAGGTTTGGCTTTATGATAAAGATTTGAAAGCAACACTCAAAGCTATGGCGGGAAAAGGCATCACCAGAGTGATGGTGGAAGCAGGCTCAAAACTGGCAAATAATATGCTGAGGGAAAGTCTGGTGGATAGTATTTATTGGTTCAAATCCGCAGAATCTTTGGGGAAAGGTGAGGAATATTTCACCGAGAATTTGGAAAATTTTACTGAGAAAGATAGTCGCATATTCTCCGAGGATAGACTAGCTATCCTCGAAAAAATATGAATTTTAGCTATTGAATAAATTCAACCTGAACTTCAACACGGCGATTTTCTGCCAAACAGTTTATCAGACCGTTTGTCACCTTATTTCCGTCACATTCAACTTTTGGCGCAGCTTCACCAAGCCAGCTTGTTTGAGCAATACTGGTGTTGATATAGCCTTTGCTGGTTAGATAATCCTGAACTGCTTCAGCACGTTTTTGTGATAATTTCATGTTATATTCTTCACTACCGACTCTATCTGCATAACCAACGATTTTTGCAGATTTTACGTCATATGAAGTTTTTTAAACTTCAGCCAGATTATCCAGCTTTGCAACAGAATCAGACATT
>PCXJ01000050.1:0-5382 GCA_002787615.1 Alphaproteobacteria bacterium CG11_big_fil_rev_8_21_14_0_20_44_7
CCCTTTTCCGATTATATAATCCTCCAGCACTTCTTTTTCTGAAGTTATAGCAATTCCATTTGGGAATGTGACGGTATTTTTCGTTTCATAATCATCGGAATGAATGGCAAAACCGCGCGTAGTCTCAATTGGCCCGCCAAGATATACCTTAATCTCGTTGCGGACTTTCTCCGGCATTTCCACGCCGAGGCTGGCAATCACTTCTTCATGCTCTGCGCCGCGCAATTCTTTATTTATTATCATCCCCATCCCGCCGGTTTTATCGTGGCTTGCCATAAATATCACCGAGCGCTCAAAACAAGAGCCTTTAATCAAAGTAGTGGCGACTATCAGATTTCCCTGCAAATAGCCTTTTCCGGCTTTGAGCGTATTTTGCTCAAGGTCAAACGCCCTTTCTTTACTAATCTTTTTCTTATTTTTGCGGTCTTTGAAGAAGTTCATTTATCACATCATTTACGGTTTTATCTTTATATAATATATCAAATACGGATTTACAAATCGGCATTTCAACATCCAAGCTTTTTGCCAGCTCATTTACGGCTTTTGCGGTATAATAACCCTCTTTTACGCCGCCTTTTTCCTTTATGCTCGCCTGAATATCCTCGCTTTTTGCAATTTCAACACCGAGGCTAAAATTGCGTGATTGCGTGCTGGTGCAGGTTAGCAGCAAGTCGCCGATTCCTGCCAAGCTAAGCAAGGTTACATCGTCGCCACCCTTGGCTTTGCACAGCCTCGCCAGCTCCGCCACGCCACGGGTTATGATTGCCGCCTTGGCGTTATTACCCAGCTTCTTGCCTTCGCAAATCCCGCAGGCAATGGCCAAAACATTCTTTACAGCTCCGGCAATTTGTACGCCGATAATATCTTTTGTGTAATATAGGCGGAAATTGCGCTTGCCGAGCTTTTCAATCAATTCCCGTCCAATTTCTTCATCCTTGCAAGAAACTGTTGAGGCGGCGGGCAATCCTTTTTGGATTTCTTCAGCAAAGTTGGGCCCTGAAAGGATGGCAATTTTATTATCAGGCAGAATTTCTTCCGCCACTTCGCTCAAAAGCTTCAAGCTCCCCTGTTCCACACCTTTTGAACATATAACAATAATGGAATTTTCATAATTATGCTTGAGCAGAACTTCCCGCAATGATTGCGCCTGCACTGCAATTACCACAATTTTATTACTCAAATCGCATTTAGCCTCAGCCCTGCCCGCGATTATCTCAGCTTCAAAGGTTTCGGCAAGTGCGCTGCCCCATGCACCGGAGCCGACTACAACAATCTCATTCATCTGATTTATCATCCTCTTTCACCACCTCTTTTAACATCCGCAGAATACCTTCCACACCATTTTTGCTTACGGCTGACATGGCGTGAACTTCTTTTTTTGCAAGTTTTTTGAGTTTCTTTACTTTCTCAGCGATTTCATCTTCCTGCAAAGTATCGCATTTGCTCAGAACCAGCAATTCCGGCTTTTCTTCCAAGCCGCCATATTGCTTCAATTCATTTCTGATTATTCTATAATTCTCCGCCACATCTTCGGCAGTTACGTCAACCAAATGCAGCAAAATTCGGCAGCGCTCGACATGCCCTAGGAATCTTGTACCAAGCCCCACACCTTCATGCGCTCCTTCAATTAACCCCGGCAAATCCGCCACGACAAATTCGGTTTCATCCACATAAACCACACCTAATTGCGGGACTAAGGTTGTGAATGGATAATCAGCTATTTTCGGCTTTGCGCGAGTCACTGATGATAGAAAAGTTGATTTCCCTGCATTGGGAAGACCGACAAGACCGACATCTGAGAGCAATTTCAAGCGGAAATATAAGGTTTTTTCTTCGGCAGGCTCACCGGGGATTGTCCTTCTCGGCGCTTGGTTGGTGGAAGTTTTAAAATTCGCATTGCCCTTACCGCCCATTCCCCCACGCGCCAGCATAACCTCTTCACCGATTTCGGTTAAATCTGCCAGCAAGGTTTCCTTATCTTCCAGAAATATCTGCGTACCCACCGGAACCGGCATTATCACCGCATCGCGTGATTGGCCTGTACGATTTTTGCCCATTCCCGGCTCGCCCGACATTGCCTTGAAATGCTGCTGGAAGCGATAATCTATGAGTGTGTTCAACCCACCCACTGCGCGCGCTATCACATCACCGCCCTTACCGCCATCGCCGCCATCAGGGCCACCGAATTCGATATATTTCTCACGCCGGAATGAAAGGCAACCACCGCCGCCCTTGCCCGATTTCACATATACTTTTGCTTCATCAATAAATTGCATATGGCTTAATAGAACATTTTCGCGCAAATCGGAACATAATCTTTAAATATCATGGCTTAGTTACGCTTTATTAACCTTAACTTGATAATATGCATATATGGAAGAGGCTACTGACCCAACAATAATATATATTATCGGTGGCGGGATATTATTGCTCGGCGGCATCGCTGCAAGCTTTTTTATGTCAAATTCTCCGGAAAAAATCATCCATAAGCGCGCCGAAAAAATCCTGCTTAATTACTCAAATAACACAACTATTGAAGAGAAGATTAAATCTTTGCGCAAGGTTGACAATGATTCCATGCTTAATGCTGCGCTAAAATCCATGCCGACAATCAGCCGCATCCGTGAAAAGCTGGAAAAGGCCGGAGTGGAAAGCGGCGTGCAGAGCTATTTAATTAAAGTTGTGGTCTATTTTATCGTAGCACTCATGGTGCTGAAATTCGCAATGGGAATGGGATATATCACATCTCTGGTAATCGCCCTGTTCCTTGGCTGGTTTTTGCCAAATATGCTGCTAAATCGAAAAATTGACAAGCGCATGAAAAAATTCATGCTCTTGCTTCCCGATGCACTTGATTTAATTGTCCGAGGCTTGCGCTCCGGTCTACCCATTACAGAATCTATCAGCGTGATTGCCGAAGAAATTGACGAACCGGTCAGGGCGATTTTTGGCAGCATTAGTAACGCCACTCGCCTCGGCAAACCATTTGAAGAATCATTGTTTGAGGCAGCAGCAAAAATTGACCTAAATGAATTTAATTTCTTCGTGATATCAATCGCCTTGCAGCGTGAAACCGGAGGTAATCTTGCGGAAATCTTGGAGAATTTGTCTGAAACCATTCGCGCCCGTGCCATGATGAAAATGAAAATCAAAGCCATTTCCTCCGAAGCACGCATGTCGTCATATATTGTCGGCTCATTACCATTCTTGGTTTCAGCCGCATTAATGTTTATTTCGCCCGGATATCTTGACCCGTTAGCCGAAAGCGCAGGTGGCAATATTGCATTGGGAGTTGCCCTGACAATGTTCACCTTCGGAATGTTCGTTATGCGAAAAATGGGTAATTTTGAAATTTAATATAATTAATTAGAAAATATATGTCACCAGAGGCACAAAATTTAATGAATCAAGAAGCAGACCCGACAATGATGATAGTCGGCGGGTTGGCATTATTATTATTTATTGTCACCTATATGGTCGGCAAAAATCTTAGCGCTTATAATAATACAAAAAGAAGAATTAGAGATTTACAATCGCGCCGCGCAGAATTGCAAAAGGATAATCAATCCAGCAAAAGAAAAAAGGCGAAGGCGAAAAAAGAAGAAGAAAATATCGAGTTAATACAGAAGATTGTGAACAAGCTCAACCTCGTGCAGGAAAACAAGGTTAGTGAGATTAGCGATTTTCTGATTTCAGCCGGATACAGCTCGAAAAATGCTATTATAAAATATACTTTTGCACAATTCGTATGCGCTTTTGGCTTTATGGCACTTTCACTTATATTCGTAGATATTGACCCTTCAAATCTTACATTCAAAGGCTTTCTAAAGCTTCTTATACCTTTTGCCGCAGTATATGTCGGCTTTTCTATGCCAAAAATTCTGGCAGTGAATAATCGTAGCAAACGCTATAAGGAAGTGCAAAAAGGCCTGCCTGATGCGCTGGATTTGATGATGATATGTACCGAAGCAGGGCTGACTCTTTCTGCCGCATTGGATAGGGTGAGCAAGGAATTGGGCAAAGCTTATCCGATATTAGCAGAGGAAATTGCTCTCACCTCGATTGAAATCGGATTTTTGCCTGAGAAAAGGAAAGCGCTAGAAAATCTGAGTAAAAGGATAGCTTTGCCGGAAATCCGAGCATTAACCAGTATCCTTATCCAAACCGAAAAATACGGTACTCCGGTTTCGCAGGCACTTCGGGTTTTGTCGAAAGAATTTCGCACCCAGCGTATGCTTCGAGCTGAGCAAAAAGCAGCGAGGCTCCCCGCTATCATGACCGTACCGATGATATTATTCATCTTGCCGACCATGTTTATAATTGTGATTTCACCTGCTGCTATCGGGATTATGGCGAAATAATCAATTTATTATCACAGGCTTGTTGCCGAGTCGGACAAAGCGCAGCATCCCACCAATGAACATCAGCAGAACTCCGAGCCAAATGAAGTTTATCAATGGCTTAAAATATAACTTAACGGCAATTTTCTTACCATCACTCATATCGCCTATAACTATATAGAAATCTGATAATAGGCTGGTATAAATCGCCGCCTCAGTGGTTGAACTTTGCTCTTGCGGATAAATCCTGCTTTCGGGTTCGAGATATTTCTTTTCCTCGGTCTTTTCATTACCCAGCTCAAAGATTGCTCGGCGATAAACATAATTTTCGCCCCTACCCTCAACAATTTCCTTGAGCGAGATATTAAAATTCTCAAATTCGATTTTTTCGCCTTCGGATATCAACAATTCGGCATTTTCCTCAAATGCTTCACTAAAACACACGCCCAAAATCAATATCGCAAATCCGGCATGGGCAATAACCATACAAAAGGATATCTTCCTGTCAAATCTTCTTAGATATTCGGTAATTACACAGATAATCAGAAAGTTTGCCGAAACTATGACAAGAGATTCCTTCACCCCAGCAGAAACAAAAGTTATGAGCAGGGTAGAAATCAACAAGCTAACCAGCAGCGATTTATATGTCTTTTTCACAAGAGTTTTGAGGTCAATCTCCGTCCATACCGATCTTGAACCCAAAGCTGCCAGAACCACCAATATGATGATAAAAGGTATGATTGTCATATTATAAAAAGGCGCACCCACTGAGATTTTTTTATCAAAAAACAAATCCAGCAATAGCGGGTATAAAGTACCGATTAATATTGTTCCCGTTACCACGCTCAATATCAGGTTATTATACAAAATCATCCCTTCCCGCGAGAAGCTGCTATATTTCCCACTGCTGCTCAGAGTATGTGCCCGCAAGCCAAATGCCAACAGCGCACTGCCGGAAATAAGTGCCAACATTGCCAGCATTATCACACCCCTTGTCGGATCACTCGCAAAGGCATGGACGCTGGTTAATATGCCGGAACGC
>PCXJ01000050.1:5419-8124 GCA_002787615.1 Alphaproteobacteria bacterium CG11_big_fil_rev_8_21_14_0_20_44_7
TGAAAGTGATTATTGCCAGTAATACCGTCCATTTTTTGAGTATCAGCCGCTTTTCCGCAACCATAACGGAATGCAGCAAAGCCGTTCCGGTTAGCCACGGCATGAGTGAGGAATTCTCCACCGGATCCCAGAACCAAAAGCCGCCCCAACCGAGTTCACGATATGCCCACCAGCTCCCCAAACCAATGCCTACCGTCAAAAAGCTCCAAGCGAAAATTGTCCATTTGCGGATGTCACGAATTAAATATTCAATACTACCTTTGGCAGGGTTGAATAATACTGAAATTGCTAGTGAAAACACCAATGAAAAGCCGATATAGCCCATATATAGCATCGGCGGGTGCATGGCTAATCCAATATCTTGCAATAACGGGTTTAGCCCCGCGCCTTCCTGCGGACGGACGGGAAGTAACTCAAATGGATTAGAGGTAAAATATATGAATAACAGGAACAAACTCACTATGGCAGCATGCACCGATAAGGCCAAAGGGCTGAAGCGTGTCATACTATACACAAAATTATAGAGCGCCATTATCCACAGCAAAAGCAGCATAGAGCCTTCATGGTTGCCCCACGCTCCGGTGATTTTATAGATAAATGGCTTGATTGTGCTGGAGTTCTCAAAAACTAGTTTTAGCGAAAAATCCGAAATTGCAAAGCTGACCAATAAAGATGCAAATGCACAGCTTAGGCAAACGAACAATGTTACTGAAAGCGCTCTGCCCCAATGTGGCTTTACCAAAAAAGCACCACTCAAGCCCAACGCGAGAAACAGCGCTATCAGCAAGAAAAAATCACCGATTTCTGCCATCATTTCTTATACCCGTTTGCCTTCAACGCTTCATAAACTTCGGGCGGCATATAATTTTCATCATGCTTGGCCAAAACCTGCGAGGCCTCAAACACACCGCTTGCAGAGATTTTACCCGTAGCAATCACCCCTTGCCCCTCACGGAAAAGTCCCGGCAAGGTTTTGTTATACTGAACCTCAACATCGCTTTCTAGGTCTGTCACAATAAATGAGTAGCAAATGCAATCCTCCGAAACTTTGTGGAAGCTGCCTTCTTTCACCAACCCGCCCAAGCGGATTTTTTTACCTTCATAATTCGCAATTTTTAAATCTGTTGGCGTTTTGAAATATTCTATATGTTCGTCAAAAGCATAAAGGATAATGCTCAGCGCAACTGCAACTAGAATCATCGAGAATATGATAAAATACAATCTCTGGCGGCGTGGTGGCATTTTTTTCATTTTATTACGCCCAACCCCTATTCAGCCCATTTGATGCTGCAACCGATTGAGCTATATTGCGGCTGTGTGCATTTGCCGGTTTCGGCTACTTCGCGCATTGCTTCAAACAGATCACGCACGCCATCTTCCTTACTCTGCATACCGGAATCATCAAGCCGACCACGATATTGCAGGGCTAAATTACCGTCAAAACCAAAAAAATCCGGTGTGCAAACTGCGCCATAATCTTTTGCTACCTGCTGGTTGCGGTCAAGAACATAGGGAAATGGGAATTTTTTTTCAGCCGCTAGCTTCTTCATATTTTCAAATGAATCATCAGGATAGTTTTCAACATCATTCGACATAATCGCAATTGCATTCACGCCATAGCTCTGCAATTCCTTCATATCGCGGATTATCTTATCCAAAATCGCCTTCACATATGGGCAATGGTTACAGATGAACATAATCACCAGCCCATTTGCGCCCTTAACTGAGTTAAGATCGTAAGTTTTGCCGTCGACACCTTCCAATTCAAAATCCGATGGCCGCCAGCCTTTTTCTGCCATTGGTGTTTGTAACGCTACCATATTGCCTCCGCTTCTAGTTTTTCTCAATTTCAGGCTTCATTTTACCCAAACGCAAATAAGCTGCAACCCCCGTGAGCGATGTTAGTGAATATATCGCAAAAAACACTAGCGATATTGCAACACCAACTTCCGGATTTAATCCCAGCAATTCCGAGCCTTTAAAAAATACAAACTCGCGCAGACCAATTCCGCCGGGAGATATTGGGATTATTGAAACTATTATCCCCAAATTGAACAAGCATATATAATTTATGATATTATCCTCAATCCCTAATGAATGGAAAATCAGCAATGCTGAAATAATCGCCAATGTCTGAGTAATAAATGACGGCACGGAAACGCGCAGCAAAAGCGGCAATTTTTCACGGAACACAAGCCGCGACATTATGAAATATAGTGGAAATTGTAGAAATAAGAATGCGCCGAAAATATATTCCGCATACGGAATAAGACTCATAAAATCGCTAAAGAACACCAGCACAGAAAGCAACATTCCCAGTGCGAATAAGCCGTTCAGGCGGGAGGAAAGCATAATCCGTATGGCTTGAATGATTTTCAAGTCACGCTTGCGATTGAGGTAATAGGCGATATAGCCGTCACCACCAACACCACCGGGCAGGAATAAATTAAAAAATGCTCCGGTATAAGAAATCATCACCGCATATTTTAACGAAATCTCCTTGCCGCAATCAGCCAGATAAATGTTCAGCCGCCAGCCATTTAGGATTATCACGATATTGAAGGTGATATATGCCGCTATCAAGCTCAGCATATCGCCGCCGAGAATATGCCCCCTAATCTGCTCAATATCGGAGTTCATCAGCACATAGCTGAGCGCGATACCGGCAACAATCAGTTTTAGAAGCAGCTTTAGCGAATTTATCA
>PCXJ01000061.1 GCA_002787615.1 Alphaproteobacteria bacterium CG11_big_fil_rev_8_21_14_0_20_44_7
TTATTGCCGATAACCCGATTAAATCTGGCCAAATCACCCGCGAAGAAGTTGAAAGATGTGAAAAAGACCATGAAGCAAAATTGAAACTTAGCAAAGAAGCTGCTGAATATATGGCAAGCAACAAAAGAAAAGGCGCGAGATATACGCCCGTTGCCCGCAGACAAGATAAGCCTGACGCAATTTCATGGCTGCTTAAGCACCATCCTGAACTGAGCGACCCGCAAATTGTTAAACTTGTAGGTACTACAAAAAATACCATCACCTCAATTCGTGAGCGCTCGCATTGGAATACCAACAATCTTAATCCGCGCGATCCGGTTTTGATTGGTCTTTGCACACAATCCGCGCTGAATGCGGCTGTAGAAAAAGCACAAAAGAAAGCTGGAACAAAAGCAGTAAGTGCAACTTCGGATGCGGAAGCAAGCTAAAACATAATAGCCGAAATTTCCGCTTTACGTGATGCAAATTAGGGATTACGAATTATCCCCAATGAAAGCCTATATCATAAAACGCCTACTGCTGATTATTCCGACATTATTGGGCATTATGGTGCTGAATTTTGCAATTGTGCAAGTTGCTCCCGGCGGCCCTGTTGAGCAATTAATGATGCAGTTGGAAAGCGGACACGGTGCTTCTGCCACCGCACGGTTTGCCGGAGGTAGCGGTGAAATTGCACATGCAGGCGGAGGAGATTATCGCGGCAGGCAAGGTTTAGAGCCTGAGCTGATTGAGCAAATTAAAAAACAATATGGTTTCGACAAGCCGCCGCTAGAAAGATTCACCGAAATGATAGGCAAATATGCAAGGTTTGATTTCGGCTCGAGCTTTTATCAGGATAAGAGTGTTATTGATTTGGTAATTGAAAAAATGCCGGTTTCCATATCTCTGGGAATTTGGAGCACATTGCTGATTTATCTAATCTCTATCCCGCTCGGAATCAGAAAAGCGATGAAAGACGGCTCGTATTTTGATGTTTGGTCGAGCTTTGTCATCGTCATCGGCTATGCAATCCCCTCATTCTTATTCGCCATATTCTTAGTCATCCTTTTTGCCGGAGGAACATATTGGGATATTTTCCCCTTGCGCGGATTAGTCTCGGATAATTGGCACGAATTGCCACCCACCGAGCAAATCAAAGATTATTTGTGGCATATGGTTTTACCGGTAACTGCGATGTCTATCGGTGGGTTTGCCGCGCTTACTATGCTCACTAAAAATTCGTTTCTGGATGAGATTAATAAACAATATGTGTTGACTGCACGTTCTAAGGGTTTGAGCGAAAGGAAAGTTCTTTATCGCCATGTTTTCCGGAATGCGATGCTAATTGTTATCGCCGGATTTCCGGTAATGCTTCTCGGCATGTTGTTCACTGGCTCGTTGCTTATCGAGGTAATATTTTCGCTCGATGGGCTTGGCTTGCTGAGTTATGAAGCCGTTGTAAATCGTGATTATCCGGTATTTTTCGGCACATTATATATATTCACTCTATTCGGGCTGATATTAACCATAATCCGCGATATTGCATATATAATGGTTGATCCAAGAATTGATTTTGACAAGAGATAAAAAAGAAAATGACACCGCTAACAAAAAAACGGATTGATAATTTTAAGGCGAATAAACGCGGGCTATGGAGTTTGTGGATTTTCGGCATTCTGCTTTTTTTGAGTCTTTTTGCAGAATTTATCGCCAATGACAAACCAATATATGTTCAATATGACGGCAAACATTATTTCCCCGTTATACAAACTATTGCAGAAACTGAATTTGGCGGGATTTTTGAAACAGAAGCAGATTATAAAGACTCGGCAGTACGGGATTTAATCACGGCTAAGGGTTTTTATATTATGCCACCGATTGAATATGCTCACCAATTCAGCCTCGGTACAAAAGTATTGGCTGCCCCCTCGGGAGACCATATTCTGGGCACAGATGACATGGGGCGCGATGTTGCGGCGAGGCTGATTTATGGTTTCCGGCTTTCGGTTTTATTCGGTCTTGCGCTAACCATCGCCAGCTCGATAATCGGGATTATTGCCGGTTCGGTTCAGGGCTATTTCGGCGGTAAAATTGATTTATTTATGCAGCGTTTTATGGAAATCTGGTCGTCAATGCCCTTGCTTTTTATCTTGATAATTCTCGCTAGTATTGTTGACCCGACTATCTTTTGGCTCTTCTTCATTATGCTGCTTTTTAGCTGGATGAAGCTGGTGGATTTAGTACGCGCAGAATTCTTGCGGGCGCGTAATTTTGATTTTGTAAAGGCGGCAAGGGCGCTTGGTGTTCGTGAGCATATCATAGTTTTTCGGCATATTCTGCCAAATGCTTTGGTTTCCACTTTCACATTTTTGCCATTCATCCTAACTGGCGCAGTAACTGTTCTCGCCGAACTAGATTTCCTTGGCTTCGGACTGCCTTCAAGTTATCCTTCGCTCGGTGAATTAGCCTTGCAGGGAAAAAATAATCTTGATGCGCCATGGCTTGGTATAACGGCATTTGTAATGCTCGCTTTTATGCTGAGCCTGTTAATATTTATCGGAGAAGCATTGCGCGATGCTTTTGACCCAAGGAAGGTCAGGCTATGAGTTTACTTTCAATCAAAAATCTATCAGTCAATTTCGGACATACTGAGGCGGTAAGAAATGCCTCACTTGATATCAACAAAGGTGAAATGGTAGCGCTGGTCGGAGAAAGCGGCTCAGGAAAATCCGTCACCGCACTTTCAATTCTGCAATTAGTAAGCAATGCTAAGCAACAAGGCAGCATCAAATTTGATGGCATGGAATTACTCGATGCCAAGCAAAAAAGATTGCAGAATTTCCGTGGGAATCATGTCGGAATGGTTTTTCAGGAACCAATGACATCACTTAATCCGCTACACACGATTGGCAAACAAATAGCCGAATCCATCAATATCCATCAGAGGATGTCAAAAAAAGCGGTGAAACTGCGCATACGGGAATTGCTGGAACAGGTGGAGCTGGACGAGCTAAAAAATCGCCTAAAAGCATATCCGCATGAGCTTTCCGGTGGGCAGCGCCAACGCGTGATGATTGCTATGGCAATTGCAAATAATCCTGATTTACTAATCGCTGACGAACCAACAACCGCAGTGGATGTGATTGTGGCAGCAAAAATCCTCAAATTGCTCAAGAAAATCCAGAAAGAATTGGGGATGTCGATTCTGCTAATCACCCATGATTTGACGATTGTGGAAAAGCTGTCTGATAGCATTTATGTTATGAAAGACGGCGAAATTGTTGAGAATGGAATTACCTCACAAATCTTCAAAAACCCACAGCATAAATATACACAACATCTGCTTTCATCAAAGCCAAAAGGTCGTGCGGTAGCTGCCACAAAATCCCCTCCGGTGGTAATCCGCGCGGAAAAGATGAGCGTTTCATTTCCGATTAAAGGTGGGTTTTTCGGCGGGCAGATTGGCGCAGTTGATGCAGTAAAGAACATAAGCATCAGTGTTTCCGAGGGTAAGACCATCGGCATTGCAGGAGGTAGCGGTTCAGGCAAAACCACACTGGGAATGGGCTTGTTGCGTTTGGTAAAAACCACCGGACAAATCGGCTTTATGGGCACAAGAATAGACGAATTCAGTCCGGCGCGCCTGCGGGAAATGCGCAAGAAAATGCAGGTAGTTTTCCAAGATCCTTATGCAAGCCTCAATCCGCGCATGACTATTCGGCAGATTATCGAAGAGGGGTTACGCGCCCATAATATGAAAGCAGATATGGCGGAGATTCTCGCCGAGGTGGGGCTAAGCTCAGATATGGCAGACCGCTATCCGCATGAATTTTCCGGCGGTCAACGCCAACGCATTGGGATTGCACGCGCTCTTGCCCTCAAACCAAAATTTATATTGCTAGATGAGCCCACTTCTGCACTGGATTTATCGGTACAATCACAAATTATTGACCTGCTCAAAGATTTGCAGAAGAAGCATAAAATTTCATATATTTTCATTAGCCATGATTTACGAGTGATGCGCGCAATTGCCCATGATATTGCAGTAATGAAAAATGGTGAAATAATCGAGTTTGCAGAAACCGAAAAAATATTCAATAATCCGCAGCATGAATATACAAGGAAACTTATCAAAGCCGCATTTTTAAAAGAGGTAGCATGAAAAACACCATCATTATTATAGCATTATTATTTGTAACTTCCTGTTACTCAAAGCCGGAAAATAGCACCGAGCAATCAGCAAATATTTATTCTGAACAGGTGCAGTTACCTTATGCAAAGACATGGGAAAAGGCGATTTCCTACTTCAAGGATAATAAAATCATCATTAAAACTGCTGATAAAGAAAATGGTATAATTTATGGCGAAAGAGATTTCTTTGAGAATGAATCCGCCGATTGCGGGCATATGGGGCGTGAAAAAATCAGTAGCGCATATGGGATGGAACAATATAATATTTTTGTCGAGAAAGGCGGCAACAAATCCAGCCGCGTTAGTGTGAATCTAAATTATTCAGACAGCACAGTTTGGGATCCGCTTGGCCGCCGCACAGCGCGTGTTGAGTGCAAATCCTCAGGAGAAACCGAGCAGGGAATTCTGGATTACATCAAGGGCTAGCCTAATCGCGCGGGCCAATCATTTTTTCGGGGCGCACCCATTCGGCAAATTGCTCCTCAGTCAGCAACCCTAGGGCAATTCCGGCTTCTTTCAGCGAGCTTCCCTCTTTATGCGCTTTCTTGGCGATTTTTGCCGCATTATCATAACCGATGTGCGGGTTTAAAGCCGTTACCAGCATCAGGCTTTCATCGCGCAATTTCTCGATACGCTCAACATTTGCAACAATCCCATCAAGGCAATTTTCGCGGAAGGAATTCATCCCGTCAGCAAGCAATCTGATTGATTGCAGCAGATTATAAATCATCACCGGTTTGAAAACATTAAGCTCAAAATGACCGTTACTTCCTGCAATTGTTACCGCCATATGATTTCCCATAACTTGCGCGCAAACCATCGTCAATGCTTCACATTGCGTCGGGTTGACCTTACCCGGCATAATCGAGCTTCCCGGTTCATTTTCAGGCAGGCTAAGCTCACCCAAACCGCAGCGCGGGCC
>PCXJ01000058.1:0-11615 GCA_002787615.1 Alphaproteobacteria bacterium CG11_big_fil_rev_8_21_14_0_20_44_7
TAATATACTTCACCTGTGGGTAATTTAGCGCGTTTTCTGCGGTTTCAGGGTTGCGCGTATCAATAGAGATTATGCAGGCTTGGTTTATTTTCTCCAATACCGGCTCAAGCCTTGCCCATTCTTGGCTGTAGGTGAGGGGAGTTGCATCGGGGCGCGTGGATTCCGCGCCAATATCAATTACAAATGCGCCATCAGCCAGCATTTTTTCGGCATTTTCCAGCGCATTATCAATTTGGGAATTCTCGCCGCCATCGGAGAATGAGTCGGGCGTTATATTCAAAATGCCAAAAATTTCCATAAATCCCATAATGCAGTTTTTTGCGCATGAGGGAAGGGGTTTTGCAGGAATTAGCCTATAACTACAGAAGCTTCCTCACTAAGTGGAGCTTCCCGCCTTTCTTTCTCGGCAGCTAAATGGCTTAACTCTACCTTAGTTCCCATCACCTGCACTGCATAATCCCGCGCGCGGCTCCTATAGTGACCACAGCTAGCTGCCGATACTGCAGTAAAAGCCGATTAATTTATGTCAATATTTAATTATTCAGCCATTCCCAATCCGGCGCAAGCTCGCGCAATGGCAGGATGGCAAACGGGCGGGTGAGCAATTCCTTATGCGGGATTTGCAAATTCGGCTCGTCAATCTGCAATTCGCCCCAAACGAGAATATCAATATCAATAATTCTCGGCGACCAGCGCTCAGCAGCCAAATTGCGTCCCATTTCAACCTCGATTTCCTTTATGGCGTTTAGGAATTGCTGCGGCGAAATTTCCTGCGCCAGATGCCCGCTAATTGCCATATTCAGATAATCAATATCCCATTCCGGCGGGGCATTTGCTGGCAGCAGGGCGGTGGTTTCGTATATTTTGGATTGGCGGATGTTGTTGAGCAGGCTATTCCCAATAAGGGATATAGCTTTTTGCAAATTAGCCTCTCTATTGCCGAGATTCGTTCCCAGCCCCAATATTATTAAATCATCATGCGTCATAAATTACGTCCAAAGCCAGCAATAAAAAAAGCCGCCGAGAAAACCCGACGGCTTTTAAATCTAGTGCAATTAAAGCTTCTTATCTAAGAACTTCAATTTCTACACGACGGTTAAGTGCTTCAGGAACTTCGTCACCTGTAGGCACGGCATTTTGGCTTTCACCAAATCCGGATGTTGAAATTGAGCTTGCTGGAACACCGCGAGCAATAAGCGCATTTTTCACGTTTGCAGCACGACGCTCAGAAAGAGCTTGGTTATATGATTGTGAAGCCAATGTATCAGCATGACCTGACAAATTAACGCTATAGCCGTTAAGCTCGCTAAGTCCGGCAGCTACTTCGTCAATAACTTGTTTGCCACGCGCGTTAAGAGTTGATTTATCCAAATCGAAATACACAACGTTAGGAACGCCGATATTTGCAAGTTGACCTTTACATACATCACCTGATTGCTCTGGGTAATCGTGAGTTACGCAAGCGCCACGAAAGTCCAGAACCGCATTTCCGCGTGCGTCAAGCACGATAGAGCGCTCTGTTTGATGAGCCGATGCCAATACCGGTGCAGAGATTGCAACCACAGCTGCGCATAGTGCTAATTTACTTTTAATTTTCATTTTTATCCTCGTTGTTTGTGTTATTAATTAATTGTGCAAGGCAAGCGCCTCACGAAAAATAATGCCTACTTAATATAAAACTCTGCATAAAAAATCTATAATTATTGTTAGAATGTCAAGAAAAACCGCATTTTTATCGGAAAATGACAGTAATTGTGGTTTTTACGCAAGCCTAGATTGCAGTTACCCGCTCAAATCCCTCTCGCAATCTCTTAAGCAAATGATTTTTCACGGTTTATGAAAAATCACCTCGAAAATAAAGGCGAAACTATCAATTTTGATGTATAATTTTAGTGTTTATTGGTGATAATTTTGCTCCTCTTGGCTCTAAGGATGTCAAGATAAAAAAGTGCGTTTTTTTAAAAAAAACCTCTTGTAATAATCGCCGAATTTACGTTTATTGAAAATCCTTCAGCCGAACTACTGGGAAAAGAAATTTGGCTGTTTCTATAGGTTTTAACGCCTAACTATAAGAATATACTGGGATAATATGGGAATGAGCTATAGCGGTGATTTGTCACTTGCTGAGGCATGGAATTTGTTGTCAAACAACCATGATTCAGTATTGATTGACGTAAGAACTCAGGAAGAATGGAATGGCATTGGCGTGCCGGATTTGGCATCGCTTAATAAACAAGCAATCCTCCTTCCTTGGGCGCTCGCTCCGGATTATCGCCACAATCCTGAGTTTTTGCAAAAATTCACTGCATTAGAATTACCACTAGATACAAAGCTGCTTTTTATCTGCAAAGCGGGCGGACGTTCTGCGCAGGCAGCCTCAACGATTGCTCAGCTCGGCTATACAAATTGCCATAATGTAGCTGGCGGATTTGATGGAAACGGCGTTGATACTTGCTGGAAAAGCGAAAACTTACCATGGAAGGAATGCGCATGAACCAGCTAGCCCAAAAGAATTTAGATAATGTTGATGTCTGGCAGCAAATTTGCACGGAATTAAAAAAGCGTATCGGCAATGCGACATATAATAGCTGGATAAATCCACTGAAACTGGTTAGCTTAGAAAATCACGAATTGCAGCTCTCTGCACCAACCAAATTTATTGCTGATTGGGTTGAAACCCATTTTTATCCAAAAATCCGCGCTCTATCTCCGGTAGAAATTCGCACCATCAGCATTTCAATCGGAGGTTTAAACGAGCAAACGCCACCCGCTTCGGAAGCAGTTGAAGTTGCCCCTGAAACAAAAGTAATAAATATTGATAATTACAATGAAGCTATCTCATCGCGCATAGATAAACGCTATCGGTTTGATAATTTCATCACCGCCTCATCAAATGACATCGCCTTTGCTGCGGCAAAAAAAGTGGCAGAGAAGGGCGGAGATGCTGGCTTCAATCCATTATTCCTACATGCAGGCGTGGGCTTGGGCAAAACTCATTTGCTCCATGCAATTGCAAATTATAATCTGGATAACAACACAGGGCGCAAAGTTCTATATCTTTCTGCCGAGAAATTTCTGCATTGCTTTATTCGCTCTTTGCGCGATAAAAAAATCTTGGAATTCAAGGAAGAATTACGCTCTGCCGACATTTTGATGATTGATGACTTCCAATTCATTTGCGGCAAGGAATCCACTCAGCAAGAATTTTTCCACACATTCAACGCCTTAGTTGATAGCGGCAAACAGCTTGTGATTTCCTGTGACCGCGCTCCTTCCGAATTCACCGAATTAGAAGAAAGAATGCGCTCACGCCTAGCTTCCGGCTTGGTGATGGATATTGAAAAAACTGATTATAATTTACGCCTACAAATCCTAAAATCAAAAACTGCCGAGCATGAAGCGCAGATTTCTGATGAAATTCTGGAGTTCATGGCAGAAAAAATCACCAGCAATGTACGTGAGCTTGAAGGCGCATTAAACCGCATTACCGCCCGCACTTCATTGGTAAGCCGCCAGATTGATATTGATAGTGCAAAAAACTGGATTGCTGATTTACTGAAAGTGAAAACAAAAGATATCTCAATTCAAGAAATCCAGAAAGAAGTCGCCGCAGAATTTAACATTAATCTTTCTGATATGGTTTCATCTTCACGCGCTAAGCAAATTGCCCGTCCACGCCAAATTGCTATGTATCTCGCCAAAAAGCTTACGACCAGCTCTTTGATGGAAATCGGCAAAATGTTTGGCGGCAAAGACCACACAACGGTCATGCATGCTTGCAAAAAGATTGATGAATTGCAACGCGAAGATTTAGGCTTCATGAATTCAATTGAAACTTTGACAGCAAAGCTGAAAAGCTGTTAAATCCGCCTATGAAATTCAAAAACTTTATTCCTGCATTAATATTCCTACTGCTGGCTTGGATTCTGGTATTCGTCACCGACCTTGAGGACAACCCGAATTATTACCCAACAATGATTGGCAAGGATGTTGCCGAGTTTGAAACGATATTGCTATATAATAATGGCACGCTTTCCTCGGAAGAGCTGAAAAATAACACAATCCTGAATTTCTGGGCATCATGGTGCGTTGCCTGCAAAGCCGAGCATGAATATCTCATGCAAATGAAGGAGGAGGGCTTCCCCATATATTCCATCAATAGCGGTGATAAAATTGATGCGGCAAAGGAATATTTGCTGCATAACGGCAATGCCTTCATCAAAACCGGAATTGACCCAAGGCGGAAGCTTGCGTTTTTAATGGGTGTAACAGGAATGCCGGAAACCTTTGTAATTGGCAAAGACGGCAAAATATACTTTCACCATCGCGGGATTTTAACCGAAGATATCGTAACAAAAAAAATAAAGCCGATTTTAGATGAGCTTAATAAAAAAGATTTTTAGCATTTGTTTGTTTCTTTTCGCACTCAACGCTGCTGCATTTGAGTATGAGCAGAAATTGCGTGATGAGCATCTCGAAGAAACTGCGCAGGAAGTTTTTCACGAAATTCGCTGCTTAGTATGCGCAGGGGAATCTCTGGCAGAATCCGAAGCTGACTTCTCCCGTGATTTACGCCGCGAAGTGCGCGAAAGATTAATGGTCGGCGAAAGCAAAGATGAGGTGCTGGCATTTCTGACAAAAAGCTATGGTCAACAAATCCTACAAACCCCGCCAATTGCACCTGCAACCTATCTCTTGTGGCTAACGCCGTTGCTATTGCTGATATTAGGCGTTATAGTGATGCGAAATGGACGTAATAAATCTAACCAAGAATCTGATTAATTGCCCCTCGGTTACACCGGAGGAGGGCGGCGCATTGCAGCTTTTGCAGGATGCGCTTGAGCCGCGCGGCTTCAAATGTGAACGCATGAAATTTGCCGAAGTGGATAATCTCTATGCCAAACTTGATGGCGGCGGGCGCAATTTCTGCTTTGCCGGACATACGGACGTTGTTCCTGTGGGCGATGAATCCAAATGGACATTCCCGCCATTTGAGGCAACTGAAAAAGACGGCTATTTATATGGGCGCGGCGCGGTGGATATGAAATCTGCTATTTGTGCCTTTGTTGCAGCAATTAGTGAATATCAACCCAAAACCGGCTCAATATCATTATTGATTACGGCTGATGAAGAAGGGCCGGGAATAAACGGTACAAAAAAAGTGCTGGAAGCTTTAGCTGAACGTGGCGAAAAAATTGATGCCTGCATTGTCGGCGAGCCAACAAATCCCGAAAAGCTCGGCGAGATGATAAAAATCGGACGGCGCGGCAGTATGAATGGCATAATCACAGTGCGCGGGGTGCAGGGTCATGTCGCATATCCACATAATGCCGATAATCCGGTGACGAAGCTGGTGAATATATTGCATGAATTGCAAAATAAAGTGCTGGATAACGGCACAGAGCATTTTGACCCAAGCAATCTTGAAATCGTGACTGTGGATGTTGGCAATAAGGCAACTAATGTCATTCCGGCAGAAGCGCGGGCAGTCTTCAATATTCGCTTTAATAATCAACATTCCTCCGCAAGTTTGAAGGAATGGGCAAAATCCGTGATTATCGCCAATGGTGGCGAGGTGGAATTCCACGTTTCGGGTGAATCATTCCTGACAAAACCGGGGGAATTAAGCGAGATTATGGCGAAAGCCGTTGCGGAAGTAACGGGAATAACTCCGGTGCTTTCCACCACGGGTGGCACTTCGGATGCGCGCTTTATCGCTGATTATACCGAAGTTGTGGAGTTTGGCTTAATCAACAAAACCGCGCATCAGGTTGATGAGCGCGTGTTATTGCATGAAATCCAAGCATTACAGGATATTTACTTGCGCACCCTCAAAGCATATTTTGGCTGATTGGACGGTTTATGTTGTCATCCCGTCGCATGACGGGATCCAGAGTTTGTGAAGCAATTAAGACCCCACGGGCTTATAACCCTAGATTCCAGCATAGAGCTGGAATGACAGATTTTTTATACTTAGATGGCAGAAGAGATTAAAAAATGAAAATTAAGATATATGCAATCGGAAAAATTAAGGAGAAAGAGCTGCTGGCTTTGCAGGCGGAATATCTGAAGCGAATCCCTGACTGGAAAATTGAGATTAAAGAGTTCAAAACTGAAATCAAAGATATCAATAGCAAGGATTTCGTGATTGCCCTTGATGAGCGCGGCAAAAACCTTTCCAGCCCCGAACTTGCCCGCGAATTTGGCAAAGTCACCGAGCAGGGCAGGGATATTTGCATTCTGATAGGCGGGGCAGAAGGACATTCCGACGAGCTGCGTAAAAATGCCGATTTGCTGATTTCCTTCGGTAAACTCACATGGCCGCACAAGCTGGCGAGAATCATGCTGGTTGAACAAATTTATCGCGCATGGAGCATCCTCAACAACCACCCTTATCACAAATAATTCTGTCACAAAAGCTTCATTAAAATGCTGCCGATAATATTGGGCATTTTAGTAAAATTATGCTATAATTAATTATAGTTAAGCATTTCTCGAAATATTTATTTTTACATATAAAACAATCGGTTCATCGAGGGGTTGAGCCAAAGCTTATTGTGAAGATATAGCAAAAAGGGTGGAGAAATGATTGATTATACCGAGCTTCTTGCACGAGAAGAATTTAGGAAGGAAAAAGCAAAGAATCAAAGCATGTATAACTTGGATTTTTTTATTGATGCGCACCAAAAAGAACAGGAAGATTTGCGTAAAAAACGCGGCTATCATGGGGCATCATATGGCGATGACGCTGAAGATGAATATGAGTGGATAAAGCGCTTTGCCAAGTATAACTTCAAATATGCATCTTTCCGCGATTATGAGATTGGCTATTACAAAGAGAAAAAAAGCAAGCTCTGGTTCGCCTATTTTTATGATAAAGAGTATAAAAAAATAATTTCCGGCGTAAAATTATATGTCGATAAGAACTTCCCGAATATCAAAATCATTGGCTATTATGATTTAGGAGAAGTTAAAAATAATCCGGAGAAATTTATTGATTGGGTATTCCCCAAGCTCGATATGGACTGCGTGACCTGCGGAAGTGAGCAGCGCATTCGCTCATCATTGGTGATATTGACCGGATTTATGTATAAATATTTCAATGACCTAAAAGAAAGAACCGCAAACAGCATCAAAACCGTGCATTGATTTGGTTAATTAACAAGTGTCAATCCTTCACCCAACCTGTCATCGCCTGAATGCGCCAGCATTCTAGGGCGATCTATTAGAGATTCCCCTAGAATTACTCCGCAATTCAGGGAATGACGCGTTATTGGCGGTATTCAACAAACCATTGCAACGCTTTCCGAAGCAAAAATTCGCAATTTCACGGCAAAACTTAAACAAAACTTGTCAAATTGCATAGCAGGCGTTAGACAATCTGGTATGAGTGATTTATTTTCATCAGAAAACAAGGGGCAAAAGCCCGCCCCGATAGAAAAAGAGCTATATACCGCCGAGGATATTGAGGTTCTGGAAGGGCTGGAGCCGGTGCGAAAACGCCCGGGGATGTATATTGGTGGCAGCGATGAGGGCGCGATGCATCACCTCGTTACCGAAGTTTTCGATAATTGTATGGATGAGGCGGTGGCAGGGCATGCGAGCCGTATTGAGGTGCATCTTGAGGCAGATAATACCGTCACTATCAAGGATAATGGGCGCGGAATTCCGATTGATCCGCATCCAAAATTCCCAAAAAAATCCGCACTGGAAGTGATTATGACGACCCTGCATTCCGGTGGAAAATTCAGCAACAAGGCTTACGAAACCTCCGGTGGCTTGCATGGGGTAGGGATTTCCGTGGTCAACGCACTTTCCGACTGGATGAAGGTGGAAGTAGCGCGTGGTAAAAAACTATACACTCAGAGCTTTTCTCGCGGCATTCCGCAGGAAGAATTGCAGCTTGTGGGGGAAACGAATAATCGCCGTGGGACTTCAATTACATTCCACCCCGATGCGCAGATTTTTGGTGAAAAAGCCAGCTTCCGCGCCCATCGCCTATACCAATTCGTGCGCTCAAAAGCCTATCTTTATCGCGGCGTCGAAATCCGCTGGAGCTGCTCGCCGGAAATCATCAAGCCGGAGCAAGCCGTTCCGCATCAGGAAAACATCCATTTTGAAGACGGATTGCAGAGCTTCCTCAAAGAAGAGCTTGGCGAGCGCGAAACTGTCGGCGGCATATTCTTCGGCGAAGTACCGTTTAGCGGCAATAACGGCAAGGCAGAATGGGCGGTTGCATGGCCGCGTGACGAAAATGGCTTCTTGCATTCATATTGCAATACGATTGCAACCCCGCTTGGCGGCACGCATGAAACAGGGTTCAAAACCGCATTCACCAAGGCTGTTAAGGCTTATGCCGAGATGGTCAATAACAAAAAAGCCGAAAAATTAACCGCAGAAGATATATTGGGCGATGCCTCGGTTGTGCTTTCCGTTTTCATCAAAGACCCGCAATTCCAAGGGCAAACTAAGGAAAAATTGGTCACTTCGGGAACTGCCAAAATGGTGGAAACTGCGGTTAAAGACCATTTTGAGCATTGGCTGGGTGGAAATCGTGAAACTGCCGATAGATTGCTAGAGCATTTCCTTGAGCGTTTGGATGAGCGTTTGAGCAAAAAACAGGACAAAAATGTTTCGCGCAAAACTCCGGTGCAAAAACTGCGCTTACCCGGCAAGTTGGCGGATTGCTCTGCCGATGCGCGCGCCGGTTCAGAATTATTCATTGTTGAGGGAGATTCTGCGGGCGGCTCTGCCAAGCAGGCAAGAAATCGTGAAAATCAGGCGATTCTGCCATTACGCGGAAAAATCCTCAATGTCGCTTCGGCAACGGCAGATAAAATCAAGGCAAATCAGGAATTGCATGATTTGGAAATCGCGCTTGGTTGCGGCACGGGCACAAAATACCTAAGTGCCGATTTGCGTTATGAAAAAATCGTGATTATGACCGATGCTGATGTTGATGGCGCACATATCGCTTCACTTTTGATGACATTCTTCTTCCGTCAAATGCCTGACCTTATCCGCGATGGGCATCTATATCTAGCGCAACCGCCGCTTTACCGCATTACTGTCGGAAAACAAACCGTGTATGCGCAAGATGATGCCGAAAAAGATAGAATCGTTGCCGAATCCAGAGGCAAAGTCGAAGTAGGGCGCTTTAAAGGTTTGGGTGAAATGACGGCAGCGCAGCTCAAAGAAACCACCATGCACCCGAAAAAACGCAAGCTCCTCAAGGTCAAGATTGAAGATGCCGAAGAAGCGGCAGATTTGGTTGAAAGGCTAATGGGCAAAAAGCCGGAGCATCGCTTCCAGTTTATTCAGGAAAACTCAGCCTTTGCGGGTGATTTGGTGGATGTTTAATTAATCACAAACAAATCACGCTGATTTGCCGCCCATAATCCGGATCGCCATTATGCGTAGCGCGGCGATAGCTATAAAACTTATCTGCTTGAGAATAAGTATCTTCGGCGATTGCATCAATTTTTAAAACACCGTGTTTGGATAATTTATCACCAACATATTCAACCAAATCAAACATGAGATGGCCTTCTTTATCTGAGGACGAGAAATATTTGTTATTCTCAGGAGTTTCGCTGGCGAATACCTCAAAAAAACTCTTACTCACTTCGTAGGATTCTTTGCGAATGCATGGCCCGATAACTGCCCTTATGTTCACAGCGCCGATATTTTCCATTCCACGAATGACCGAGCCGATAATTCCGAATCTTGCGCCTTTCCATCCGGCATGGGCAACGCCAATCACGCCCGCTTTCTTATCTTCCAGCAGAATCGGCACGCAATCAGCCGTCAAAACACCGAGGGCGATTCCCGGAACTTTTGTGACCATTGCATCCGCCGTAATTTCCTGAGATGGGCTATTCACCACCGCACAAATATCGCTATGCGTTTGATAAGCGGTTATTAAACTTTTGGCAGATAGCGCATTTTTCACTATATCGCGATTCATTTTCACCATTTCGGCATCATCATCCGAGCCTGCACCGCAATTCAGCGATTCATAGATTCCTTTACTGCCCCCGCCCTGACGGGTGAAGAAACCATGCTTACTTTTGATTATTTCTGATTTTAAAAACATTCTAAAAACATAAAACCTTGAATAATATTCCCATTTGTTTTGGATTCACCAGCCTATCAAAATCCCTTTCCAGTCCAAGTATTTTTGCGCGCACATCGCCACCATGACGCAGTAAAAACTCGCGCTGTGTCTCCACATTACACGGAATTTGACAAGATTTGGTTAACAAATCAAAATTCACATGCGCGGTAAGGTCGGCATCACCGGAATTTTCGAGGATATTGTGATATTTATGGCGGTGCAAGGCTTGCAAACTATCAAATTCTTCATTCTCGGTGTAGCCATAATCAATAATCAAACCCGCCTGATAAGTGTTTGAAATAAAATGCATAATTTCCTCGGCAAGCGGGCAAGCCTCCCTAACATTATTATTTTCAGCAGCTAGGTTAAATGCCAGCTCACCGTTCTGCACAATAATTTTGCACTCTTCACCATCAATAAATTGCTTGATTGGCAGCGCGTCAAAAAACTCATTGGCAATCAATATACTGGGAATTTTCAATTTCGGCGGTGCGTCATGCCACTTAACATCAATTCCGGCCAAGCTTTCCTTTTGGGCTTTGCGCAAATATGGGCTAATCTCCACCAAATGAATCTCCGGCTGGAATTCGGGGATAATCTTCACCGCACGCAGCAAATCTTTCATCAGTGTGCCACGCCCCGCGCCCAGCTCAATAATCGCAAATTCCTTTGGTTTCCCAAGCTTTTCCCATGCGGTGATTGCCCAAATCCCCACCATTTCACCAAAAACCTGACAAATCTCTGGCGCGGTGACAAAATCCCCCGCCACCCCAAAAGGGTCTTGCTTCATATAATAGCCATGCTCAGCATGAGTGAGGCAAAGCTCCATATAGCGGTCAATTCCCATCGCTCCACTTTGGACGATTTCATCAATTATTATTTTTTTGAGGCTCACTTTTCCAAACTAGGTAAATTCCAAGTAAAATCATCGGGATAGAGAGAATCTGCCCCATTGTGACATGGTTGAAGATGAAGCCCAAATGCACATCCGGCTCACGGAAAAACTCAGCAATAATCCTGAACGCACCGTAAAATATCAGATATATGGCTGAAAGCAGCATTGGGCGCTGCCATGCCTTAAAAACCTTAAATGCAACAAATAATATCACAAATAGCACCAGCCCTTCTAACGCCGCCTCATATAGCTGGCTTGGGTGACGCGAAATTTGCTCAGGGTCAGTCGGGAAAACCATACCGATGGGGCTATCCGTTGCGCGGCCATATAATTCACCATTGATAAAATTCGCCAATCTGCCCAGCCCCAAGCCGATGGGCGTTGCCACCGCCGCCATATCCATCACCGGAAAGAAGCTGATTTTATGCCGCCGCGTGAAGATATAAATCGCCAAAATCACCCCGATTGTTCCGCCGTGATATGACATCCCGCCTTGCCAGACTGCAAATATCTCCTCAGGATTATTTAGATAATGTAATGGCTTATAAAACAGCACATAGCCGAGCCTGCCACCCAGAACCACACCGAAGATTGCCCATGTCA
>PCXJ01000058.1:11752-23202 GCA_002787615.1 Alphaproteobacteria bacterium CG11_big_fil_rev_8_21_14_0_20_44_7
ATCGGATCAATGTTCGGATATTCAAGCAGGAGATTCAGCATAAATTTTCTGTATAGTTTTATATTGTAATTTCACTCATCATATTTATGATACCTAAAATCATAAAACACAAGGATTGATGATGGCAGAGAATAAGCTTTTGGATGATTTGGCAAAATTCGGTAATAGCACGATAACCACAATGAATTCCCTGCAAAGGCAAGTGCGCAAATGGGTGTGGGAGCAGGTGGAAACTATGGTCAAAGGCATGGATTTGATTACCCATGAGGAAATGGATATTCAAAAAACCATTACAGATAAGAAAATTGCCGAGCTGGAAGAAAGAATCAAAAAACTTGAAGGGCAGGGCGCTGCAAAAGCCTCTCCGGCGAAAAAAGCTCCGGCTAAAAAGGCTAAAAAGCCGGCAGCTAAAAAGAAGCCAACCGTAACACCAAAAAACAGTTGAAAATATTACTCATAGGCTGCGGGAAAATGGGGCAGGCCATATTAAATGGCTGGTTACGCTCTGGTTTTGATAAATCTGAAATCAAAATTGTTGACCCTTACGCAAAAAATATCACAGAAGTAGAGGTATTTGACTCACTTACCGAAATTGGCGGTTTTCAACCAGATTATATCCTGCTTGCCGTCAAACCACAAACGCTGCCCGATGTTATGGCGGAATTGCAGAAATTCAGCAAAGCCATATTTATCTCTATCGCTGCCGGAAAATCTCTTTCATTCTTTGAAAAACATCTCGACTCAGCAACAATTATAAGAACAATGCCCAATTTACCTGCCGCAATCGGCAAAGGCGTCACCGCGCTGATTAGCAATAAAAACCTGCCCGACTCGCAAAAATCCAGCATCAATAAAATGTTTGAAGCATGCGGAGAAACCATCTGGCTTGATGATGAATCGCAAGTTGATGCCGTAACCGCAATATCCGGAAGTGGGCCGGCCTATTGCTTTTTATTCATGGATGCGTTGGCTAAATCCGGTGAAGAATTGGGCTTATCCGCAGAAATGGCACGCAAACTTGCCATTCAGACCTTGGCAGGCAGTGCTGAAATGGCATGGCAAAGCGCCGAAAATTTGGTTACTCTAAAAGAAAACGTCACCAGCAAAGCGGGCACAACCGAAGCTGCCTTGCAGGTTTTTGAGGATAAAAACGCATTACGTGAATTGGTGAGTGCCGCCACTTCTGCCGCTCACAAGCGCGCCGGAGAACTCTCCGAATAATATTAATCAACATTCATGGTGCAGCGCACAAAAAGCCCCTTGACATTTATCTTACGAATGCTAATATATGCAGTGCAACATAAGGAGATAGATATGCCAAGCAATAACAACAATAAAAATAGCAACAATAATTATTATGACCAATTTGCGAACTTGTTTAACGCAAATGGTATTCAACAACCAAATTGGGATGGTGCAGCTAGCATCTTTCAGGAAACAGTAGACGCTGTAACTAAAGCAAATAAAACATTTTTTGACGGCGCACAAAGAATCGCAAAAGCACAAATGGAATTTGCTCAAGAACAAGCTCAGCAAGCTGCAAACGCAGCAAGCAAAGCATTTTCTGCAGAATCACCGGAAGAAAATCTTGAGTCTGGTTCAAAACTTGCTCAAAAAAGCATTGGTGCGAACATTCAAAATGCACAAAATCTAACCAAAGAAGCTACTGATGTAGCAACTAAAGGTTTTGATATTTTGAATAAGCAAGCTGCTGAAAATATGAATAAATTGTCTAAGATTTCGCAAGCTAGCTAAATCTAAATTAGATTATAAAAAAAGCCTCACCTTGCGTGGGGCTTTTTTGTGCGTATTTCAAAACTTAGAGAGGAAGCTTCACCTCAACCTTTAATCCCCCCAGAGATTCTGACTCATCCATTCTAACCGTTCCGCCGTGACCATTGATGATATCCTGAACGATGGAAAGCCCCAGCCCCGACCCTCCGGTGTTGCGATTGCGTGAGGATTCCACCCGATGAAACGCCCGAAATACGGCTTCTCTTTCATTTTCGGGAATGCCAGTGCCGTTATCCTCAAACCAAATATGCATATTTTGCTTATCTGCATTTATGGTAATTTTTAATTTATCAGCAAATTTCGCAGTATTCTCGATCAAATTTACAAAAGCACGCTGCATTGCATGTTCTCGCACTTCAAGCTGAGTTTCCACATCACTTATCAGCTCAATTTCCAGCTTATCCTTATATTTTGAGATTATGCCGCGCAATAATGCCGCGATATCACATCGGCTTGTTTCCTCCTCTTCATCGGCGCGCACAAAGTCAATATATGACTGTACCATTTTCTCCATATCCTCAACATCGGCAGAAAGCTCCTTAATCTCATCTTCCGAAAGCTTTTCCTTTAGCAATTCCAATTCCAGCTTCAAGCGGGTTAGGGGGGTGCGCAAATCATGGGAAATTCCGGCAAGCATTTCTGTGCGTTGGCGGATATGGCGACTGATACGATTTCTCATATTGAGAAACGCATTGGCAACCAGCTTGACTTCCGCCGCACCTTCAGGTTTATATTTTTCGGAGATTTCCTGCCCACGTCCAAAATTATCAGCCATTCGCGCCAAGCGGATTATCGGACGCACCTGATTTTTGAGAAACATAATCGCGATTGCCATGAGGATAAAAGTTGTAGCTATCATCCAGATTACAAAAACTGAAGTGGTCGAATTTGCCAATCTTTTTTTGGAAACCGATATCAGCACCTTGCGCCCATTATCAAGATTCACAATCGTCAGAACCTCATTGCCCGCACTATTTTCATAGATATTGAACTGATTAGATATCTTCAGCTTCAGATAATCTTCATATAATTCATGCTTAATCGGGCTGATTTGCGTTGAAATCTCATCACCATCGAGCATTTTTGCTTTCATGGAAAATAAAACTCCGGCAGATGAAAGAAACTTCTCCAGCCTTTGCTCGTCATCCACATTATTCACATAATTCACCACCAGAGAAACTTCGCCAGAGAGTGATTCTGCCAAATTGCGGCTAACATTTCCCCAATGGCGTTCATAAAAAATATAGATTGTTATAATCTGCGCGAATATCATCGGCAACACCAGAATCAGCAATGTTCTGCCGAAAAGCGAGCTAGGTAGATGTTTTTTTATTTTACGAAACATTTAGTTTATATCCTTCACCGCGAACTGTTTGAATATACACAGCTCTTTTCGGGTCATTTTCAATTTTCTTCCGCAACCGCATAATTTGCACATCCACTGCGCGCTCATTAATTCCACCGATTTTTGCAGCTAAATCTTCCCGCGAAATCGGCTTACTTCCCGTTTCTGTCAAAATCTTTAATAGCCCTAATTCATTTGTAGTCAGGTGCATTTCCACACCGTTTTTCTTTAAGCTCAATTTTTCATTATTAAAACTATATTCCCCGAATTTCACCTCATTCTTATTCCGGACATTTGAGCTGCGCCGCAAAATCGCTTCAATCCTCAGTAGCAATTCTTTTGGTTCAAACGGCTTTGCCATATAATCATCCGCACCAAATTCCAATCCGGTTATTCTATCGGCAGAATCCCCCAGCGCAGTCAGCATCAAAACCGGAAGTTGCGAGGTTGAGCGCAGTTTTTGCAGGAATTCATGGCCGGTTTCATGTGGCATCATCACATCGAGAATCGCTAAGTCGAACAACATATATTTCAACGCTTCGCGTGCTTCTTCCGCGCTATCCGCACTTACCACCACAAAACCATGCTCACGCAAATATTTTCCGATAAGCGCGCGCAGGCGATTATCATCATCAACAACCAATATGTGCGGTAATTCGGCTTTCATAGAAAGGCATTATACATAGGTTTTGCAAAAACTTAAGCAGCTTTCTTGTAGGCCGCGATGCGCTCTTCGATATCGCCGCGGAAATGGCGGATTAGCCCTTGCACCGGCCAAGCGGCGGCATCACCTAGGGCGCAAATTGTGTGCCCTTCAATCTGGCGCGTCACTTGCTCAAGTTTATCAATCTCATCAATTGTAGCATTGCCATCGACCATACGCTTCATCATGCGATAAATCCAGCCTGTGCCTTCGCGACATGGCGTGCATTGCCCGCAAGATTCATGCATATAGAATTTAGAAAGTCGGCAAATTGCGGCAATAACATCAGTGGATTTATCCATCACAATCACGCCCGCCGTGCCTAAGCCGGATTTCACCGCGCGCAATGCGTCAAAATCCATAGTGATATCATTGCATAATTCGGCTGGTAGCATCGGAACGGAAGAACCGCCGGGGATGATAGCTTTCAAATTATCCCATCCGCCACGAACTCCACCCGCATGTTTTTCAATCAATTCTTTTAGCGGGATGCCCATTTCCTCTTCGACATTGCATGGCGTGTTTACATGTCCGGAAATGCAAAAAACCTTAGTACCCGTATTATTCGCCTTGCCAAGTCCGGCGAACCAGCTTGCCCCACGGCGCAATATTTCCGGCACAACCGCAATGGATTCAACATTATTTACCGTTGTCGGACAGCCAAAAACTCCGGCTCCGGCAGGGAAGGGCGGCTTTAGGCGCGGTTGCCCTTTTTTGCCTTCCAGCGATTCAATCAGTGCGGTTTCTTCACCACAAATATATGCACCCGCACCGCGATGAACATATAAATCAAAATCCCAGCCGGATTTTGCTGCATTTTTGCCGAGCAAACCTGCGTCATAGCATTCATCAATCGCTTTTTGCAGCGCGTTGGCTTCATTATGAAATTCCCCGCGAATATAGATATAGCAAACATGGGCGCGGATGGCGAAGCTCGCAATCAGGCAGCCTTCGATTAATTTATGCGGGTCGTTGCGGATGATGTCGCGGTCTTTGCAAGTGCCCGGCTCAGATTCATCAGCATTTACCACCAGATAAGATGGGCGCGGGTCATCTTTTGGCATAAAGCTCCATTTCAGTCCAGTTGGAAAGCCAGCACCGCCACGGCCACGCAAGCCACTGGCCTTAACTTCCTCAATCACCCAATCATGGCCTTTTTTGATGAAGCTCGCGGTTTTATCCCAATCGCCACGTTTTTTCGCAGCCTTCAAAAAGGGCGATTCCTCACCATATAAATTTGTGAATATCCTGTCTTTAGCGTTTAGCATCTAGCTCCTCCACAACAACTTCCCTAAGTTCCGGCAATTTTTCTTTGATAACATTCCAGATTATATGCTCATCGTAATCACCAAGATAGTCATGCACAAGAACATTGCGGAAACCTGCAATATCCTGCCAATTAATTTTCGGATAATTAGCCTTTATGTCATCAGGCAATCTTCCAACAGATTCGGACATAGTCTGCAAAACCCGCAAAATAGCATTAACAGATTCCTTTATATGAATTAGATAAAGCTTTGGGTCTTTTGTCATATTGGCCTTGCCTCGCTCATAACCTTATCGCGAATATACCAATGCAAAGATTTTTCCGTGGCTATATCAACTTTTCTGCCAAGCAATTCTTCCAACTCTCTTTTTAATCCAGACCAATCTGTAAGGCTGGCATTTTCATCCCATTTGACCAAAAAATCAACATCGCTATTTTCCGTTTCCTCCCCACGCAGAAAAGAGCCAAAGAGCTTTATATCACTAGCATGATATTTATTTGCAGCCTCTAATATGCGATCTTTATTTGCTAGCATTTACTTTGTTCTCCCAAAATCGTCGTTGCGAAAAGATTGCATTGAGGAAATCCAGACTTCCAATTCTCCGCCTCTCCATCAGTCATTTTCACCCTTTCATCCATCACTTCGCCTCTACCGGCTTACTGCATTGCCGCCCGCTCATTGAGCCGACTTTCGGGCGTTTGCCTTTGCGTAAACTATCAATAATCTCATTGGTAGATTTCGCATCCACATCTTCATAATAATCATCATCAACCCATAAAATCGGCGCGTTCACACATGCGCCCAAACATTCCATTTCGCGCAATGTGAATTTGCCATCCTTGGTGGTTTCGCCAACATCCACTTTCATATTCTTTTTGCACGCGCTCAGAACTTCGTCAGAGCCACGCAGCCAGCAAGGTGTTGTTCGACACACCCACACGACATGCTCACCCACAGGCTCGGTGTTATACATCTCATAAAATGTGGCGACTTCCAGCACGCGGATTGGCGGCATTTCCAGATATTCCGCCACATATTCAATCGCAGCACTGGAAAGCCAGCCGCCATTTTGGCGTTGGGCGATATCCAGCAACGGCATCACTGCCGATTGCTTACGATTTTTTGGATATTTGGCAATATGCGCTTCTGCTGCCTTCACATTCGCAGCAGTGAATTTGAATTTCTCAACTTTCTCAACTTGTTTTTTATTTGCGGCTTTCATCGGTCAATTTCTCCAAAAACGATATCCTGCGTGGCAATTAGGGCGGTGACATCAGCCAGCATGTGCCCCTTGCTCATAAAATCCAGACCTTGCAAATGCGGGAATCCGGGTGCGCGGATATGGCATTTATACGGCTTATTTGTGCCATCACTTACCAAATAAACACCAAATTCACCTTTTGGCGCTTCCACCGCAGTATAAATTTCTCCGGCTTCCACGCGATAACCTTCCGTATATAATTTGAAATGGTTAATCAGCGCTTCCATGGAATGCTTCATCTCGGCGCGTTTAGGTGGGGAGATTTTATTATCCAGCGTTTTCACCGCACCTTTTGGCATTTGCTCACAGCATTGACGAATAATTTTCAGGCTTTGCCGCATTTCTTCCACGCGAATCAGATAGCGGTCATAACAATCGCCATTTGAGCCGATTGCGACATCAAAATCCATGCGGGAATAAACATCATAAGGCTGTGATTTTCGCAAATCCCATGGCACACCGCTTGCGCGCAACATCGGGCCGGTGAAGCCCCAATCGAGCGCTTCTTTCTCGGAAACAATGCCGATATCAACGGTACGTTGTTTGAAAATTCGGTTTTCGGTCAGCAAATCATCAACATCATCAAGGAATTTTGGATAAGTTTCGGTGAATTTATATATGTCATCAATCAATGCTTGCGGGATATCCTGCGCCACACCACCGGGGCGGAAATATGCGGCATGCAAACGCGCACCTGATGCACGCTCATAAAACGCCATCATTTTTTCGCGCTCTTCAAACAGCCAGAGCAGGGGAGTCATCGCACCGACATCCAGCGCACCTGTGGTAATATTCAAAATATGGTTCAGGATTCTGCCGATTTCCGCATACATCACACGGATATATTGCCCGCGCAGAGGCACTTCGCAGCCCAGTAATTTCTCCACCGCCAGCGCAAAAGCGTGCTCCTGATTCATTGGCGCAACATAATCCAAGCGGTCAAAATATGGCACGGCTTGCAGATAAGTTTTATGCTCAATAAGCTTTTCTGTTCCGCGATGCAAAAGCCCGATATGCGGGTCGGCGCGTTTTACAACCTCGCCATCCATTTCCAGCACAAGGCGCAAAACCCCATGTGCCGCAGGATGTTGCGGGCCGAAATTGATGGTAACGTTGCCTTCGTCGTCAACACCCCCCTCTGCCCCCCCTATTAGGGGGGAGGTAAGGGAAGTATGCTCTGCTAAATTAATTGCCATTTCTTCTAACGCTCCACATTGCTGTTTGTGCTTGTTTCTCCAAGCGTTATGCTCTCGCCGATTTTTACCGTGATTTTATCAGGATATTCAAAAGCTGCTCCGGTTGCAGTATCAACTCCCGCGCCAACGCCAAGCCCCAAAACCGCGCCGCCATATCCCCAATTAGAAACATCGGAAAGCAATTTCACGTCACCGCTTTCGCCGTCTGAGGTGCTACAAAAAACACTCGCAGTATTATATGAGCGGCGGATGGTGATTGTATCGGGTGCGGTAAATTTCCTCGTACCGTCCAAATCTGTCACGCTACATTCCGCGCTTTCAGCGCCGAGCAGATTCACCGCGATTTCTTGAGTATCACCCTGAATTATAGATGCGCAGGAAGAGATTAGAAACATAGCTGATAGCAAATATATAGGCTTCATCACTTCGCTTCCTCATTTTCAAATGCATATTTTGCACCTTCCCACGGGCTTAAATAATCAAAGCTGCGGAATTCTTGATTCAGATTCACCTTCTCATAAACCACTTTCTTTTCTTCCTCATCATAGCGCACTTCCAAATATCCGGTCAGCGGGAAATCTTTGCGCATTGGATGCCCTTCAAAGCCATAATCGGTGAGAATTCTTCTCAAATCGGCATGGTTTGCAAATTTCACACCATACAAATCCCACACTTCACGCTCATACCATCCGGCGGCACTATATATAGGTACAATTGACTCCACGGGCGTTTCTTCATCAGTGCTGATTTTCACAATCACACGACGGTTATATACAAGGCTCAGCAAGCAATAAACTATTTCAAAACGCTTTTTTCTTTCAGGGTAATCCACCGCAGTTAGCGTGATTAATTGCGAGAATTTTGAGGTGGAATCGCCCTTGAGAAAATTTAGCAAATCGCTGATATTCTCAGCGCCGGTATAAATAACTAAATTATCTTTAACCAGCCGGATATCCTTGATGGTTTTCGGCATCTGGCTAAGTAAATATTCTCTGAACTCGCTATTGGTCAATCCCTCAGGCACGAAAGCGCCTCACTTTTTTGATTTTCTTCTGCAACTGCATAATTCCGTATAAAAGCGCTTCGGCAGTTGGCGGGCAACCCGGCACATAAACATCCACAGGCACAATTCTATCACAACCGCGCACCACAGAATATGAATAATGGTAATAGCCACCACCATTTGCGCAACTTCCCATCGAAATCACCCAACGCGGCTCCGGCATTTGGTCGTATACTTTACGCAAAGCCGGCGCCATTTTATTGGTCAGCGTTCCGGCCACAATCATGACATCACTCTGGCGCGGAGAAGGGCGGAACATCACGCCATATTTATCTAAATCATAACGGCTGGCAGCAGTATGCATCATTTCCACAGCGCAGCAAGCAAGCCCAAATGTCATCGGCCACAAACTTCCGGCTTGCGCCCATTTAAACAGCTTATCGGTTTGCGTGATAATAAACCCGTTATTATTCAGCTCATCCTGAAATGCCCGCTCAAGCAGCGCATCCTGATTCTTCAAATCCTTTGGTTGTATTACTGCCATTCCAGCGCTCCTTTTTTCCACTCATATATAAAGCCCACTGTCAGCACGCCGAGAAATACCACCATTGACCAAAAGCCAAATACGCCGATTTTACCGAGTGTAATTGCCCACGGAAATAAAAATGCAATTTCCAAATCAAAGATAATGAATAAAATCGCCACTAGGTAAAATTGTATATCGAATTTTCCGCGAGAATCGCCGAAGGCTTCAAACCCGCATTCGTATGTTGAAACCTTTTCACTATCCGGCTTTTGCCCGACTAATATAAAAGGAATCACCGTCATCACTAGCGAGATTCCCAGCGCAATGCCGAGAAAAACCAGTATCGGGAAATATTCCTGTATATAAGCTTCCATAGTAATCCTTTATTTGCCTGAAGTTTATAGCCAACTCAACTCATATTTCAACGGAAAAGAAAATCTTGAAGAAAAATTGCGAATATGCTTATATGATAGAGTTAGTTTAACAACATAGTCGAGTTAATGGAAGAAAGTTCCGTAGCGCCCGAAGAGGGCAGTATATTGCCTCGACAGAGCCGTAATGGTTCTAATGGGGCAGAAAAAGCAGATAAGAAGGGAGTCGTGCACTGGTTCAAGAAGAACCTGCTGGGAAAAAGCGGCGACAACTCCCTCAAGACTGAATTAGAAGAAATCATTCAAGAGCATGAAGAGGCAGGCGATACCGCGCCCGAAGATAACATGATATTGCGCAACGTCCTGAAATTCAGCGATGTCCGCGTCACCGAGGTGATGACCCCGCGCTCCGATATTGACGCTGTGCCGATTGATATCTCTCTGGAGAATTTGAAAACCCTTGTTGCAGAAATGGAACACACGCGGCTTCCCGTATACAGAAACAACCTTGATGATGTGATTGGCTTTTTGCACATAAAAGACTTGATAAAATTCTGGGTGCAGGGCGGAAACTTTAGCTTAGAAGCCATTTTGCGCGAGCTAATCTACGTCCCGCCTTCAATGAAAATCATCGATTTGCTCGAGAAAATGAAGCTGGAACGCACCCATATGGCGCTTGTCGTTGATGAATATGGCGGCACTGACGGCTTACTTACCATCGAAGATTTGGTGGAAGAAATTGTCGGCGAAATTGAAGATGAATATGACGAAGAAGAAGTTTCCGGCATCAAAAAACTTAGCGCAAACATATTTGAAGTAATGGCGCGCGTTGAAATCGCTGAGCTTGAAGAAGAATTTGGCATGGACATATATTCTGAGGATAGCAAGGAAGATTTCCACACTATTGGCGGATTAATATTCACATTCTTGGGCAAAGTTCCGGAAATCGGCGAAGAGCTGGAGCATCCGAGCGGCCTAAAATTCAAGGTGCTACAGGCTGATAATCGCCGCATCGAAAAAGTGGAAGTTACTCGGCAAACAACAGAATAATCATATGAAATATATATCGACAAGGGGAGGGCATGAAGTTTCCTCATTCCGCGAAGTGGTTCTGGCAGGTTTGGCCGATGATGGCGGGCTTTTTGTGCCTGCATCTTATCCCAAATTCAGTGCCGAAAAAATCCAAAGCTTCGCAAATCTATCCTATAGCGAGCTGGCATTTGAGGTGATTTCCCCGTTTATTGACGGCGACATCCCTGACGAAGATTTGCGTAAAATCCTATCCGAGACTTATAGCGAAAACTTCCGTCATCCCAAAATTGCGCCACTGCTCAAAATCGCCGAGGGGGAATATTTGCTTGAGCTTTTCCATGGCCCGACTCTGGCGTTCAAAGATTTTGCCTTGCAGCTTCTTGGCAGGCTTTTTGATTATTTCCTGCGCGATAGCGATAAAAAAATCAGTATCTTAGGCGCAACTTCGGGCGATACAGGCTCAGCCGCAATTGCCGGATGCGCGGGCAGGGAGCATGTGGAAATTTACATCCTGCACCCAAAAGGCAAAGTTTCAGAAGTGCAGCGCCGCCAGATGACCACGGTTTTGGCCGATAATGTTCATAATATCGCTCTGGACGGGAATTTTGATGATTGCCAAAATATCGTTAAGGAGATTTTTGGTGATTTGGAGTTTAAAGCACAGCACAATCTCAGCGCAGTAAACTCGATTAATTGGGGCAGAATTGTCGCGCAAATCGTTTATTATTTTTATACCGCCGCACAGTTGGGCAGACTTGATAAGCCCACCGCATTTTCCGTTCCCACCGGAAATTTTGGCGATATTCTCGCGGGGTGGATTGCGCATAAAATGGGCTTACCTATTGAAAAACTCGTCATCGCCACCAATAAAAACGATATATTACATAGGTTTATGCAGAATGGCGAATATGCCAAAACAAAAGTCGAGCACAGCCTGTCGCCAAGTATGGA
>PCXJ01000005.1 GCA_002787615.1 Alphaproteobacteria bacterium CG11_big_fil_rev_8_21_14_0_20_44_7
AGGAAAATAACGGCGAGAATATACTTTCTCCCGAATTCTTGCGCGGGATTATCAGATTTTATGATAACAGCCTGAAAAATGTCGTACCGGGTTATCTCAACACGATGATGGAGGCATTTATCCAAAATCAGGATGAGATGCGCCGTAAAATGGAAAGCGGCAGCACAGATTTCACCCCATTCTCGCAATTTGGCGATATATATAAATCCGTCTGGCAAAATCAGCAGGAAATGTTCAACAAAACTTTTGATATTTTCTCCAGCTACAACCCATTAATGAACCCACAAAATCCAAATAATAAAGAAGGTAAATAAGATGAAAAAAACCGCATTATTCGCTGCCACTCTGGCATTAATTTCCGCCCAACCTGCCCACGCTTATGATGAGCCTGTTGTTGTTTTTGGATTGGGTTATGCAAATATTTTCCAAAATGATGATGAAGATATCGGCTTACGCGCTGAATATCGCAGTGAGCGCATCGAGCCAAAATATGTGCTAAATGCCGACCATGTCTCATATTTCGTCGGTGTGGATGCTTATCTTGATTTTAGCGCCTATGCCTATGGCGGGTTCTTATATGACTGGAAAGTTGCAGATAACTGGTATGTCATACCAAGCTTAGCCGCTGGATTATATCACGAAGGCGGTGGGCGCGATCTGGGTGGGATGATTGAGTTCCGCAGCCAGATTGAAGTTGATTATGAAATGCAGGATAAATCCCGTATCGGACTTTCTCTGAATCATGTCTCAAATGCCAGCATCTATGATAATAACCCCGGCACTGAGCATATATTCTTGAACTACACAAAACCGATTGGCGCAGGACTATAATTTATAATTATATAGTTTCGCAGAATCTGCTATAATCGAAATATGTACTCCGCAATTACGAATAATATCAAGGTCACGGCTACCCCGTTCTATATTGATGAGCAATCATCTAAGAATAATAGCAACTACGTTTGGGCTTATCATATAGTCATAGAAAACATGCAGAAACACAAGACTGTGCAGCTTTTGAGCCGCTATTGGAAAATTACTGATGCGCAGGGAAAAGTGCAGGAGATTGAGGGAGAAGGCGTGGTCGGCGAGCAACCGATTATTCCGGCAGGTGCGAAATATGAATATACTAGCGGTGTGAATCTAAAAACCGAATCGGGTATTATGCAGGGAAATTATACAATGCAGTATATTGATTCTCCGCAAGATTTATTCACCATTCAAATCCCCGCTTTTTCACTCGATACACCTTTTAGCGAATATATGGTGAATTAATGAAAAATTCAGAAAAAGCCGATACAAAGAAAACTGAAAAAGAATCGGAAAAGCAGAAAAAACTTTCCGAGGCATTACGCAGCAACCTCTCGCGCAGGAAAAAGGCAAAAGATAAATAATGTTTTTTAATGGCAATAACAGCAAGGCAAGAAAAAGAAAGAAGCTGCAAAAGAAGCTCAGGCAAAGATATAGGCAAGAATTTAATCGCCGCACACATATTATATTAGAAGCCCGTAAAAAGCATGAGAAAAACCGCCTAAAAGCCAAGGAAACCCTTTCCATGGGCGGCTATACCGAAACTCCTTCAATTGAAGATGAGAATTTTGGCTTTGCAGTGGCCGCCAATATCACCAAATCCATCCAGATGTCGGGCAATGCTATTGAGAAACTCAAAAAACGCGGGCGTAAATTGCAAAAAAGTAAGCAAACCCATTTGCAACGGATGAAAAAAGCGAAAGGTAAAATGAAATCACGTTCACGGACATAATATGCCGGATATCATCGTAAAGGCTGACAGGCTAAAATTTAATAACAAAGAATATCGCTGCGCTTACGGCAAAAGCGGCTTTGCGCAAAACAAATTTGAGGGCGATAACTGCACGCCCATCGGCAAATTTCCACTGCGTGAGGTGCTTTATCGCGCTGACCGAATCGAAACGCCAAAAACCAAGCTCCCCATCAGTGAAATTCAGCAAAATGATGGCTGGTGCGATGATGCGGAAGACATAAATTATAATCGCAAAGTCACCCTTCCGCACCCTGCCCGCCATGAGCAGCTTTTCCGCGATGAACATATATATGATATTATCATCGTTGTCGGATATAATGACGCACCACCAGTAAAAGCCAAAGGCAGTGCGATTTTCATACATTTAGCGCGCGAAAATTATGCAGGCACGGAAGGTTGCATTGCCCTAGATAAAACAGATTTGCTAGAGATATTGCACGACTTAGACGAGAATTCGCATATTATAGTTGAGGACTCTTAATTCTGTTTCTCTTTCGCCTTAATCTGGATTTTTTGAATCTGCTTTCTGGTAATTGTACCGCGAAAAGTTCCATATTTGAAAAAGCGCAAAAATCCGATTGTTGCCACAAAATTCAGGAAGGCATAAACCAATGCGACATCAATATAAGACGGGTTATCTTTGATAAAGGCCAGAGCGACAATAAGTAATACAACATTTGTGGTGAACAGGTTGGAGGCCAGAATCCTGTCAAACACGCTAGGACCCAAAATTGCCCGCATCAGCAGCAATATCATGCTCACACATAAAAATATAATGACACCCAGCCACAGCATCAGCTTACCGCCCTTTTAACACGCATATCCATATTCCCAGATGAAAGCTCATCGCGGCCTTCTTCGGTTAGGGAATGGGCAGTAATAATTTTACTGTCATCATCAATATAGACACAAACCGTACCCGGCGTGAGAGTGATTGAATTGCCGTAAATCGCAAAACCCATCTCATGCTCCTGAGTAGTTTTGAGATAAACGAAATCCGGCTGGAATTTCAAATCCGGCATCCAGATATGCTTCAAAACCTGCATTGATGAAACGACAATCTCTTTAGCAAGCCAGAGCCAATAGCGCAGAATCTTCATATTCATCCCCGGGGTTTTCAACACATCCATCTTAACCGCGACATAAAGCCCAAGGAAACTGGATATAATTCCGGTAACGATGAAAAAAGGCTCGTTATAACCGGAAAAAATATAGTAGCATCCAAAGAGCAGAAGAAATATGTATATCTTATTGTACATAATATATTTGTAACCTACGCGGGGCTTTTTGCAAAACAAAATAAATGAAATCCTTGATAAGTTCGCAAAAACTTTCAAAAAAATTGACCTCACTCTGGATAGGCTGAGCCTGTTTCTGGCTGAAATCGGCAATCCGCAAAATTCCATGCCGCCGGTTATCCATATCGCAGGCAGTAATGGCAAAGGCTCAACCCTCGCTTTTTTGCGGGCTATGCTCGAAGCGGCGGGAAAAACTTGCCATGTATATACATCCCCGCATCTGATAAAATTCAATGAGCGCGTGGTAATAGCAGGAAAGGAAATCAACGATACGGACTTGCTCACGCTTTTGCAGGAAATCGACAAAGCCTCGGAGGGCAAGGATTTAACCTATTTTGAAAAAACCACGGTGCTGGCATTTTTGGCATTTTCGCGCAATCCTGCCGATTATGTATTGCTGGAAACCGGACTTGGCGGCAGGCTGGATGCGACCAATCTTGCAGGGAATAAGACTCTCTCCATCATCACGCCGATTTCGCTGGAACATCAAGAATATCTGGGAGATACGCTGGGGGAAATCGCCACTGAAAAAGCCGGAATTATTCCCGAAAAAGGCAGGCTTATCCTTGCCCCGCAAGCAGAAGATGCTGAATTTGCGATTAAACAAACCGCCAAAAAACAAGGGGCAAAAATTATTAATGTGCAAATTCCTGAGAAATTCCCGCCACTGGCTTTGAAAGGTGAATTTCAAAAGATAAACGCAGCAACCGCAATGGCCGCCGCGCAAGAGCTGATGATTGATAGCGTGAGCGTCAATCAGGGCTTAGCCTCGGCAAAATGGCTGGCGCGTTTACAACAAATCACTAGCGGGAAATTCGCCGGACTATTGCCCGATTATTTTGAATTATGGCTCGATTCCTGCCACAATGCCGGCGGCGCAGAAGTTATCGCCGCATCATTCTCCCCCGATTATATGATTATCGGCATGCTAAATACTAAAGATGCGTCTGAATTTATCGCAAAATTCCGTGGTAAAACCCGCGAAATATGGGCAATTCCAATTCCCGATGAGGAAAATTGCCACGCGCCCGAAAAACTTGTGGAAATCGCAAGAAAACATGGAATTCCGGCTTTTATGTCTAATAACCTTGAAAATGCCATAACAAATATAGTAATAAAGGAACATAAGGCGGTAAAAATATTAATTTGCGGGTCGATTTACTTGGCTGGCAAGATTCTGGAGGAAAATAATGTCTGATCACCAACGTATAACCGATAGGCTAAGAGAATATTGGGAAAGCCTGTGCCAAGGCAATGATATGCCCAGCGAAGACCAAATTGATTCCGAAGAAATCAGCGATATCTGGGATAGCTGCTATCTGGTCGTCAAAGAAAATGGCAAATATCACTATAGTTTCTTAGGCGAATCTATAATTGAAGCTTATGGCGATAACCTCGAAGGCGAAGAAGTTGTGGAAAATGAGATTTATCCTGAAAGCCCCGGTGTTATCAACAAGTTTCAGGAAATTGAAGAGGCAAAAGAGCCACTGCTATTTGAAGGCGTGTTTATCAATAAGAATAATATGGACATCAAGTTCCGCAAAATATTGCTGCCCCTCGGCAAAGATGGAAATGTAGAATATATCCTCGGCGGCATGCGCTGGAAGGCGTTTTAGATTAGCTTCTAGCTGCTAGCTGCTAGCTATTGATAAACTGACTATTGCCTAAAACTTCGCCGGATCGGCAACGATGATTTTACCACCACGAACTTCCATAACCTCGTAGGCGCGTTCATTCACACCATCAGCTTGCAATCTATATAATCCGTTTATTCCGCTATAACCCATCTTATCCTGCAATGCGCTCGGAGTAAAACCTTGTCCGGCAACATTGATGGTCAGCTCAACCGCCTCATAGCCCAGAGATGCCACATTATCCGGCTCATATCCATAATAGCTATAGAACTTATCCTCAAAGCTGTTGCGCCCGCGATATGGCACGCTTACGTAATAAGCATTATCAAGTTCGGGAATTGATAATGTTTTGCGATTATCCCAATATGCCGTACCGAGCAGTTTCACATTATCAAGATTCACACCATTCTGGTTTAGCGCGATTGACAGCCTTTCCAGCTTTTCACCACCTTCGGGAATCAAGATTCCGGTTCTGCCATTATGCGATAAATTCATCAATTTCTCGGCAACTTTGGCGGCAACCTCTTCATAATTCGCCTTTGAGCTGGAATAATATTCAGTAGCAATAATCTGCGCTGAA
>PCXJ01000023.1:0-22603 GCA_002787615.1 Alphaproteobacteria bacterium CG11_big_fil_rev_8_21_14_0_20_44_7
TAAGCCAAGTTGCTGATTATGTTTTAAATTTTTCCGGCAAAGGCAAATATACTGAGAATGGTGCATTAATATTCGAGCAACAATGTTCTTCATGTCATGGTGTTAATGGCAAGGGGGGGAGAGAGTTCGGTGCGCCTAACTTAGCCGATGAAATTTGGTTTTATGGCAATAATAAGGCAGATATAACCTCGCAAATCAATAACCCAAAACACGGAATAATGCCTTCATGGTCGAATCGGCTTGATGATGATACAATCCGCCAGCTGACTATTTATGTTCATTCTCTTGGTGGTGGAGAATAAGTAATTTATAACAAAAGAAAGGCTTGATATGCGTATTGAAGAATTCATCACTAAATTAAAGTCGCAGGGCTGATGGAACAAGAGCAACCGATAAAGCTTTTTGCTAAGCGTAATAAGATTTATCCAAAGAGGACGTGGGGTAAATATCGCAAACTGAAATGGATTGCGATGATAATTACTTTGGGAATTTATTATCTTGCGCCATTTTTGCGTTGGGACAGGGGTGAACTTGCTCCAAATCAGGCGATATTAATTGATATTGAGCATAGCCGTGCATATTTCTTCTTCATCGAAATCTGGCCGCAGGAAGTTTATTATCTAACGGGCATTCTGATTCTAGCGGCTATCGGGCTATTCTTTGTCACTAGCATGTTTGGGCGTGTTTGGTGCGGCTATACTTGTCCGCAAACTGTGTGGACGGATTTGTTCATTTGGGTAGAGCGCATAATCCAAGGTGACCGCAATAAGCGCGTGAAGCTCGACAAGCAAAATTGGAATTTTGAGAAAATTTGGAAAAAAGTAACCACCCATTTTATCTGGATAATCATCGGTGCGTTAACAGGCGGTGCATGGGTTTTGTATTTTAACGATGCCCCAACTCTGATTGAACAAATCAGAAACCTTGATGTGCCGGAATCTGTTTTAATGTGGATTGCCGCACTAACCTTTACTACCTATTTAATGGCAGGCTTTGCGCGTGAACAGGTTTGCACTTATATGTGCCCATATGCCAGATTTCAATCTGCCATGTTTGATAAAGATACTCTAATTATCGGTTATGATGAAAATCGCGGTGAGCCAAGGGGTTCTCATAAAAAAGGTGATGATTGGGAAAATCGTGGCCATTGCATTGATTGCACAGCATGTGTGCAGGTTTGCCCTGTAGGAATTGACATTCGAGATGGTTTGCAAATGCAGTGCATCGCTTGCGGTATGTGTGTGGATGCCTGCAATGATATCATGGATAAGGTTGATTTGCCGCGCGGGCTGATTCGCTATGATACAATCAACCACCAAGAAGAGCGCAAACAAGGCCTGATAAATAAATTCAGGATTCTTCGTCCCAGAACATTCTATTATGCTGTAATTATATCCATAGTTGGTGGCATAATGCTATATGGCCTGCTTAATCGTTTGCCGCTTGAACTACATGTTCTGCATGATCGTAACCCGCTATTTGTGAAGCTCTCAAATGGTGATATTCGTAATGGCTATGAAATAAAGGTTTTGAACAAGACCCATGAAGATAAATCATATAAGCTTGAGCTGAGTGGTTTAGAGAATGCAGTGATGAAAATCCAAAGCGCAGGCAAGCTGGAAGTTACTAGCTTACCTGTTTTTGCAGATAGTGTTGGGCATTTTAGGGTGTTTATAACCGCTAGAACCGATGTTGAAAGAAAAGAGATTAATCTTACAATAACCGATAATGCCACAGGCTTGGTTGATGATTACCAAACCATATTCGTGAGTAAGGGGCAATAATGGCGGCTAGGCCAAGTGATAAATATATACCATTATATATTGTAGCATTTTTTGCGGTGATATTTGCTGTGAATGCGGTTTTTGTATATTTGGCAACAAGTACGCATACAGGCGTTGTTACCGAAGATGCTTATGAAAAAGGCTTGGATTATAACAAAACCATAGAGCTGGTGGATAAGCAGAATGAATCTGGCATTGAGGGACAAATTTTAGTCGAAGATGGATATATTATTTTCAAATCAATTATGCTTGAGGCAGATGTAACTGCATATATTACCCGCCCAACCCAAGATGGATATGATTATGAGATTAAGCTTTTAGGTGATAAAGGTTACTTCCGAGGCAAGGCAAACTTTCCGATGAAAGGGCAGTGGGAAATAAGGGTAGTGGCAAAATGGCAAGAAAATCAACAAACCCAGCAATATCAAAAAAGCAAAAGAGTTGTGGTAAATTGAGCTGCAAGCATTGCGGAAAAGAATGCGCGGATGAGTTTTGTTGCTCAGGTTGCGAAGCAGTATATCATATTCATGACGAGAAACTACAACAGAAAGAAGCTGTGATATCGAATAATACAGGCTATGAGGATTTTGTAGAAGAAGGGGATAATGCCTATTCTATCACCCTGCAAGTGGATGGTATGCATTGTGCGGCATGTATAATGCTAATTGAGAATGCGTTGAACTCGCAGGCAGGAGTGAAAAGCGCTAGGGTGAATTTCTCAACTAAAAGGCTTCGAATTGAGTGGGATGATGGTGATATAAATTCGCTGGTTAAAATCGTCAATAATCTTGGCTATCATGTGAAGCCTTATGATCAGGATTTACTAAATAACGCTGATTCGCGGCAGCAAAAATATTTACTTAGATGCCTTGCCGTATCTGGGTTTGCGGCGGGAAACATCATGTTGCTTTCAGTGACTCTTTGGTCAAGTACGCAGGAAATTATGGGCTTGGCTACGCAAAATTTCATGCATTGGGTTTCTATGATGATTGCGCTCCCAGCTATTATTTATTCTGCCCAGCCATTCTTCAAATCTGCATTTTCAGTACTAAAAATGCGCCATACAAATATGGATGTGCCGATATCGCTGGCGGTAATTCTGGCTAGTGGGATGAGTGTATTGGAAACCATAAATCATGGGGAGCATACCTATTTTGATTCGGCGCTGATGTTGGTTTTCTTTTTGCTGATTGGGCGCTATCTGGATGCTAGAGCAAAAGACAAAGCGCGTGATGTGGCAACGCAATTGCTCTCTATGATGGCAGGTAGCGCAACGGTTATTGAGGGTGGCAAGCAAAAGCTGGTGGCAATCAAAGACCTTAAAGAGGGAATGCTGGTTTTGGTGGCAATGGGAGAAAATATACCTGTCGATGGTGAGGTTATTGAAGGAATATCGGAAATTGATTTGAGTATGATTACCGGAGAAACCATCCCGCAAGAAGTGGCAAGCGGCAGCAAAATCTTTGGCGGTACAATAAATATTGCTGCGCCAATTAAAATGAAAGTTACCAAAGCCAGCGAAGAAAGCCTGCTTAGCTCAATCGTTAAAATGATGGAAAATGCTGAGCAGGGACAGGCGAAATATGTGCGCTTGGCAGACAAAGCTGCAAAATTATATACGCCAATTGTACATACGCTGGGCTTGCTGGCATTTCTAGGATGGGTGCTAATTGGCGGCATGGCATGGCAAGCGGCGCTTATGATAGCAATCACGGTTTTGATAATCACCTGCCCATGCGCCCTTGGCTTAGCTGTTCCGGTTGTACAAGTTTTGGCTAGTAGTAAATTAATGAAGCACGGTATTTTGCTAAAATCCGGTGATGCGTTAGAGAAACTTGCCAATATTGATATGGTGGTTTTTGACAAAACCGGGACTCTGACAATTGGAAAACCAAAACTAATTGGCAGCTCTTATGACAAAAAGGCACATAAGCTAGCAGCATCTATGGCTGCATATAGCAAGCATCCATTGTCGCAAGCTCTTGCTGATTCTTATTCCGGTAAAACCATTCAGATGGATGTTAAGGAAGTCGCTGCAAAGGGCTTGCAGGCCGGAAATATAAGGCTGGGCAAACGCTCTTGGTGTGGTGATGACAAAGCTCCGGAAGATGGTAATTTAGAAATCTGGCTTTCTGAAAAAGGCAAGAAACCTGTGAGATTCATTTTTACCGATGAGCTGAAATCTGATGCTGTGGAAGTGATTTCAGAACTAAAAAACAAGGGTTTAGAGCCTATGATACTATCCGGTGATAGGAGTGTTATTACTAAAAATATTGCCGAGCAAATCGGCATTAAAAGATTCAAAGCGGAAATTTCTCCGGCTGAAAAATATGAGGAGATTGAGTCGCTTAAAAGTTCGGGTAAGAATGTTTTGATGGTAGGTGATGGCTTAAACGATGCACCGGCGCTTAGAACAGCTAATGTTTCAATGTCACCCTCAACTGCCATAGATATAACCCAAAATTCGGCTGATATAGTGTTTCAGGGTAACAAGCTTGAGCCTGTAAGCTATGCTTATGAAATTGCGAAAAAAAGCAGCAAGCTGGTGAAACAGAATTTCGCGCTTGCAGTGATTTATAATATTATTGCCATACCATTGGCAGTTGCAGGATATGTAACACCGCTAATTGCAGCACTTGCAATGTCCGGCTCTTCAATTATTGTGATACTTAATTCATTCAGATTAAACGCGGGGAAATAGTTGAAATAATGGATATTTTAATCTTTCTGATACCAATCGCATTATTCCTCGGCCTTATTTGGTTGGGCGCATTTTTATGGAGTTTGAAATCCGGCCAATATGAAGATTTGGAAGGCGATGCTAATCGTATATTATTTGATGAAGACTCGCCCAGCGACAAAAGCAAGGATTCTTGATTTATATCAATTACCTCTCATTTTTTCTTGGTTATAAAGAGCCTGTAAAACAAACTCAGGATACAAAAATGAGAACATCATCTATAGTAACTTTAGCCGCAACGATTTTAATGGGTGCAACTGCTGTTTCTGCTCAGGCAGAGGGTAGTAGTATTTTTGGAAACCCACATGATTGGATGATTCGCCTTCGTGCGATTGATGTTCACCCAGACCCAGATAGTACCGTAACCGGCTTGGTTGCTGATATTACTGCCGATAATGCTATCGTGCCTGAATTAGATATAACCTATTTTTGGACGGATAATATCGCTACAGAATTGATTCTGGCAACCAGCAATCATGATATGGGAACAAACACAGGCGTGGATTTGGGCGATACTTGGATTTTACCGCCGCAGCTAACCTTGCAATATCATTTTCTACCGGAAAGTGAGGCATTTAGGCCTTATATAGGTGCGGGTTTGGGCTATATGATATATTATGGTGAAGATGCTGGCGCAGTAACTAGCGTGAAGTACGAAGACGGAATAAGCTATACTTTACAAGCGGGGGCTGATTTCCCAATTGATAACCATTGGGCATTTAATGTGGATGTGAAGAAGGTTTACCACAATGTAGATGTTAAAGTGAATGGCGGGGCAATTACAGCTGATGTGGATCTCGACCCATGGGTGTTTGGCGTGGGTGTTGGTTATAGATTCTAGTTCCGTTGATAAAGAAGCGGGGTTTTAGTAGCCATATTTCTTTTGCCATAGTGATTTCAGGCGCTCCTTGGATTTTGTTTCGAGCGGGTTATCTTGCGGTTGAAATAGCTTTTTCCCTTCTAATTCTTTTGGTAAATATTCCTGCTCTGAAAAATTATGTTCTCCGTCATGGGAATATTTATAATTTTCGCCATATGATAATTCTTTCATCAACTTTGTTGGTGCATTTCTCAGATGCAGGGGCACCGGCAAATCTCCAGTTTTTTTGACAACCGCCAAGGCTTCATCAATAGCCAAATATGCAGAATTGCTTTTTGCAGAATTGGCTAAATATATTGCCGCTTCGGAGAGTATTATTCGTGCTTCAGGCAGCCCAACTGTTGTTGCGCAATCAAAAGCCGTTTGGGCAATTAGGAGTGCATTCGGATTGGCAAGGCCAATATCTTCTGCCGCAGAAATTATAATCCTGCGGGCAATAAATTTTACATCTTCGCCACCATGAATCATCCTTGCCAGCCAATATACCGCGCCGTTTGGGTCACTACCTCGGATGGATTTTATGAAGGCGGAAATAATATCATAATGCTGCTCGCCGTCTTTGTCATAAATTGCGATATTATTCTGGCTAATTTTCTTAACCAGCTCATTTGTAACAACCAGCTCATCTTTGCCGTTATAGTTATTTGCGACTAGTTCCAAGATATTATAAAGCCGTCTTGCATCCCCGCCCGAAAGTTGAATCATCGCCTCATAATCTTTGATTTTAATTTTCTTGGCTCGCAAAAATTCATCATTCTTCAATGCCTCATCAACCAATTTCACGAGCTGGTCTTTACTTAATGGCTCTAAAACATAGACTTGGCAACGCGATAGCAGGGCGCTGATAACCTCAAAGGATGGATTTTCGGTGGTTGCGCCAATGAGGGTGATGATGCCTTCCTCAACCGCCTTTAAAAGAGAATCTTGCTGGGACTTGCTGAATCTGTGAATTTCATCAATGAATAAAACAGGTCTTGAGCCTTTACTGAGTAAGCTTGTAGTTTGGTTCTGAGCTTTCTCAATTGTTTCTCGAATATCTTTTACACCGGAATTTATGGCACTCAGCGCATAAAAATCGCAATCAAGATAATTTGAGATTAGCTTGGCTAGGCTGGTTTTGCCCACGCCAGGCGGGCCCCATAAAATGAAAGAGGGGATTTGCTCAGATTTTATTGCTTCACGTAAAACCGCGCCTTCGGCAATTAAATGTTCCTGACCGATATAATCGTCAAAAGTTTCAGGTCGCAGTCTTTCGGCTAATGGTTTCATATTAGTAAATATATGCCGTTTGGGTTGAATTGGAAGGATTATTGAGATTATGTATTATCAGCTAGCCATAAAAGCATGGCAAAAGCTTGTATTTTCCTGTGATTCAGATATTCTTCCGCTATGAGAAATCTGCTTATTATCCTGCCGTTAATATGCATAATATGCGCGGTGATTTATTTCAGTACTGCTTCGGCAAAGCCTCTGAGGGAGGATTTGGAAAAGAGTTTTTATATCGCAGGAAAGGCAATCTCAGAGCGTGATAAGATTTGCGTAATCGGTGATTCCGGTGTGAATAATGCTGCTAGAGAAAATGTTTTTAAGGCATTGGAAAAAGAGAATTGCAGCGAATTAAGAGTGCTGGGTGATATTATTTATGATGACGGGCTGGTTGGTGATATTGAAAATAAGAATAAGCAATTTCAAGAACATGTAGTTTATTTGAAGAAGCTGAATATTCCGGTCTATATGGTTTTGGGGAATCATGATGATTATGGCGATGAAGATTCGATGATTGAGCTTTCCGCCAAAAATGGCATAAATTACCCTAATCATTTCTATAGTGAGAAGCGCGGAAATATTTGTTTGGTTTCTATTTTTTCCGATACTAGCGGCGCAAAAGATTTAGTCATAAACGGTATCAACCAGAGAGAATGGCTTGCTGCCCAAACCCACAATTTGCGGGGAAAGTGCAATTTTATGATTGGGCTTGGCCATCATATTTATAAATCAAACGGTACTCATAGAAAAGAAGAGCCGCAAGGGGCAGAGTTTTATGAAGAGCAGATAATCGGCAAATATGATTTATATTTATCAGGGCATGACCATCATCTTGAAGATGTTGGATATTATGGTGGCACAAAATTTCTTATCAGTGGCGCGGCGGCAAAAACCAGAGATTTGTTGGATGCAGAGCAATGGCATGAAAGCAGCAAATGGGCAGCAGGTGGTGTTTATGGCTATATGACCCTGCAATTTAACGGTGATTGTGCCGAGAAAAAAAACTGTGCAGCGGAATATAAGTTCTATGTCGTTTCTGAGCTAGGTGAGGCTAGCATGATGCATTCTGAGATTATTGCACCGACTCTTGCTCCCGCGCAATTTTAACCAGTAAGCCTGCTAATTAGCTTGTATATGCTAGCGGTTATGTTTAAAAGCCCCTATGGCTCAACAACTTGTTCTTAGCATTCGGGAAGCAACCGTGACTTTTGGCGGTAAGCCGCTTTTTACCGATCTCTCATTTAACCTGCATGAAGGGGATAGGATTTGTCTTGTCGGGCGCAATGGAGCAGGAAAAACTACGCTGATGCGGGTTATCACCGGTGTGCATGAGCTGGATTTGGGTGAGCGTTGGGTTCCGCCGAGTGGTATTTCAATCGGATATTTGCAGCAGGAAGTAATCCCGCAAGAGGGGCAAACCGTTTTTGATTATATCTATCAGGGCTTGGATGATGAGCGCCGGAATGATGATTATTTATATATGGTTGATATGGTCATGGAGCCATTAGAGCTGCATCCGCAAGATTTAATGACCAAGCTTTCCGGTGGGCAATTGCGGCGGGCAGCATTGGCGCGGGCGTTGGTGGAAGACCCTGATATTTTGCTGCTGGATGAGCCGACAAACCATTTGGATTTAGGTGGTATCGAGTGGCTGGAGGAATATCTGCGCGGCTATCGCGGAACTTTGATGTGCATCAGCCATGATAAGGCCTTCCTCGCTAATATTACTAATAAGATTTTCTGGCTCGATAGGGGGCAGATTCGCACATGTCCAAAAGGTTTTGCGCATTTTGATGAATGGTCAACAATGCTGATTGAGCAGGAAGAACGTGAGCTGGCCAAGCGCAGCAAGATTGTGGAACAAGAGGTGGAATGGGCGAGCCGTGGTGTGAAAGCGCGGGTGAAGCGTAATGTTCGGCGGATTGAGCAAATCAAACTGGCGCGGGAAAAGCTCAAAGCTGATAAATCCTCATATCGGAAATCTATTCGTAAAGTAACTTTGCCGGTGCTGACTCCATCAGAATCTTCACGGGTGCTGGCTGAGTTTTATAATGCCTCAAAAAGCTATATTAATGAAACGCCGGAAGGGGAAAAGCGTGAAATTAAGATTCTTGAGAAGTTTAATTTTCGAGTGATGCGCGGTGATAGAATTGGGATTCTCGGCAAAAACGGTTCGGGTAAAACCAGTTTCTTGCGGATGTTGGTGGGTGAAGATAAGGCGGATTCAGGGAATGTGAAGCTTGGCAAAAACATGGAGATTTCTTATTTTGACCAAAAACGCTCTGAGCTTGACCCAAGCAAAACCTTATGGGAAACGCTGTGCCCAAGCGGTGGTGATTATGTGAATGTTGCAGGTAAGCAGCGCCATGTTTGCGGGTATTTGAAAGATTTTCTGTTCGACCCGAAAAATGCGCGCGATAAGGTCAGCACGCTTTCCGGCGGACAAAGAAACCGCCTATTATTGGCAAAAATTCTGGCAAATCCGGGGAATTTTCTGATTCTGGATGAGCCGACAAATGATTTGGATATGGATACGCTGGAAATGCTGGAGGAAATCCTCTCGCATTATAAAGGAACATTATTCATCGTGAGCCATGATAGGGATTTTCTCGACCAAACCGTAACGCAAATTCTCGCTTTTGAGGGGAATGCAGATGTTGAGCGTTATATCGGCGGCTATAGTGATTATTTGCAGGCAGTGGCAGAAGCTAAGCCGAAATTGGAGATGACGCAGGAAGTAAAACCTGCGGAAGTTATAGAAAAAGCTCCAGAAAAAAAGCAGCAGAAATTAACTTATAAACTGCAATTTGAGCTGGATAATCTGCCTGAAAGAATTGCTGCTCTGGAAAAAGAAGTTGAGGAAATTTGGGGGCTTTTATCTGACCCGAAATTATATTCCGAAAATCCTGAATTGTTTGACAAAGCCTCAAAACGCTCAGCGCAAGTAAAGGCAGAGCTGGAAGCCGCAGAATTGCGCTGGCTGGAGCTTACGGAAATGTAGCTGGCTTTCGCGGCTTAAAGCAAAAGCGAAGTTTTGACCGAGGGCGCAAAGCAATATCGGTTTGCCCCATGTGACTTAGCTTTATACATTGCCATATCTGCGACATCAATCATAGAGGCGGCATCATCGGCGCAATCAGGATAAATCGCTATTCCGATACTTACCGAAATCTGATTGGAATTATTGCCCAAGATGAAGGGTTCATTCATAATTTCGATCATTTTATTTGCCACTGTTTCGCAGCCTTGCTTTATGTCAGCAGCGCTGTTATCCAGCAGCCACATAAATTCATCGCCGCCATAGCGGGCGACAAGGTCACTTTCCCGCAATATGCTGCTCAATCTTGAGGCGGTTTGTTTTAATAACTCATTGCCCGCCTCATGCCCATATGTATCATTGATGGTTTTGAAATTATTGAGGTCAAGGAACATCAGCGCTTCTTCGCGTTTCCAGCGTTTGGCTTTTATCAGCGCTTTTTCCAGATGCTCCATAAAGAGGCGGCGATTTGCCAATCCGGTTAGCTCGTCATAATTCGCTTGATGATATAGTTGGCGTTCCACAGCCTTGCGTTGAATAGAAGATTTTATAGCGAGGCGGATAACTTTGCCATCACCATGGCCTTTCACCAGATATTCTTGCGCGCCTTTTTGTAAGGCTTGCATGGCAATATCCTCATTATCCACTCCGGTCAGAACTACTATCGGGATATCGGGGTTTTCTTCCTTGATAATACGTACGTTATCAACCCCGCTCACATCCCTTAGGCCGAGATCAAGCAAAACAGCGTTGAAGCCTCGCTTATTAAGCTCGGTAATCGCATCTTTTAAACTTTCAACATGGACAACATCAAATGTGCTGATACCGACTTCTGCCATTAATATTTCCTGCATAAGCAAAGCATCGCCGGGGTCGTCTTCAACGTGGAGGATGTTTAGTGCTGGTTGCATATTTTTCCTGTTGTTAGAGGTTTGATGTCTGCAAATTATAGTGAAACTTTCTTCTGGTACAATCTATAGTTGAAATCATGTTATTCTACTTAAGCGAAATATTCGTTTCTACGGGAAGGGTGATGTAAAAAATACTACCTTTGTTAATTGCTGATTCCAGTGAAATCTGACCCTTATGCCTTTCCACGATTTTCTTGCAGATAGTAAGGCCGATACCGCTGCCGGAATTAGGTTCATCATTATTCAGGCGTTTGAACATTGTGAAAATAGCATCATGCATATCATATGGAATTCCGATGCCATTATCTTTGATGAATATACGCCACATATCATTCTGCAACTCAGCGCCTATAATTATTCGCGCGATATCATTTTTCTTGCGGAATTTGATGGCGTTCTCAATCAGATTATAAAGAAGCTGCTTTAATTGGCCGTAATCGCCTCGGATTATCGGCATTGAGGAGCAGGATATTTCGGCATTACATTCTGCCAATTGGCGTTGCAGTATATGCCGTATTTCTGCTATTAACTCGGTTAAGTTTACGTCAGAATAAGGTGATGTGCGGGTGTTTAATCGTGAGTATTTGAGCAAGCCTTCTAACATAGATTCGGCGTTCTTGATATTATCCTGAATGAAATTTGCATATTTGCGCTCGGCTTCTCCCAACTCATCACCTAATTTATCCTCTAGCTTGCTTATTAATAGCCGCGAAAATTCACGGATTTGTCGGAGCGGTGCATTGAAATCATGCGAAACAATATAGGCAAATTCGGCAAATTCTTCAGCAAGCTGTGATTCAGAAGGAAGTTCGCCGGAACTAAAATCTTGTTTGATGACTGGTTCCATATTTATCCTGCTTTTTCTAATAGGTCTTCTTTTTTAGGTAGCACAACAACTGTGAACCAAAAATTACCGATTGCTTCTACAACTTCGGCGAATTTTTCTAGATTGACCGGCTTTATCAGATAGCTATTAGCGTGCAGATTGTAGGTTTTGACAACATCACGCTCTGCTTTTGAGCTGGTGAGAATAACCACAGGCGTGCGCTTGAGCGCTGAGTCTTCCTTGATTTCTGCCAGAACTTGCTTGCCATCTTTTTTGGGGATATTTAAATCAAGAAATATGATATCCGGCGTGATGGCATCTTCAAAGCCATTGCGTTTATATAGAAAATCGAGCGCTTCTTCACCATCTCTTGCTACACTGATATTATTGGTAATTTTACATTGCTTAAATGCTTCACGCGTCAGTTCCACATCTCCTAAATTATCTTCTACAAGTAATATTTCCACCTGTTTTCCTTCAAATAAATTTATCATGCTGCTTTCTCCTCTTGGGTTTGGTTTTTATGTTTGGGTATTGTGAAATAAAATATACTGCCGTCATCGGGTAGGGATTCTGCGCGTATTGTGCCTCCCATGGTTTCGACAATTTTTTTGCATACGGATAGGCCGATGCCGTTGCCTGAATATTCATCCTTAGTGTGCAGGCGTTTGAACGGTAGAAAAATTTGTTCGCAATATTCCGGCTTCATACCAATGCCATTATCTTTTATTGAGAATATCCATTGGCTATCTTCTTCTGCAACTTTGATGTGGATAATTGGTGCTACATCTTTTCTGCGATATTTTATACCATTGCCGATTATATTTTGTAACAGTCGGGCTATACGCACCGGATTTCCTCTGATTTCGGGAAGTTTTTCGGCAATGATTTCTGCGCCGGAGTCTTTGACGCTTTCTTGCAAATTCATTTTGACATATTCCAGCAGATTATCAATTTGGACATTCTCCAATGTTTCAGATTCATTGCCGATGCGGGAATATTCCAGCAAATCATCAACAAGCTGCTGCATGCGTTGTGCGGAGCTGCTTGCATATTGGATATAACGCTGCGCATCCTCATCAAGCTGATCTTTATATTTTTTTCCCAGCAATTCGGTAAAATTCGTGACCATTCTTAGCGGTTCTTGCAAATCATGTGAGGCGATATAGGCAAAACGCTCCAGCTCGGTATTCGACTCCATAAGGTCATTCATTAATTGCAGATTTTGTTCCTCCTGTTCACGGCGTTCAGTGACATCGCGCACAATTCCGCCATATAGGATTCGTCCACCAATGCGCATTTCACTAACCGATAAATCTAGCGGAAAGACGTTTCCATCTTTATGCTTGCCTTTAACTTCGCGGCCAATGCCGATAATTTTTCTTTCTCCAGTGTTTTGGTAATGCTTTAAATATCCGTTATGTTCATTATGATATGGTGCTGGCATGAGCATTTTGATATTTTGTCCGAGAACCTCTTGTTCCTTATAGCCGAATATACGCTCGCAGGCCGGATTGAACATTTCAACAATTCCGGATTTATTTATAGTAATCAAGCCATCGACAGCGTTTTCTACAATAGAGCTTAATCTGGTTTCGCTCTCAAGCCGAGCGTATTCAGATTTACGTTGGATATAGATAAGCGCGGCAACAAACCAGAGAACTATACTATTTAAAGCCCGATTTAAGATAATTTCCCACATCTCATTTTCGGCGGGGGCAGAGGCGTAATATCCTAATATGGCAAGGATTGTAGCAATTGTTGCAAATGTGAATGCGGTATATGGACGAATGAACCATAAGCTGCAAAAGACAAGCGGTATATAGACTATTCCGCCAGCAACATAATGCGGAGTTATAAGGTCAAACATCAGTGCAATGAAGCACATCAATGCCGGAACCCAGAGAGGAACTTTGGCAATTAATATGGTTTGGCGCTTCCATGCTAGACTCATAATGCCGATACTCATAAATACGGCTGCAATAGTGGTAGGAATCGACATGCGCACATAGCTTCCCCAGCTATAGGCAAATTGATTAGCGAATAGATATCCCCCTAATGCGAAAATGCTGAGTGCTAGGCTCAGGAATACCAGCAATTCAATCACTCCTGTGCGTAAAATTCCCCATGATTCGTTTTTTGCAGCCAATAATAAGGCTACGCTGCATAGTATGAATATAGTGGTAGTATTAGGTGACATGCGTCCGGGATAGGGGATGTCGCGGTGCAAATAATCGGTGAATAGCAGCTCATCAATTCCGAAATTAAGTCCGGTGATATATTGGAGTATTGTGATTGCGGAGAGGGTTAATATAGAGCCTGATAGGATATATGCGGCCTTAGCGCGGTTATGGAGGGCAAGTAGCAATCCGCCGCCCATGACAACGCATAATGTGGCGGTGGTATATTGCATATGGAACAGCCATAAGAAATTGGCAATAAGCCAGTCATTGCGGAGGTGCCATGCGCATATCATGAAAATCCCGAGGGATATAAGAACGTAGGAGCTGCATATTGCAGTTATATGCAGCCTCCGTTTCTCTCTCTCGTTACTAAGAGTTTTTTCCTCTGATGGCATCAAAGGAATATATCACAAAAATTGCATTTCTGCCAGCAAAAACAACTCAAGGTAGTAATTCTTGCTAAGATTATTCAGCTATGTGTATAGCTTGCAATCTGGCTTGTTAACTCGCAAAGCGTTTGCGCGCCGGTTTTCCTTGCTGGCTATGAGAGGATGCTCCCTGTGAAGTGCCTTGTGGCTTGCCTTGGGTTTTTCCTTGGAACTTAGCTTTTGGTTTGCCGAAAGGTTTCGCTTTTGGCTTGCCATAAGGTTTTGGTGCTGATTTAGATTTAAACCCGCCTTGCGGTCTATCCAGAGATTCGCCTTGCGCCGCTTCTCCGGTAGCTCTTCTTTGTGGTTTGCCGAATGGAGTTTTGCGCTTTCCTCTTGCTCCACCATTTGCGGATTGTTCCGGTCTGTCATTACGGAAGTTGCTTCTATTCTTGAATTTACGCTGATTGCCGGATTTTTTGCGTTCACCGCCAAATTCATCATTATCATTCTTAGCATCAGGATTGAGCAAGCGTTGAATTGCGCGCCATTTGATATTGTCTGATTGTCCTAGGAAATTAAGTGCACTTCCTTCTGCTCCGGCGCGTGCAGTGCGTCCAATGCGGTGGATATAATCTTCTGGACTTTGCGGTAAATCATAATTTATTACATGCTCAATATGCGGGATATCCAAGCCGCGTGCAGCAACATCGGTGGCAACCAAAATGCGATAATTCTGGGTGCGGAATCCGGAAATAACGCGGTTACGCTTGCTTTGGCGTAAATCACCATGCAGCGCATCGGATTTATGTCCGTTCTTTCTGAGTTTGTCTGCCATACGGTCTGCGCCGCGTTTTGTTTTCACAAATATGATTACCGAGCCGGTTCTGGTGTTTAGCTCTTCGAGCAAACGCGGATATTTTTCCGCATCGGTAATTTTTACACTTTCCTGCTTTACATTTGCTGCCGGAGCATGAGAATCACCAACAGAAATACGAATCGGGTCGTTTAGATATTTCGCCGATATGTTTTTGATATTATTTGGCAAAGTCGCGGAAAACATCAAAGTTTGACGGGTTTTCGCTGTAAGATATTCGGCAATTGCATCAAGCTGGATGCCAAATCCCATATCTAACATACGGTCAACTTCATCAAGTACGAGGAATTTTGTGTTGTTCAATTTCAGTTTGCCACGAGTCAAATGGTCATTGATACGACCCGGAGTTCCGACAACCAAACGCGGATTTGCGCGCAATTGGTTGAATTGTTTTGGCATCGGTTCGCCGCCAATCAATAATGCGGTTGAGATTTTGCTTTTACCGATAAATTGCTGCAATGCTTTGAGAACTTGGGTTGCAAGCTCGCGGGTTGGCAGCAATACCAGCGCATTACCTTCATTATTATTCAATAAATAGGTGATAAGCGGAATGCCGAAAGCGGCGGTTTTCCCTGTTCCGGTTTGCGCAGAACCTAAAATATCGCGTCCTTCCAAAGCGGGCGGAATTGCTTGTGCTTGAATTGGTGTTGGTGTGGTGAATCCGATTTGCTCAAGTCTGTGAAACAAAGCTTGCGGGATTCTGTCGTCTTTAAAATTTTCCATTATATATCCTTCCGATGAGCTGTGCCCACCGTTTATTTTAGTGTTAAAGTCAAATGCTTTTGTATAAGCACAAAGCATCTGGGAGTTAAAAATACCCAAGGATTTGCATTGACCATAACTCTTATGAAGGAAGAGAAAATCACGAAATCATTATCTATTTAGCGAAATAATTTTTCAAACTCATAGAAAATAATTCGCGTATGCTACATATTATTTCATGTGCAGCATAAAAACTCGTGGCTCTTATAGATGATTTTCTGTGAAATAGCAAGGAGATTCGTTAGGAGGTAGTATTACTGATAAACCACGCGGATGGATATCGGGTCGCCGCCTGCATTTGCAGTGCTATAAACCCCCGCTGCCTGAATGCCGCCCTGAACTCGTAACATGCCACCCATAAGGAAGGTGTGACTGGCATTGTTGGAAGGCGCGTCACTATCAGGTGGATTTCCCCGTAAGGTAAATGATGTTGACCTGCCCAAATTCCGGCACATGTAAAATAATCCGGTTTTTTGGTTATATATTGCGGTTTGCACAAGGTTTAATGTATTCGTGCTATCAGAGAGCACGGCGCGTCTTTCGCAGGAAATATCCACTACTGCGCCGGAATCACCATTTATCTGGAATGAACCGGGAGTTCCGCTAGCAGGGCATTGATAATTTGAGTTATTGCAGGATAAAGAGCCGTCTATCGGGCTTAAATATGCTCTTAGATTGCCGCTGCCGGAATATTCTATCACCCCGAAATCCATATCGACAATATTGTTAATTGATAATGCGCTGGTGAAAAATGCACTAGCGTTGAAATCCTGCTGGTTGGCGTGGGCAGAGCCGATAAAAATGGAAATTAAGATGATGATTATTGCGGGTGACTTTCTTAACATATACCTAATGATTAATAAAATTTACATAAAAGTTTATATAAATTAATTATATCATAAATAGGCGATTTTTTCTAGTCAGGATTACGAGTGTGAGTTAGCGGCGGCTCGTATAAAATACTGTATATTAAGAGATTTTTTATTTGTAACCTAAAATTCATAAAGGTTAATCCTATATGGCTGCTCAGCTTGAATTTATTTTGGGATGGTGAAGAAAAATGTGCTGCCTTTACCGAGTTTTGATTCTATCCAGATTTTTCCGCCTAGTGAATCAACAATTTTCTGGCAGATGGCAAGACCGATACCGCTTCCCGGATATTCATCCTTGCGATGCAGGCGCTTAAAGGGTGAGAAAACCATTTCGGAATATTTTTTATCAATTCCGATGCCGTTATCACGCACATAAAAAGTCCAGCAATCTTTCCCTTCTTCAAATCCTACATGTATTATCGGCGGTGCTTTTGCGCTTATATATTTCAATGCATTTGAGAGCAGATTTTGCAATAGGCGAGAAAGTCTAACCGGATTGGTGCTGATTATGGGCAGTTCATCATGCGTAATTTTGGCTTTTGTCTGTGAGATTTTTTCCTGCAAAATTGATTTAACATAGGATAAAATCTCCAAGCAATTCACTTCTACCGCTTTTCCGGTTTCGCCATCCATTTTGGCATAATCTAGCAAATCATGGATTAATTCCTGCATCCGTTTGGCGGAAATATTGGCAATCTTCACATATTCTAATGCACTCTCATCAAGAGCTTCCCCGTATTCCTTCTGTAGCAATCCGGTGAAGCTGGTAATCATCCGGAGTGGTTCTTGCAAATCATGCGATGCTACATAGGCAAATCTCCCAAGCTCCTCATTAGTTTCGGTTAGTTCGGTAACGCTGTTGGAAAGCTGGGTTTCGGAATCGCGCAATTCCTCAATATATCTTTTTAATGAGATTTTTGCACCCAGCCATTCGGAGATAAGTCCGAGAATGTTTTTCTCGCTTATAGTAAAATCCTTGTTACGTATCTTGGAACTCACAAAATCAACCGTTCCGTAAGCTTCGCCGCCAACATATATTGGAATTGAGATGTATGAGCTGATATTGAGAAGCTTGCCGCAAGGGTGAGTAGGCGCATTTGGTGCGGATGTGTCATGGCATGCCAGATTCTGCTTTCCTTGAGATGAGCTTTTATATAAAGCTTTATCTAGCGCAATTTTATCAGGAAATTTCTTGAGCGGATGGGTGCTATAGCTCGTATCTATATAATAGTTATTATCTTTAATTTCGCTCAGAATGGCAGTTTCCATCCCAAGATTATTGCAGGTGATGCGTAATATATCTTCAATTGTTTGTGCAATATCTTCGGTGGCGGTAGCGGTTATATGATAGATTTCCTCAAAAAATCTCTCACTATTTTTTCTTTCGGTGATATCTTGAATCTGTGAGATGAAATATAATGATTCACCATCATCATTCTCTACTAATGAAACGTTTAATTGCGCCCACATCACAGAGCCATTTTTGCGGTAATAACGCTTATCCATGCTGTAAGTTCTAAGCTCTTTTGATAAAACCTTTTCTACCAACCCAAGATCGGCATCGAGATCATCGGGATGGGTGATGGTCTGGAAATCAAGCTCCAAAAATTCGTCTTTTGTGTAGCCCATAATCTCGCATAAGGCAGAATTCACCATCAGCCATTTTCCTTCAAGTGATACTAAGGCGATGCCGATGGGCGAGCTTTCAATCGCAATACGAAATTTCTCTTCGCTTTGTTTTAGCGATTCTTCGGCGCGTTTTTTTTCTGTGACATCAACATATACGCAGAGGAATTTCTCAAAGCTTTGTTCTTCATCATTAACCGCAATTGCCGAGTATAAAACATCTATTACTTTGCCATTCTTTTTCAACACTTCCAGATTCACATCTTTGCAGCTTCCAACTTCTATTAAGTTGGGCAGAACTTCTTTCTTGTAATAGCGTTGTGAGGAAGCGGTTAAGAAATCAGTAGCTTTGCGTCCAACAATCTCGCGTCTTCTATATCCGAGCTTATCCAGCCAGAAATCACTGGCATCGATTATTACCCCGTCAATTTCCGTGGAAAGTTGCATTACCGGCGTTTGATTATAGAGGAGGCGGTATTTCTCTTCATTCTCGGACAGGCTTCTGATGAACTCAAATTCACTCTGAATGTCTGTGCAAACATGCACGAAGCCTAGAAAATTGGCATCCTTATCATATCTGGGGCTGGCGCTATCATTTATCCAGTGATGGGTTTTGCTTTCCTCATTCCAGAGCCGATATTTGATTTCGTAAGCTTCTTTGCGCTCATGACTATGCTCGGCTGTTTTTAGGCAGCCTTCCAAATCGCCGGGATGTATACTCTCAATCCAGCCATAGCCCAAGCATTCATCTAAATCTTTTCCGGTGAATTCCAGCCAGGCCGTGTTTAAGTAGGTTACGAGGCTTTTGGAATCGGTCAGCCAAATCATTGCGGAGATTGCTTCAACAAATTGAATTAGCTGCTGGTCGGTCTCTTTTGCAAGTTTTTTTGTGGCTTTCATATTAGTGCTAACCCAAGCTATCGGACTTATATATTATCTGAAGATAGGTACTTCTACCTACATACTAGGCAATATAACGACACGACTCCAATATTTAATAGTTATGGCAACGTCATCGGCGAATTCAATATAATCAACGGATTTTGGAATAAAGCCGCTTGCATTATGTTTGTAAACTTCCATCATCTCCTTAACGCTGATGCTATTTGTGAGTATGACAATTGGAATATCGCTAATCGTATGGTCTTTTTTGACTTGCTTTAAGACTTCTATGCCGCTTTTCTTGGGCATGTTGAGATCGAGAATAATAATATCCGGACGCGGACTGCCAAACTTCTTTTCGGCATTTCTGATGTAATCAATAACTTTCTCCGGGTCTTGTATGGCGTGGAAATTGACAATCTCACCGGATTCTTCCACCGCTTTGCGCATTAAAAGCTCATCACCTGCATTATCTTCGACAAGCAGAAGGTTCAATGGGCGGGTACGCTCTTGCTTGATAACATCGGTTTTTATGGAATCGCCGATACTATCTTCATCAAGCTGTAGCCCTTCATAGAAGAAACTTGCAGGTACATTGAGGATTTTTGAGAGTTGCAATAGGCGTTTTACCGTAACTTTATTGCTGCCATTTTCATATTTCTGTATTTGTTGGTATGATAAGCCCAGCAATTCTGCCAGTTTTGTTTGGCTAAGCTTCAGGACTTTGCGCCTGTCTTTGATTTTATGTCCTATAAATTTGTCGATATAATCTGATTCCAACTTCACTACCTCATTATTTGAAATGTAAGACATAATTAAAGTGAATATTTGCGGGGATTTCAAATTTATTCCTGCAAACTGCTATCAATCGGATTTAAATTACTTAGTAAGTAGTAATATAATCACCCATTAATTCTCCTATAAGCCCGCGAATTTATAATTTTTTTGGTTATAAAAGCATTTTTTATACCTTTATTTTAACCAAAAACCGCCATTTTCCGGCATTTGCCTATCTTGAGTAGTGGAGTGAGTGGTAAATACTATTATTATTAGGCGTAATGTTTAACAAACTGTAACATAAATATTATATAATGTTAATTGTATGGTGATAATGCCTTAATAACTAATAAATAGAAAATAATTAAATAAATTAACAAAGGGGATAATATGAAACTTACTAACAAACTTCTAGCAGCTACAGCAATTGCGGGTGTTGCTATAATCGGTGCTTCATTTAATGCGAGCGCAGTTGACCAAGACATTGATGCGAGTGCGGAATTTAGAGCTGCTCTTGCTCTTTCTAACGCGGTTGATATGGATTTCGGTGTCATTGATTATTCAGGAACATCAGCAGGTACTGTTGTATTGGATGCGGCTGATGCCAGCTTAACAGGTGACGCAAACTATGTTCCTGCAAGTTCTACAGGTACATTGGGTGCAGTTGATATTGACGGCGAAACTGGCGCTACAATTGAAATTTCATGCGAATCTACAGGTACTTTGAGTGATGGTACAAACACTCTGGGTCTTATAAATACTGAAGTTCGCATCGGCGGTACTGACCGTGCATGTGCAGGTCTTGGTACTTCACCATCAACTTTTGATCTATCTGCCGGTACAGATACTCTGGAAGTTGGTGCGACAATCAACATACTAGCAGGCGGAATCCAGGCGGCCGGTGTATACAACACAACTAATGCTTCTGGAGATCCGATCACTGTACGTGTTGTATACCAATAATAACTCAATAACTAGCTTACAACCATAGTAGAGAAAAGCCGGGCGCCGAGTCCGGCTTTTTCTTGTGCGGTATAATTATTTCGTTCAAGCGCCACTAAGGCTTAGCGGCCTCAATGGCCTTGCCGAACTTTGTTCGGAGGTTTTCGTTCAAGCGCCACTAAGGCTTAGCGGGCACAGATGTAGTGTCATTCCAGCGCATGCTGGAATCTAGGGTTTGTAGAGTGAGAACTGGATTCTGACATTCGCCAGAATGACAAGGGTGGTAAGGTGTAAGGCGAACTGCGATTTCATGTTCAATGTTCCTAACTCCTAAATCCCAAATCCCAAATCCCAAAAGATTGAAACTACCGGAATTTTGCTGTAATATGCGGCGATGAAGGTTTTTTTCGGCATAATTACTTATATTCTCCTGAGTTTTGTGGTTCTGCCATGTGCGCATGCGGCTGATTTAGATTTCGGTGCAATTGAATATGTGCCCGGTGCGGGGAATCTCAATGCCATATTAGACCCTGCGGACGGTAGTTTGAGTTGCAATCGCCCCAATCAATATACTTGCCAGTCATTCGGCACACCGGGCAGCACTTTGATAACAGGAACTCCGGGAGATGTGGTGAGCATTGCTTGTCGGAATACGCCTGATATTGCAAACGGTATTCGGACTCTAAAAATCGCTCAGGCTAACATCCATATAGATAACACAACGCATGACTGTAAGGGGCTGAATAATTCGGTCACAAACCATACTATTTCGGGTGTGCAAGTGCAGGATACGGTTTATTGGGGTGGAAAATTAAAGGTTACGGGTGGAACGGATAATTTATCAGGCTATTTCTCAAGCACTCAGGGGCCGGGCGGGCAATCACAACGAATTAGAATTATATTTCAGTAGTAAAAAGCGCAAAAATACTAGTAATTATATGTAAAGTTAACGAATCTTAAAGAATACCACTATATAATAATAATTAAGGCATACATACTACTTATGATAGCACATACAAAAAATAGACAAAACACTCTAAGAGCTAAATTAACAATATTCACCCTTTTTGTTAGCTTTGCAATGGCTTCCCACTCTCTGGATACAGAGGTGGGAGCCAGTGCGACGTTTGTTAAGGCTCTTTCTATAACCGGAAATTCTGATATGAGTTTTGGGGTCATTCAATATACCAGCAATAATGCAGCAAATGAAATTACATTATCGCCCGATGGTGCAATAAGTTGTACAAATAATTCAGATTATATTTGCCCGCCATCAGGTGCGCGCGGCGAAGTAAAATTTAGCGGCTCTGCCGGATTTGAGCTTGAGATTTCGTGTGAAGCTTCGGGCGCAATTTCCAATGGTTCGGAAATATTCCAGTTGGATGCGGCAGCAATCAATATTGGCGAATCCACATATAATTGTCTTGGTACGGGGTCGAGCGCGGCGCAATATACGCTGACCGGAGATGTTGAGAGTGATGCGCTATATCTCGGTAGCAGGTTGAATATTCCGGAAACTGGTATCAGCGAAGGCGGCGAATATGCCAGCGATTATAGCGGTGGCGACCCGATTACCATACGCATAGTTTATCAGTGATTTGATGTTTTTTGTGTTTCGTTCAAGCGGTGCGCAGGAGGCTGTCATTGCCTGAATGCATAAGCATTCTAGGGCAATCTAAATGCAGGCGCAAGAGTGGATTCCCCTAGAATTCACACCTCTCTTTTCCCCCTTATAGGGGGAGGTAATAGTCAATAGGAAGATTAGTGCAGGGGTGATGTCATTCCAGCGTATGCTGGAATCCAGGGTTTGTAGAATGTTACTCTGGATTCTGGCCTTCGCCAGAATGACAGGGTTGGTAAGGTTCAAGGT
>PCXJ01000023.1:22658-23847 GCA_002787615.1 Alphaproteobacteria bacterium CG11_big_fil_rev_8_21_14_0_20_44_7
ACCCCTCCTATGAGGAGGGGAGCTGTTTCATAATCAATGCTCCATGCTCAATGTTTCCAATATCTATATCCCTAAACTTCCTGCAATTGCTCGTCTTTTTCCGGTTCATTTTCATTGCCTTCCTTTTCTTCTTCTATTTCCTTTTCAATCCGCGCGCCGACAATAAAATTTAAATCGGTGACAACCGGATCATCTTTATCCACATCAATATTGGTTTCGGTATCCCCGCTTATGCCGAGTGCAATTTTGGATTCCTCGGAGATTCTGACTGTATATTTACCAGGTACGACTTTTGAGAAGATGTAATAGCCAGTGACGTCTGGGCTAATTTCTTGTTTCACAACGCCGCTTGCGTTCACTAGCTCAAGTGTAATCTGGCTGAAATCATAATGATATGATGCTTCTTCGTCTTCTAATTCAATAAATCCATCAACCTCGCCACCTAGCACAATCGGGAAATCAATATAAGTTGTGCTGCCGGAGCGCGGAACAAGTGTATATCCTTCCTCAATTGGTACATAGAAAATATCGGGCATTGAGTCGGCGATGACATAAATATCAGTGGTTTTATAGGAGGTTAGCCCGCCAACAACTGCCATACCTTGTGCGTTTGTTGTGCCTTTATGTCCATCACGGGTTTTGAAATCAATATTTTCAAGTGGGGTATCGTTTTGGTCGTAAACGCCGTTTATATTGTTATCTAGATAGGCGCTGACTACTATTTTACCGCGCTGTGCGTCTTCTACTTTTACAAAATCCGGATATCCCGATTCGATGTCATCATCAAGATGGAAGCGTAAATTTAAGCCCAATGCATAATCGCCTTGCGAGTTGGTAGTTCCGGTGAGATTGGTAGAGAAATATTCATGGTCGTAGCTCACCCCTGCCGCTACGGTGGTGTTGCTTGCCGCGCCAAAACTGCGAGTGGTGTCAAGTTTTACGCGAATTTCTTCATTTATATTTTTCTCCAGACGCAAACTCGTATTTGTGACTTCAAAATCGGGCGTAACGTCATAATCCACAGTGGTTCTGATGAGGATATCATGCGGTGTATCAAAGATGAAATCATCAAGGCGTTTGCGGAAGAAAAGCTGACCCTGAGCATTTTCGGTGCTGGTTGTGCCGTCATCGTCTACAACCCAATCCACCTTATTACTTAGTGCAAACCCCATAATATTGGTGGAAACCT
>PCXJ01000023.1:23931-30946 GCA_002787615.1 Alphaproteobacteria bacterium CG11_big_fil_rev_8_21_14_0_20_44_7
TAGCTCTTGGTCAAGTTCGGTAATATCAAAATTGCCGTTATAAAGCGCGGATGCGGAGATGTTGAAGTCACCAAGATTGATTCTTTCCGATGCAGAGGTGATAAAAGTGCCGTCTGTGTTATGCAAATGGTCGATTGTAGTAAATGCCCCCAGAATAGAGGTTCTTGCGCTTAAAACCGCTCCCTCGCGTGATTTATCATATATCGGCCCGCTATAAAGCCCAGCGCCAACAGATAGGTTTTTGGATACGCCATATTCAAAATTAGCGATTAAGCGCGGGTCGGCGGCAATATCATAATCTTCATTGACGGGGAGGAAGGTTTGATTTGGCTGTGAGGCTGAGACATCATAGAAAAACTCGCCCTCTTTGAGCATTCCGGGGCCGATGAAGAATCTGCGATATTCCTCCTCTTTTTCACCGAATGGGCCATATTTTATGATTTTGAATAGGTTCATCCCCGCTTCCAGCAATACATCGCGGAATTCATAGCGTCCGTCCGATGTGCTATCCTGAAAGCTGATAAATTCGTTATTTCTATAAAGTTCAACCTCCCAGCCCTGCTCAACTTCACCGCTGATGATGAAATTATCCGGATTGGAAACCTGACCAAGCGGGCGATTGGTTGCGCTTATGCCGCGTTCAGTACCGCCACCGCCGACAAGATTCAGGCTTGGGGTGGTGATATCGCCTAGTTCTAATTTGCGGATATCGGTATGCGGGATGATATTTGCATCATTATCAATACGATAAAGTTTGATTCTTGCATCGCTGAGCCTGTCCGTATCGTTTCCGGTGACAAAGAAATCGGAAGACATATTCAGTAAATCACCCGTGCCCTGAATGGAATAATTGCCGGAGGTGGTGGAATCAGTGCCGGTTTTTTGATAATTTGTGCCGAGTTGAACCGTAGTAGACGGAAAATCCAGCATCGAATAGGGTGTGTCGATTTTTGAATAGGTTTTGCGGACAGGTTTCTTCCTTTTCTTATTTTGTTCCCATTTCTTGGCGCGCTCGGCTTTCTCCTGAAATGCCAGTTTCTCATCAGCTTCTATATCAAGTATCATTTGCGATAGATTCAAATTGAAATTCAGCCCAAACCATTCTTTCAAGGCTTCACTATCAACATAAATCTCTTCGTCAAAGAGTTTGATATAGGCATCATCGGCCTTGGATTTCTTGCCTGCGACAATTACGGTATTTTCGGGGATGCTAAGATAGAAATCATTGTCAGGGCTGATAAACCAGCCTTCGGCGCGTTGTTCTTCATCAAAAACCTCGATTGGGAAATATAGTGCCTCGGTGACTTCAAAAAGCGAAATATAGAGCCTGTCATTCAGGGAATAGGCGCTGATGCCGTTGCTGAGAGTGAAATCAGCCGAAGTGACTTTTAGTAGCAGGAAGGATTCATTAAATTCTTCCTCATCATTCCCAAGTTTTTCCGCCTGTTCCTCAATATTTTCGTTAGTTTCGGCGATATCTTTGAATTCATCAAACCCCCAGTCAATACCTTCTTCTTTTGCGTCTTCTTCGGAATCTTTATCTATATCATCGCTAACCGTGTCATCGCTTACCGTTCCTTCCAACTCGGTTTTATATACCGGCTCAACCGGAAAGGCGGGCTTGTTTTCAGCCGCAGCAGCAAAAGATATCAGGCAAAACGCGGAAAATAAAAGCCAGTATTTTGCATTTTTACCCGAATTATTACCTAATTGGGATTCTTGTTTCATCAATCAATTCTACCTTGTCTCCCGTACCGATTTCCGAAAGGGTGATTTTGAATTCACCACCATTAAATGCCACGCCTTCCGGCAAATTCAGGGCGAATGTGCGTTCAATGTTATCGGTTTCACGATATATGGCCAAACGCGCAGGGGTTGCTGCAACATGCGATTCACCGTTTTTGTCGATATATGTAATCGTCATTAGATTGTAGGATGTTGTGTTTCCCTCACGCGCAAATTTAGCGGTTAATTCACCGGATTTCCCGTCAGCTTTTAGGCTATAATCAGCATTTAAGATTTTGGCATTAGCAGAGGTTTTGCCATTCTCAACAAAAATCGGGATAGCAACGCCATAAGCGGCAGAAACTGCGAATTTGACCTTATCGCCGTCAACTTTTTCACCTTCAGATGTGGCTTTGGAATGGGCATTTTCTACTTCGTTAAATTCAATATGCACATGATAGCCGCCTTCTTCCAAATCTTTTGGCGCTCTTGCCATCACTCGCACATATTGATCTTCATTTGGCCCTAAGGTTACTCTTCTTGGTGAAAAACGAATGAAATCTTTGGCTGAATGCTTCATATTATCGACAATTTGCAGATTTTTGCCATTTTCCATGGAATAATTCACCAGATTAATCTCATAAGTTTTTGGGACATCGGCTTTATTCACCAAATGCAGGGAGCTAACTTTGCTCTTATCCGATAATTTCACTCTTTGCGGTGAGATAAAAAGATAGCCGTCTGCGTAGGCGGTTTTGATGTTGGCAAAGATGGCTAAGAATGCGACCAAGCATACTGCCAAGAATAATTTAGTAAGTTTCATATTAATCCTCCTGATTTACTTAAAATTTAATACGAAATAATTTTATATTTTATTAAACTTCATACGCGAGATAATAGTATCTTGGGGTTAATTATCGGTTAATCAGGGTGAGTGCGAAATTAATAGACGCTTAACCATTGCAACTTGATGCAAGAATAATCGCGCACAGAAGAAAATGAGAATCATTCGCAATTAATTATTGACAAGCTATATTTTGCTGTTAGAACTCCTCAAATCGCATAAAGATGCGAATGACTCGCAACTAAATCAGTTAAATAAAAAGGTAAATAATGAAAAATTATATAAAAACAACTGCGCTTGCCAGTGTGTGTGCTTTTGGCATGGCAGCAAATGCCTCAGCCGCAAAAATTGACGATTCAGCGCTTCCCAGCCGTGAAGAAATGTGGGAAATGATAAAATTACAGAATCAGGAAATTCAGAATTTGAAATCTCGCATCACTTCTACCGAAAAGAAAGTGGTGGAAACCGATAAAAAAGCGGAAGAGGCGAGCAATACCGCTCAGAAAGTGCAGAATCTTGCTCCGGCGGGCGGAAGTGCAGGCTATGGCTGGTGGGAGAATACTTCTATCGGCGGTTATGGTGAATTGCATTTGAATAAGGGCAGCACCAAGGATGAAATAGATTTTCACCGCTTTGTGTTATTTGTAAATCATGAATTCACAGATGATTTGCGACTTTATTCTGAAGTTGAACTTGAGCATTCAATCGCCGGAGAAGGTCAGGTAGGCGAATTTGAGCTTGAGCAAGCATTTCTGGAATATGATATAAATGATTATAACCGCGCGCGTGCCGGTGTGTTCTTGCTTCCGGTTGGTATTTTGAACGAAACTCATGAACCGCCGACATTCTTCGGGGTTGAGCGTAATCCGGTAGAAAGCAACATCATTCCTTCAACATGGTGGGAAGGCGGTGTTGGCTTTAGCGGAGAATTGGGCGAAGGCTTCAGCTATGATGTGGCATTGCATTCGGGCTTGAATGTGCCAATGACGGGCGGAAGTGCTTATAAAGTTCGTAACGGACGCAGCAAGGTAGGTAAGGCGCAGGCAGAAGATGGCGCAGTTACCGGACGTCTGAAATGGACAGGTTATCCCGGTGTTGAAATAGCCGCAACTGCACAATATCAAAGCGATGTGACACAGAGCATGGATGTTGATGACGTTCAGGCAGGCTTATTTGAAATCCATACTGATATTGAGCGTCAGGGATTTGGCTTGCGGGCATTATATGCACGCTGGGTGCTGGATGGTTCAGGCGCGGAGGCACTTGGCCGTGATGTTCAGGAAGGTTTCTATATTGAGCCATCATATACATTTGAAATTGGTGACGAAGATGAGTTTGGTATTTTCGCGCGCTATAACTATTGGGATAATGAGGCGGGAAATAGTGTGAATTCCGATTATCAACAAGTTGATATTGGGTTTAACTATTGGCCGCACCCTGATGTTGTGCTGAAAGCAGATATGGCATTCCTGAATGCGCCTGCGGGTGGCACAGATGATGAGATTGCCAATCTTGGTGTCGGTTTTGCATTCTAGATTAATATAATTTTCATGTTTATCTTTACCGTTCCCTCCTCCTTTTCTATAAGGGGGAGGGGTTTGTAGTTTATGAAATATATCTTGTTTTTATTGTCGTTTTTACTGATTGCTTCAGCAAATGCTGAGGATATTTTGCAGCCTCCTGAGGAGTTTATTGCCGAAAGCTTTGCAGGCAATGCTCCAAAACCTAAAATCCTGTGGATAGATTCGGAAAAACAGGAAATTGTGAATAAAATTATGAAGCGGAATTATTCGCTCAAGCGTACGCGCTATTGGATGGAAGGTGAAAAATCAGTTTGGATTCTCGAAGAAATCGGCAAGGTGAGGCCTATCACCACCGGATTTGTGATAGATGGTGATAAGCTGGAAAATGTGAAAGTGCTGGTTTATCGTGAAAGCCATGGCTGGGAAGTGAAATATCCATTCTTTACCGACCAATTTAGGGAAATTAGCCTCAAAGATAATTATCGCCTGACCAAGCGCATTGACGGAATTTCCGGCGCAACACTTTCGGTCAATGCGCTAAAAAGACTGGCAGCTTTGGCATTATTCCTTAATAATGTGGCTAAGGATAAGGATTATCAAAATGAACCGCAAAAAGAAAACGGGCAAGAATAAGAGTCTGCGTGCTATTTTGTTCAAATGGCATTATCGCTTGGGGTTGATTGCGGCGGTTTTTCTTATCCTGATTGCAATTACCGGTATTTTGCTCAACCATTCACGCATGCTGGGGCTTGACCAAAATCAGGCATGGCAGCCGCAGAATAATGCCAAATTTTATGGCTATAAATGGGATGATTTTTATGTGACTTTGCTGGAGGGTGATATTTTGCTGGCAGATAATGCAGGAAATATTATTGAGAAAATTGATTTATCACAGCTTATTCCAGATTCAGAAGGCGATATAACCCATATAGTGATGCTGGCTGAATATGGCGCAAATATATATTTCTGCGCAGGGGAATCTTCCTATAAAACCGATATAAATCTCACTGAGGGGATTTCGCTATTTCCTGAAAAAATTGCCTGTGTGGATAGCCCTGAATTGCCGTCCGAAATTTCTGCGAAGATATATACAAATTATTATGGTACGGGGGTTTCATGGGAGCGGGTGATTCTGGATTTGCATACCGGAAATTCACTGGGTTTGACCGGCAAGCTTATGTCGGATTTTGCTGCATTGGCGATGATATTCTTAGTTTCAAGCGGGCTCTATAACTGGTTTCAACGTGTGCGCAGAAAATGAAGATTTCACGCCGCAATTTCGTGAAATCTGTGCTGGCAAGTGGTTTGATTTTGCAAGCTCCGGCAGTGCTGGCATTGGCAAGTGAGACAAAAATTTTGCGTTGGGACGGGGTGGCGCTGGGCGCGGATTCCTCAATTCAAATTGCCTATAATAACAAGAATCTGGCGGAAAAGATTTTGCGGAGTTGTCTTGCTGAGATTAAGCGTTTGGAAGCGATGTTTAGCCTATATGAAAATGATTCGGTAATTTCGCTTTTAAATGATAAGGGTTTTTATGATAATCCGCCTCAAGATTTTGTAAATCTGATAAGGATTTCCAAATATTATGGTGAGAAAACTTATGGAAATTTTGATATTACGATTCAGCCATTATGGGAATATTTCTCTGAAAACTCGCAGGCAAAAGACGCGCCTGCTAAAATCCGTGAATTAGTGGATTATCGCAATATTATTGTGGAAAATAATAGAATTTATTTCGCCAAGCCGCATATGAAAATCAGCCTAAATGGGATTGCGCAAGGCTATATTACCGATAGGATTACGTCAATATTACGCAAAAACGCTGTGAAATCGGCATTAGTGGATTTGGGTGAAAAATTCGCGCTGGGTAAGCATCCAAATGGCGAGAAATGGCGCATCGGCATTCAGGCAGATAGTTCGGAATTTAAAATTGTGGAGCTGGAGGATATGGCGATTTCGACATCCTCTATGCAGGGTGGGTTATTTGCCGAAGGGTTGGAGAAAAGGCATATATTCATGCCGAAGCAGAAGTTTCAGAGCAAGCCGCAAACCGTCACTATTCTTGCCGATAACTCAACCAAAGCGGATGCGCTTTCTACCGCAATTGCTGCTGCGCCTCAAAATATGCACAGCAAGATAATGACAAATTTTGCAAATGCGGAATTGATAATATCCTAAGCTCAAATCCATTTGAGTTTGCGGAAAATCCAGATTTGCAGGATGACGATAATGGTTAGTGTGGTGCAAAAGATATAAAATGCATATTCATTATCTGCACCCGGAATTCCGCCGACATTAATACCCAATAATCCGGTGAAAAAACCCAGCGGCAGGAAGATGGCAGCAACAATCGAGAGGATATACATGTTTTTATTGAGCCTGTCGGAGAGGATGTTAGTAAGCTCATCCTTGACGATTTGGGCGCGCTCACGAATTGCATCCAAATCTTCGGTATAGCGGGTGAGCCTATCGAGATTTTCCTGAAAATAGCGGCGGTGGATTTGGTCGAGCCATTTTAGCTCGCAAGTTCGCAAACGGGTGATAACCTCGCGCTGCGGGGCGATATAACGGCGCAGCATAATCGCTTTTTTGCGCACTTCATTGATATCATGGCGAATATTGACATCGGGGGATTCCATAATGCTTTCTTCAATATTATCTGTGTCTTCATCCAGCTCGGTTATGACCGGATCAATTCTCTCAAACAAACGGGTGGTGAGGGCGGTTAGGAAATCTGCGGCGTTTTTTGGCCCTGTGCCGTCAATAATTTTCTGGCGGATATCATTTGCGGCTTTAACTTCACGCCGAACCACCGTGATAATCCGGCTCGGGTCAATCCAGATGCGTAAGGAAACCATATCTTCCGGATGGTCAGCATCATTCATATTCACACCGCGCAGGATGAGCATCACGCCTTTGTCAA
>PCXJ01000084.1:0-4962 GCA_002787615.1 Alphaproteobacteria bacterium CG11_big_fil_rev_8_21_14_0_20_44_7
AACCGATTTCAACTTGTGGTCAGAGAGAGCAGCTGATGCGACTACCTGCTACGAATATCACAGGGCCGATACCGGTGCTGATCGCATCGGAATGCCGTCCGGTCTCAAAAGACGAATTGGCCCGGATGAGCCCATTCCATATGAACTTCAGAAAACCTTAACCGGCCAGAACGACCTGAAACCTGCAGGGTTGTTCTGTAGGAATGTAATTTTACAGATCTGAGAAATTTTATGTATGCGTCAAATGCAGGACAGACTTAGCACTCGTTATCAGGCATGCTTTTAGGGATGGCTGGATAAAGAAAATCATATCAACCCGATTCGTTATCAGAGGAAAGCGGTTGCGAGTAGGATTTTGCGCGTCGTCGCGTATTGCTGGGATGAATTTGAAGATGAAGGCCTTGCCTATCGCATTCGCTTGGAGGTCGTAGATTAAATGTTCACGGTCGGTTCGGCGACGCGACATGTGACGTCTCAAATATCTGGACGAAAGATAAATCACTCAGAGCTAATGATACCCCACGATGAGGATATTATATCACCCAACGATAATGCGGACATCCCGCTACACACCTCATTGACCGGTAGTACAAGCGGCAAAGAAAATCCGCGCAAAACAAGACGCCGCTCTCAGGGCTTGGAGCGGTAGTTCATATTAAGTTTGAAGCAAAATGAAGTATGTTAATTAATTCTCAAAAAAATGAATCTGAGAAAAACCCGCAACCCAAAATTTTTTTAAGATAATTTCTTTGGCTCAGAATCGTCAGCTTTATTCTGATGTTTTGGTTAGAAATATTGAGGGGGGCGCGTCACATCATTTTAGGTCAATTTAGTTGTGTTTAAATTGGTCTATATAAATCCAATAATTTTTATATATCCGAAGTTGACGAGCTTTTCTGCACTTGCCTTTTTTTGATAAAATTTCTCATGCCTATTCTCATTATTACTCCAAAGTGTATCCGCAATTTCCTTTGGGGCTACTCCCTCTTTTAAAGCATCTAGAATTCGACAGTACTCAACGAGATTATATCTATGTGGCTTCGCCTTTGGATTAGCATATCCCGAAGGGAGCTTATTCTGATAATATGTAAAAAGGTTCTTTAATTTTTTGACTTGTTCATCATATGGCGCGCCGAGATAAAGCCTTAAATCGACCGCAGGGTCAGAGGAATCATCCGTGATCGGTTTCCTTTCCGGACCAAACCCTTCACCCAGATTTGTACGTAGTAGCCTTCCACAAGGCACATTATTTACGCTGAATAATGGAGCAGGGAGATAAAGGCGAGGATCGTACAATGGGTGTTTATCATCAAGATGGAAAAGTGCTGCTTTTTCTCGCGCAAAGTCCGTTGCTTTGTTTAGATCCTTGACTAGAAGGGACTGTTGATGATTCCAGGCATCAATATACGCATTATTTCTGCGTAAAAATTGCCAAGCCAATTCATCATATCTAGCCATGAAGGTTTTTTTTCTCCTTGAACGCTTGTTGTCGTCCACCGAGTTATCTTTACCTACAATAAAATCATAATGACTTTTATTTCGCCAATCAGGGCTATCCTCAATGGCTGTAGGATCACGTAGAATAATCTGTCCCATGAAGTGATGCGGCACTACTAAATTCTCCGTTTCGATTGCCAAATACTATCTAGTCCACAGAATTAATTTTTTGACGGAAGTACTTTGCTTACCATCCAAAATACATTGCTAAAATAAAAAATAACAACATAAACGGGAAATCAACTCTTCTTGAGAGGTTCATTTTTTGTTGGGTAAAATATACCATTGTCTGACGTTTGCGGTAATGCGCCGCAGATTAAAACGCTATGCGCTGGGGCATTCGAATATCTGATGTGGATTACTTGTAAAATGGAAATATTCAATTACTGAACATGCTAAACGAATGGCAGACACTGCCTTATTTCAATGTCTGCCGTGAATTCGCCAAAAAGGCCCAAAACCGGCACTACGCCCAAAAATGGCGGCACTACGCCCCAAAAACCCGGCACTACGCCCCAAAAACCCGGCACTACGCCCAAAAAAACCGGCACTACGCCCTCTCAGAACCGGCACTACGCGAGATATTTGAGAAAAATATAAACGACCGGGGCCCTCAAAAACTAAATTAATGCAGCAATAACAACAACATAATAACCATTGCTGCACTGCACAAAATAGAGTGCTGATCAAAGAGGATACGAACAGCAGGATATAGGGCTATGTCTGCCATGGCGGCAGACATTTAAAATAAACAATGTCAGACACCAGCGGACAAAATTTACAAAAAAGGGGACCCGCCTTTTTTGTAAATGACGAGATCCCATTCAATTGGGATATATGTGAATTTAAAGGCACTTATGGCAACTCAAGGCGAAATTACAGGCCTGTGTTTTCTGTGCCCCGACATTCTAGTGAGTAACCATCAGATTGCTAGGAAACGGTTAGTTCGAGCAAATCAAAAAGAAATGTAAAATAACTCCATGAATGGTTTGTGATGTATTAAAGTTCTAGAAGGATGGAATTCAAGACATGCCTCAAAAAAGCTCACAAACTCGAAAAAAGCAGTTGATCGTCAAGATCGCTAACGACAACATTAAAAAGATGTTTCGACACAACATTTGCCGAGTAGAAAGCAACCTCCCAAAATTGGTTCCTCTTTTGAATGGCGAGGTCGATCTCTTGGAGAGATATTTTCCAGATTTAATTATCAATAATGTAGCAAATGATTCCAAGAAAGAAGCCAATGATTAATAAGTGCGCGGCTCTCTATCTTCGGGTGTCAACAGTAAGACAAGCCGAAAACGATCTATCAATACCAGACCAGCGTAATCAGTGTGCAAGCTATTGTAAAATAAATGGCTTAGACATTGTGTCTGAGTTCGTTGAGCCAGGTGCGACAGCAACAGATGATAAACGACAGGCATTTCAGGAAATGATTGATATTTCCTGTGGATCAGATTGCCCCTTTGAAATCATAGTCGTTCATAGTTTTTCACGATTTTTCCGCGATGCCTTTAAGTCGGAGTTTTATATTAGAAAGTTAATAAAAGCAGGTGTTCGCCTTGTATCCGTGACTCAAGAGTTTGGCGACGACCCGACCAGCCAGCTGATCCGTCAAATCGTTGCTTTGTTTGACGAATATCAGAGTCGCGAAAATTCAAAACATACACTCAGGGCCATGAGAGAAAACGCACGTCAAGGGTTCTGGAACGGTGCAACACCCCCACTCGGTTATCGTGTGGTCGCTACTTCTAGAAGGGGGGACAAAATAAAGAAGTCTCTTGAAATTGACTATAAGGAAGCGGAAATCATTCGCCTTATCTTTCAGCTTTACCTGAGAGGGGTAGAAAATTCGGGACAAATTGGCATAAAGTCAATCGCGTCCTACCTGAACGAACGAAATTATCGACTTAGGAGGGGAGGCAGGTTTTCGACGAAGACTGTCCATGAAATACTACGGAGAAGCACATATTGCGGTCGCCACTTCTTTAATAAGACCAATAGCAAGACACGTAGGACAAAACCACGCGAAGAATGGATTGAAATGTCTGTTCCGCCGATAATTGAAGAGTCTTCATTCGATCAGGTTCAGTTGCTCATGAAGAAGCGAAGCCCGAGAAATACACCACCACGAATAACGAATGGTCCAACACTGTTAACCGGGATAGCAAAATGCTCTGCCTGTGGCGGCGGCATGACGCTTAGAACAGGTAAGAGTGGACGCTATAGATACTACACGTGCTCGCGCAGTTCACGACAGGGCAAGAGCGCATGTAAAGGTCTAAGTGTGCCTATGAAGGTCCTGGATGACATTGTTACGAATGAAGTTGCTGCCCGTGTTCTGGAACCAAATCGTATTAGACATATACTTGAAGAACTACTTCTCCGTACGAGCAATGAAGCTGAGAAATTGCAGGATAGACGTGTTCAGCTGGAGGCTAGAAAATGTGAAATTGATTCTAGGTTGAAACGGCTTTATGAGGCTGTGGAAGACGGAATTGTTCCAATTGGCAATAGTTTTAAGGAACGTATAAATAACCTCGACGCTGAGAAAAATGATGTGATGAGTTTGCTAGAAAAAAATGCAAGGAGCCCGTGGTTTGCAAAATCAAATATTAGCCAGACTAGTTTAAACGCGTTCTCCGATAGATTGCGTCACAATATATACGAAGGTTCGCCAGCCTTTCGTAAGGCCTACATTCGGCTACTTGTTGAAGGTGTCGAGGTCGACGATACCAATGTGCGTATTTGGGGCAGGAAAGAGGCGATTTTATCAGCGCTAAATATGCCTGATTCTGTAAAAGCGGACATGGTGCCCAGTTTTGTACAGGATTGGCGTCCCCTACGGGACTCGAACCCGTGTTTCCGCCGTGAAAGGGCAGCGTCCTAGGCCGCTAGACGAAGGGGACGCGGCGAGCAGGGATATACCCTTGCAATCGCTAAGAAACAAGCACGAAGTGCCGCCACCGGGAGAGCGGGCTCAGGTCTGAGCAGCGACAAGCTTGAGGATGAAAGTTGAACCGACACCGGGCTGTGAATCGACCTCGATCGCACCTCCGAGGCTCTCCACAATATGGCGGCACGATGACAGCCCGAGGCCATAGCCCGGGATCGCTGTCGCGGTTTCTGCGCGGTTGAATTGTTGGAAAATCTTTGTTTGATCGGCCATTGAAATGCCAAGTCCATTATCGGTGACCGACAAGTGGACCCAGGAGTCTGATTTTTTTGATGATATATCGATACAAAGCCGACAAGACTCGGCACGATATTTAAACGCATTATCCAAAAGATTCTGAAATACGCGTGTCATTTCAAAGGCATTCGCCATGGCATGATGCGTAACATCAATGCGAACCTCGGCATCGATTTCCTCAATTCTTGATTGCAGTGGTTTCAGAGCTTCATGGATGCAGGTTTCGAGATTCGTAATTTCAAGGGTCGGTGCCGCTTGCTCGGTACGCGATT
>PCXJ01000084.1:4997-5139 GCA_002787615.1 Alphaproteobacteria bacterium CG11_big_fil_rev_8_21_14_0_20_44_7
AAGGCGGCTTCGTGAGCGTTCATGATGAACGCAGCTTTGCGATTTTGCGCGGTTTCCGGCAAATGGTCCAACGCTTCAAGATAGCCAATGATGGCATTCAGCGGCGTGTTGAGATCATGTGCCACGGCGCTTGAGAATCGAT
>PCXJ01000113.1 GCA_002787615.1 Alphaproteobacteria bacterium CG11_big_fil_rev_8_21_14_0_20_44_7
TCAGGATGTTTTTCCATAAATTCATCATGAGCTTGTATAAGTCTTTCCAGATTTTCTGTTCGCTCCCTAAGTTCTTCCCTGTATTCTTCTATCTTCTCCATCCTTGCCTCGAACTCTTTTTCTTCCTGTTCGGATTTAGCTATGAAAGCATCGTAAGATTGCTTAAATTCGTCTACGGAAATTGCTTTGTCGCCGTTGGAATCAAAATTTTCTGCGACAAGGTTTTTTGCTTCTTTTTCAATAATACCGATGGCCGCGCGCGGGATTCCCTGAAATTCCGGCACAAAGCTTGGCTTGAGGGCGTTCACCATATCTAAGGCGTTAACGTATTCTCCCATCAGCTCAGCTTTTAGCTCAGCTTTTGTTTCTTCGGGAAGTTTGATGCCATCAGTGATGCTAATAACTTCATTCGCAATTTTTTCAATCTCATTATCTCTTTTTAAGCGCCCTAGAAGGCTATCATCCTTAAACATGGCGATGGCTTCACCGGGGGAATCGAGTATTTCATCAATTTTTCTGCTAAATTCTGAGTAGCTTATTTCGCCATCTGTGCGCGAGCCGCCAAAGCCCTTTCTGCGGGTGGTGCTTCTTTCTCTGTCAGTATCGAATTCGTCAAATGCTCGTCTGGCAAGATTCGCCAAGGGGCCGACCATATCTTTGATTTTTAGGGTTTTATCGCCTGCTGCTTGTTTCAGAAACTCAAAAGATTCTGCGACTTCTTTATCTCCAATCGCACCTATAAGCGGCACAATTTTTTCCGTACTTTGGCTCAAAAACTCTGAGGATTTAGAAAAATCCTTGCTGACAAGGTCTTGATTCAACAAATCAACATATTCTCTTAAGATGCTAAGGCCTTCTTTGACTATTTCTGATTCTGATAATTTCTCGCCCATTTCCTTTCCCATATTGCATTAAGTAATTAGCAATATAACATAAATAAATAGCAATTAATGTTAATTTTTTGTTACATAAAGTTAACGATTATCTGGCTACAGTCAGTGCCGCGCCTGTTATTTCGTCCCGCTTCTCAGTCCAAAGGGTGAAACCTCTTCCGGGGAGGGAAATGCGGTTTTGTTCAGCTTCAATAGCACCTAGCGCTTTGGCGAGATTGGAGCTCGCTAAAACTGTAAAATGTATCGAGTTGTCGGTAGTAGGTCCTTCAACGCATCCATCACATTCTGCACGATGCAGCTTGCTCACGGCTAGGTCATGAACAGCTTTGTGGTCGGAGCCGGTAAGAGTTACTTGGATGCTATGTGCAGTTCTATTGGTACTAATATCGCAATCCCAATTTGACTTTTTAATATTTTCTATGAAGATGGTCAATCTATCTTGAAGTTCGTCATATAATGCTTGGATTTTGTCGTTTAGTTTGGAAGCCGCGCCTTCTAAGGCTGCAATCTCGTCACCAAGTTCGCCAATTGTAGCGCCTTTTAGCCCCTCTCTTTCACGCGTAATAATCTTTTCAAGAGCCTTCACAAAATCCGGATCACCACAGGGGAAGGTAACAGACCATTGAGATTCATCATCCCTATCATTACTTTCAAGAACTTCTCTATAGGCTGAAAGTTCATGATATCCTACTTTTGCAAATAAATCCTGAATGCGAATTATGGCTTTTGGCTTGTGCTGCTTATCTTCTCCGACAAATGGTATGGTGGCATTGCCGGTGCTAACAAACTCAGAAAAATCAGGGCGTTGATTGAAATGTTCAGCTAAGAATTCTAACAATCTTGTGCGTATGGCGTGGTATGGATTGCTATCGTTATTTTCAGACATATTTCCTCTCGAAGTTAATAAATTAGGTTATTTTGTTAATTTATATATATGGTTATTAATTGCTGTTCAATAAAAATTCACCCCCACTATTAAGTATTTACATCTTACCGATAATTTCTTAAATTCAACCTATGACAGCAATTCCTGAAATCCTCATAATCTCCGATGAATCTTACCGTGAAGACCAGTCAATCGAGCTGGCAAAGGCGATTCTGGCAAAAAGCGGCTTAGTGTATGAAATTGATTATATTATTGAGGGTGATTCTGAAAAGCGCATCAAACCCGCTAGCGCCGAGGTAAAATTTGAGGCACAAAAGAAAATCATCATTTGCTGCGGGCTTGATACGGTGAATAAAGCCACGCGCTTGAAATCCGAGGATGCAGGAGCTTTTTTGGTGTGCATTCAAGACCCAAGCAAAAAGCATGAAGAATTTGATTTGATTGTAATCCCCGAACATGATTTTCCACCGGAAATGGATAATGTCGTCACTACGCTCGGCATCATCAACCATGTAAATGATAGATTCCTGAATTATACATTAAGCCTGCCTGAACATGCGGAAACCAAGGCGAAATTAGAAGCTTTGCCTAATCCACGAATTGCAGTTCTGCTCGGCGGAAAGCATATTGGCGGAGAATTTGGCGTGGAAGATGCAAAAAATCTGGCAACCAAATTGGATGAAATGGTCAAAGAATTGGGTGGCTCATTGATGATAACTACCAGCCGCCGTACTGAAAGTGAGCCGATTGAGGAATTCAAAAAGCATATAACCGTTCCGCATGAATTTTATGATTATAATTATGACGGGCAGGATTTGAACCCGTATAACATCATGCTTGCGCTTTCCGATGCTGAGGTGATTACGGCTGATTCCGTGCGTATGTGTTCCGAGGCGGCATCGACTGGTAAGCCGACGATAATATGCATCCCTGAGCAGGTGTTTTTCCCCTATGGCAATATGGCACGTATTTTAGCAAAAAATGATTGTGCGCGGATTTTTGCCGATATAACTATGCCGAATGATTTGCTGAAACCTACCGTAACGCTTAATGAAGCTGAAAAAATCGCAAAAATAATATTGCAAAAAATGGCTTAAAATGTTAGTTTCCGCCCTTCATCAATAGAGGGGTTGGCATGGGTAGAGTTCTGATAATCGGCGCGGGTGCAGCAGGCAGCGTAGTTGCAAAAAAATGCGCGAAAAATCGTGATATATTCTCACATATACATTTGGCGAGCAGAACATTAGCAAAATGCGAAAAAGTGCAGGCTGAGTGTGAATCGGAAATCTCGATTTCGCAAGTTGATGCCGATAATGTTAATGAGGTAGTTGACCTTATAAAAGCGCAAAATCCGGATTTGGTAATCAATATGGCATTGCCATATCAGGATTTGCCGATTATGGATGCTTGCCTTGCCACCGGTGTGGATTATCTCGATACCGCAAATTATGAGCCGAAAGATGAGGCGAAATTTGAATATAGCTGGCAATGGGCATATCAGGACAAATTCAAAAACAAAGGTATAAAGGCGATTTTGGGCTGCGGGTTTGACCCCGGCGTTACCAATATTTTCTGCGCTTATGCCCAGAAAAACCTGTTCGATGAAATTCATTATATTGATATTGTGGATTGCAATGCGGGCGACCACGGCAAGGCTTTTGCCACTAATTTTAATCCGGAAATCAATATCCGTGAAGTGACGCAGGACGGTAAATATTGGGAAAATGGTGAGTGGAAGGAAATTAAGGCGCTCTCAATCTCCAAAATGATTGATTATCCGCAAGTGGGTGAAAAGAATTCCTATTTGATTTACCATGAAGAATTGGAATCGCTGGTGGAAAACATCAAAGGCTTAAAGCGCATTCGCTTCTGGATGACCTTCTCCGAGAATTATATCAAGCATCTCGATGTGCTGCAAAATGTCGGGATGACGCGGATTGACCCGATAAATTATAATGGAACGGAAATTATACCGCTACAATTCCTCAAAGCATTGCTGCCCGAACCTTCATCACTCGCAGAAAATTATACCGGAAAAACTTCAATTGGCTGCGTGATACAAGGTGTGAAAGACGGCAAAACCAAAAAATACATCATATATAATGTATGCGACCATACGCGAAGCAATGCTGAGCTAGGTGCGCAGGCAGTTTCATACACAACCGGAGTTCCGGCATTTGTCGGGGCGATTATGGCGCTGCAAGGCAAATGGGCAGGTGAGGGTGTGTTTAATGTTGAGCAATTTGACCCCGACCCATTCCTCGAAACTTTAGCGCAGCATGGCTTGGAATGGCATGTTGAGGAGCTGAAAGTTACCAGTGATACGGAAACTCTGGCCGCATAAATGCATGATTTAGCGCGTATATTTGGCGAGGTGAAAACCCCTGCATATGTGTTGGACGTGGCAGCATTGAAGAGAAATCTGAAAGTGATTGAAGAATTGCGTGCCAAAACCGGAATAAAAATCCTGCTCGCGACCAAGGCTTTTTCCATGTTTTCCGCATTCCCGCTTTTGCAGGATTATTTTGACGGAACAACAGCAAGCGGGTTCTATGAGGCAAGGCTCGGCGCGGAGCATTTCGGCAAAGAGGTTCATGTTTATTCACCTGCCTATACTGATACGGAAATGGCGGATTTGCTGCCTATTGCTGATGATGTATATTTTAATTCCAATAGCCAGTTGCAAAAATTCCTGCCGATGATTCATGAGTCGGGCAGGGGCATCAAAATCGGCTTGCGCGTGAATCCTGAATTTTCGAGCGTAAAGCATGAGATATATAACCCATGCAGCCCGAATTCGCGCTTTGGAGTGGTGAAGGATAAGCTGGCAGAAATTGATTTCAGCAATATAGATATCCTCCATTTCCATGCTTTGTGTGAGAATATGGCAGAAGATTCCGTGGCGTTGATTGAGCATGTATCAGAGGTATTTTCCGATTATATCAGCAAGGTAAAAGCCGTGAATTTTGGCGGCGGGCATTATATCACCCATCCTGATTATGACTTGCCAAAATTGCTTGCCGCGCTCAACAAATTCCGTAAGAAATTTGATGTTGAGGTGATTTTAGAGCCGGGCGGGGCGGTGGTTTATAATAGCGGATATTTGCTGGCATCTGTTGTAGATATTACGCAAAACCAAAAGCAAATCGCCATTCTGGATATTTCTGCCACCTGCCACATGCCCGATGTGCTGGAAATGCCATATCGCCCGAATATTATCGGGGCAGGGCAAGC
>PCXJ01000007.1:0-4913 GCA_002787615.1 Alphaproteobacteria bacterium CG11_big_fil_rev_8_21_14_0_20_44_7
AACGTTAACTGCTGGTTTCAATCCCGACCTTCCGTTAACTGAAAAAGAAAGATTGATAAATCCACTAGGCTTCCAAGTGGTATCGTATAGGGTGGACAAGGAGATATAATGAAAAACAAGTTTAAATTTATAATAATGTTTACGGTATTAGCGCTCTTTGGCTTTGCAGAAGCTGGTGCAGAAACGGATATTAGCTCCGATAGCCGCATTAAGACATTGGTTTTCAATGAGAATGAGATTTATTCCTTAGTTGCCCGCAACGGATTTCAATCAGCTGTTGAGCTTGCACCCGATGAAAAAATTGAAACCATTTCTATTGGCGACCCAATCGGCTGGCAGATTACACCCTCAGGCAGAAGAGTTTTCATTAAACCATTACATAAAACAGGCACAACAAATCTGAGTATCATTACGAATAAACGCTCATACCAATTTGAATTAAAAGCAACTGCCGATTCGTCATCACGCTCCGGACATGCTTATTTAATTAGGTTCTTCTACCCGACTCAATCCATAAGTTTTGACGGTGTTGATAGAACTCGCGGTAATCTAAGGCCGGTTTCCGATACGCCAATCCCTAATTTTCCGGCATTTTCCGCTGCTCCGCAAATGCCTGCTCCAAATCTTCCCTCTCCTCCGCAAGCTTTCAATCCGCCAATGCCTGCACCTGCTGCACCGCCACAGCCGACAGTGGAGACATTTAATTTCAATTATACCCTAACAGGGCCAGATAGCCTTGCTCCTAGGAAAATTTTTGATGATGGTAAATCCACATTTTTTGAATTTCCTAATCCGGTAGGCACCCCTCCGCAAATCTCGGTTGTTTCTTTCGATGGCAGCGAAACCCCTCTTCCTGCAAGGGTTGAAGGCTCAATGTCAGGAGGTTTGGTAGTTGTCGATAGAGTCGCGGGGAAATTCACTATTAGGCAAAATCGTGAGCTGATTTGTGTTTACAATGAATCAATTGCATCCCTACCCTCACCCTCTTCTGGCGGTGGATATTCAAATAGCAGCTTTTCAAATGATAGGGGCTTTTAATGGCTGATAATAAAGATGATAGTTACGAAGAAATAAAGCCGACCAATGCGGATTTATACAACCCGCCGGAAGAGCAATATGGAGAAGACCAAGCTCCCGCAGTAGCTCAGCCGCAAAGCCGGAATATCGTCTTTATTATTGTCTTTCTTTCCATTATCGGACTTCTTGTTTATCTGTTCATCGGCGGTAGCGATGATAATGAGTCGATTTCTGCACGCACCGGCCCTCAACGTGTTCCGCAACCAGTAGGTAATATTACTCCTTTACCTGTAATCGATATTCCTGAGCCACAAATCCCCCCAGCTCCACCTCAACCGCCTCAACCTACAACTGATGATACAGAAATAGATTTTGATCCTTCGGATAATCCTGAACTACGCAAGCGCTTGCAATCCGGAATGTTAATTACTTCCGGCATCTTCGGAAGTGCAGATTTAGGCTCTTCTGCTTCAGCCGATAAGCATTTCCTAGATAATATCTATGAAGGCGCAAATGATGATGACCCTAATATAGGCTTTGCTGATTCTTATTTTAATCAGAAAAATGTGCCACACGCATATGCTCGCAAACTTCCTAATATGAACCGATTAATTACTCAGGGAAAGATTGTAGAAGCAATATTGGAAACCCCCATCAACACAGACATACCAGGCATGATTCGTGGAATTGTTAGCCGTGATGTTTATGCAGAATCAGGCAAAAAAATCCTCATACCAAAAGGCTCAAGATTAATTGGGACATATAACAACTTTGTAATTCGCGGAAATAAGCGCATTAATATCATTTGGAGCCGTGTCATACGTCCTGATGGCGTTGATATTATGCTGCGCTCCGGAGCAACCGACCAACTTGGACGAGCCGGAGTTTTGGGCGAAGTTGATAATAAATATATGGAAATGTTCTCAGCCGCATTCTTGGTAAGCGCAATCAATATCACAATTGCCGTTGTTGCCGATGAGCTGGATAATGGAGAATCGGGCAGTAATGGCAGAGCAAATGACGATGTTATAATTCTTGGCTCAGATTCAGGCAGAGGAAACACCACAGCAACAAGGCAAGCAGGCTATCAGGCAATTGACCTGTTCGGCAATATTGCAGAAAATCTAATTGCCGGAATGATTGACATGAAGCCAAGCATTTATATTGATCAGGGCACAAGAGTGAATGTCTTTGTTAATCGTGACTTACTATTCCCTCAAGATGTTACCGGCGAAGTGAAATTCATAAAATAACCAGAGGCTAATGAGTACAACAGCACTTGAAACCTACCTAAAGCCACTTCAACGCATTTTTGCGATAGAGAATGTTGTAGAAATTTCCATCAATACCCCCGGCGAAGTATGGTATGAAGTTAAAGGTGAAATGTACCATGAGAAAGTTCCGGAGCTAGATATTAATCATCTAAAAGCCCTCGGCAGGCTAGTCGCACAATATACCGAGCAGGCAGTTAGTGAGGAAGCCCCGCTTCTTTCTGCCACGCTCCCTTCCGGCTATAGGATACAGGTTGTATTCCCCCCTGCTTGCGAAGCCGGAAAAGTCGCGATATCTATCAGAAAACAAACTGTCTTAAACCTCGACCTCGACCAATATGAAGCTATTGGCGCATTTGAGTCTACCATCAGTGAGGAACATGAAGATAAGCTAAATGTCGAGCTAAGCAAATTACTAGACAGAGGCGAAGTCAAAGAATTCATCAAACGTGCGGTACGAGGTCGCAAGAATATCATCGTAAGCGGTGGTACATCAACCGGTAAGACAACTTTTATGAATGCCGCATTGAAGGAAATTTCACCTAGCGAAAGGATTATTACCGTTGAGGATGCGCGGGAAATTGAGCTCAACCACCTCCCCAACAAAGTGCATTTAATCGCTAGTCGTGGCGGCCAAGGGCGTGCCAAAGTTACTACTCAAGATTTGATTCAGGCCTGTTTGCGCTTACGTCCTGATAGAATTATCGTTGGTGAGCTGCGTGGCTCAGAAGCTTTTGCTTTCCTGCGTGCCGTAAATACCGGACATCCCGGCTCAATTTCTACCATTCACGCAGATACTCCGCGCTTAGCTTTTGAGCAATTAATCCTGATGGTAATGCAGGCAGGGTTAGGCATGACACGCGAAACCATCTATGAATATGTCCATAGTGTTATTAATATTATTATCCAGTTAAAACGTGGAGAAGGGGGCAAACGCTACGTCTCTGAGGTTTACTTCAAGGATAGGATAAGCAATACTCAGAAAAACGTTTAAGAATATTGAAAAAAGTTATAGGCTTTATTTAAAATGTCAGTCGAAACCAGCAGAAGAATTATAGGATTTATTGAAGATGCGTCGAATTTTCTTCGCAACTGGTTCATATATATCCTATTGATAGCACTTGTACTTGCAGTATCCGGCTGGGTCGGCGGGATGACCTTCAACTATTGGCAAAATAGTAATTTTGACTACCGCTTCCGCTATAATATTGAAGAAGTGCTATACAAAAAAGGCTGGAAAAGCCTCTTAAACCATTCTGAAAATTATGAATATTATAAAGATTATTACGAAAAGTTTTATGCAGAATACCGCACTCAATACGAGGCACTGCCCGAACCACAGCGCAGCCAGTATCTAACCAAGCTTGATGAGACTATTGAGCAATATATCGCCCAAAGTGCCACTCCATTGCCGCAAGGCTATTTAATGAAGCTGCTGATTTCTACCCTTGGCCCACTTGGTTTTTTTGGACTGATTATATTCTTCATGCGCGCCCCGATTGCAGATTTTCGTCCGTTCGATAAGGGCGAAAGCTTGCACGGTGATGCTAAATGGGCAGGTGAAAAAGATATAAAAAGCGCGGGTTTGCGCTCTAAAACCGGTCTATTGATGGGCAAGGATAATCGCGGATTCCTTGTTGCCCCCGGATATCAACACGCTCTCTTATTCGCGCCTACCGGTTCCGGTAAAGGTGTGGGTTTCGCAATCCCGAATTTGCTATTCTGGGATGAATCCTGCTTTGTCCATGATATTAAACTGGAAAACTTTGAGATAACCAGCGGTTTTCGCCGTGAAGTTCTCAAGCAAGATGTGTTCCTTTGGGCACCTGCCGATCCAGATGGAAGAACTCACTGTTATAACCCGCTAGACTGGATTTCCAAAAAGCCCGGCCAGATGGTCGATGACGTACAGAAAATCGCCAATCTCATTCTCCCTGAGCAAGAATTCTGGAATAATGAAGCACGCAGCCTTTTTGTCGGCGTCACCCTCTATCTGTTAGCCGTTCCTGATAAGGTGAAATCATTCGGCGAAGTTGTTAGAACCTTGCGCAGCGATGATGTGGTATATAATCTCGCAGTTGTATTGGATACTTTAGGCAAGAAAATCCACCCTGTATCATATATGAATATTGCCGCATTCTTGCAAAAAGCTGACAAAGAACGCTCTGGTGTGGTTTCTACCCTAAACTCCGGCTTGGAGCTATGGGCAAACCCGCTTATTGATACCGCCACCGCTTCCAGCGATTTCAACGTGCAGGAAATGAAAAAGCGCAGAACCACGGTTTTTGTCGGTTTGACACCAGATAATATTCAACGTCTACAGCCTCTACTTCAGGTTTTTTACCAACAAGCAACCGAGTTTCTGGTGCGTAAAATTCCCGATAAAAAAGAAGAGCCATACGGCGTTTTATTCATGATGGATGAGTTCCCAACCTTGGGCGAAATGAAACAATTCCATGCAGGTATTGCCTATTTTCGTGGATATAATGTCCGCTTATTCCTGATTGTGCAAGATACTCAGCAGCTCAAAGGTATTTATGAAGAACATGGTATGAATACCTTCCTCTCCAACTCTACATATCGTATTACCTTCGCAGCTAATAACGTTGAAACTGCCAATTTGAT
>PCXJ01000007.1:4988-5118 GCA_002787615.1 Alphaproteobacteria bacterium CG11_big_fil_rev_8_21_14_0_20_44_7
CACTCGCACAATTCATGAATCCGAAATCCAGCGTGCGCTTCTATTACCGCAAGAGGTTATCGGCCTCGCACGCGATGAACAAATTATTTTGATTGAGTCCACACCACCAATCAAAACTAAAAAAATATTC
>PCXJ01000098.1 GCA_002787615.1 Alphaproteobacteria bacterium CG11_big_fil_rev_8_21_14_0_20_44_7
ATCATCCTCATCGCCATAATCCTTCTGGGAATCATCCTATATTCTGTTTTTGTTCCGCGTGATGAAGAAGATATCTGGCAGTGGAAAGAAGATTGGTATGAAGCCTTCACGCTTTCCAACGGCATGAAAGTTATTGTTATACCGAACAGCAAAATCCCCGCAGTTTCGCATATAATATGGTATCGCATCGGCGCAATGGATGAGCCTTATGGCAAATCCGGCATTGCGCATTTCCTTGAACATTTGATGTTCAAAGGCACGTTAAAACATCCAGATGGCAAGTTTTCCAAAACCGTGGCAGAGGGGGGAGGGCAGGAAAACGCCTTCACTTCGCAGGATTATACCGCATATTATCAGAAAGTTCCGCTTGAGCAGCTTGAAACCGTGATGGAAATGGAAGCTGACCGCATGAAAGGGCTGACAATCGCTGATGAGCAAATGACATCCGAGCGTAGCGTTGTGTTGGAAGAGCGTAATATGCAGATTGAGAATAATCCGCGTAGCCTGCTAAATGAGCAGATGGATGCGGCGCTTTTTCAGAATCACCCTTATGGCAATCCGCTAATCGGTTGGAAGCATGAGATTGAAGCATTAAATACACAAGATGCGCTGGATTTTTATCATAAATATTATGACCCGCAAAATGCGATATTGATTGTTGGCGGGGATATTACGGCAGAGAAATTAAAACCGCTTGCCGAGAAATATTACGGTGCGGTGCAATCCGAAGGCAAAGCCGAGAAGCTGAATATTATAGAGCCTCCGCAACGTGCAGAGCGCCGTGTTATCATGCGTGATGAGCGCGTAAAGCAGGATGAGCTATGGATTGATTTTTATGCACCAAGCCACACATATGGCGCGAGTGAGCATGCATATGCCTTGACCTTATTATCCAAAATCCTTGGTGGCGGCACGATTTCACGCCTTTATCAAGAATTGGTAGTTAAGCAAAAGATTGCAGTGATGGCCGGCGCGCAATATAGCGGTTTGAAGCGTGGCCCCGGAAGTTTCACTATATATGCCATCCCCGCCGAAGGTAAAACACCTGAGGAGGTTGAGGCGGCGATACATAAGCAACTGAATTTGCTCATAACAAAGGGCGTGACCGAGGATGAACTTGCCTCTGCCAAAAAATCCATGATTGCTGAGATGCTATATAGTCGTGAGGGCTTGCTAGGGCTTTCAATCATAATGGGGCAGGTGGTTGCCACCGGACTTGAGCCGGAATTTGTCAGCAAATGGACACAGAATATAGGTTCTGTCACTGCCGAACAAATTCGCGCGGCGGCAGCTTATACATTGAAGCGCAATAATAGCGTGACGGGGGTGTTGAAAGGCAATGAGTAAATTCGCTCCAATTTTTGCAGTATTAGTTGTCGTGTTTTTCGCGTTGCCGTCTTTTGCAGCTTTTGACACTAAGCAAGCCGAGCATGGGGATATAAAAGCTTGGTATATTCAGGATGATTCGCTGCCGATTATTTCAATCAAAATCGCCTTCGAGAATGCCGGATATGCCTATGACCCAAGCGGAAAAAGCGGTGTCGCCAATTTTGTTGCCGGAATGCTGAATGAGGGGACGAAAGAGGTAAGCTCACGAAAATTCCAGAAATTACTGGATGATAATGCGATTGAGTTTATTCCAAGCTTGGATAAGGATAATTTTTATATTTCCATCAAAACCCTTTCTCCCAATCTTGATTTGACGCTGGATTTGCTGAACAAGGCTTTGACCGAGCCATTGCTGGGCGTGGAAGAAACCGAGCGTGTGCGCGGGCAGATTTTAACCAGCATAAATAAGCGTGATGAAAGCCCGAATGAAATTGCCGCGCAGGTTTTTGCTGAGAAGGTTTTTGGCAGTCATCCATATGCAAAAAGTGAAGATGGGGTGGCGGGTGAAGTGAAGTCAATTACGCCGAGTGATATGCGCAAATTTATGAAAAGCCATTTTGCCAAAGATAATATCAAAATCGCAATCGCGGGAAATGTTAATCAGGGCAGGGCGCAAAAGATTATTGCAAAAATCGTGAGAGATTTGCCGAAAAAGGCGGATGTTGTGGAATTGCCTGAATTTACGTCCTATCCACAGGCGGAAATCGTGCAAATTGAGCATAATAACCCGCAAACGGTGGTGGTGTTTGGGCATAAAGGCATAAAACGCAGCGATAAAGATTTTTATGCGGCATATCTGCTAAATCATATAATTGGTGGTGATGGCTTCCAATCAATCCTCTATCGTGAAGTGCGCGAAAAGCAGGGCTTGTCATACTATATCGGCACAAGTTTTCAGGGTTATGAACATGCAGATTTGTTTACCGGTACGCTGGCAACAAAAAACATTGATGTTGAAAAAAGCATAAATATTGTCAAGGCGCAGCTTGAGCAGATTGCGCAAGGTGGGGTAACTCAGGCGGAGCTGGATAATGCTAAGAAATATATAACCGGCTCATTCCCGCTGAATTTGGATATGAATACCGGATTAACCACATATTTGCTGATGATGCAGCTTGAGGGGTTGGAAATCTCATATTTGAAGAATCGCAACAATTTTATGGAATCTGTGACATTAGAGCAAGTTAACGCTGCCGCCAAAAGGCTGATAACGCCGGAAAGGCTGCTGATAGTGACTGTTGGCGGGGAATGACATGGGTGGTGGGTTTCCTAAAGTCCGCTTAATTGACTGTAACAAAAGCTTCATTTTTATTTTATGCTCATATATGTATAATGAAGGTGAGAGGTAAGCAATGGCAACAACAAATCCAGAATTAGAGATGACAGAAGTTATGGCGATGCATGACCCTGCGACTATGGCTGTTATAGCCCAGCAGGAAATGTTTATGGCCGAAATGTCACCTCTTGCTCTAGGTAACTTTAATGGCACAGGCCACGGTCACGGCGGCAGGTTCTGCTAGTTAAGTTATTCTGAGATAATCGCGGATGCAATTCCCAGCTAGCCTTTTTTATCCCCATTTTTTCATAAAATTCCCATAAATACAGGGTGATAAAACTGTATATAAAATCACAGGAAATAAATTTTCAATTTTATGCATTTATTTGTTTGACATGGCTGAGATGTTTCGCTAAATAGATGCTCCCTTCCGAAATTATGATGGGTTTGCAGAGTAATTCGTTACTGCTGCTATGTTGTTTGAAATTGTAAGTGATAGTTGAATATATACGGTAGCGCAGGCTTGCCCGCGTTACGATGATGTATATATTCTTCCTTATGTCTGACACATTGCAATGTCTTTAATTAGATATTGTTTTGTATGATAATAATACTGAGAAAATCTCAAAGCGGTTGGTAACAATACCAACAAATAAGAATAGTAAGTATAATAAGAGCATTTGGTGAATGCCTTGGCGATTACAGGCGATGAAGGACGTAACAGGCTGCGATAAGCCGCGGGGAGGTGCCAATATCCTTTGATCCGCGGATTTCCGAATGGGGAAACCCACCACTTTTGTGGTACTCTATAGCTGTAAGGTTATGGAGAGCAAACCCGGAGAACTGAAATATCTAAGTACCCGGAGGAAAGGACATCAATAGAGACTCCGCTAGTAGCGACGAGCGAACGCGGATCAGGCCATTAGGATTATGTAATAACTGGAACAAGTTGGAAAGCTTGGCAATAATGGGTGATAGCCCCGTACAGGTAAAAGTCATGATTCTATCGAGTAGGGCGGAACACGTGAAATTCTGTCTGAACATGGGAGGACCTCCTTCCAAGCCTAAGTACTCGTAATCGACCGATAGTGAACTAGTACCGTGAGGGAAAGGCGAAAAGAACCCCGACAAGGGGAGTGAAATAGACCCTGAAACCGAATGCTTACAAGCAGTCAGAGCAGCCTTGTGCTGTGATGGCGTACCTTTTGTATAATGGGTCAGCGACTTAGTGTATTTAGCAAGCTTAAGCCGTTAGGTGTAGGCGCAGCGAAAGCAAGTTTTAATAGAGCGATTTAGTTAAATGCATTAGACTCGAAACCGAGTGATCTAAGCATGGTCAGGTTGAAAGTAAGGTAACACTTACTGGAGGACCGAACCCACATCTGTTGAAAAAGATGGGGATGAACTGTGCTTAGGGGTGAAAGGCCAATCAAACTCGGATATAGCTGGTTCTCCGCGAAATCTATTTAGGTAGAGCGTCGTATATTTACCTTCGGGGGTAGAGCACTGAAAGGGCTAGGGGGGCCCAAAGCCTTACCAAACCTTATCAAACTCCGAATACCGAAGAGTATAGTACGGCAGACACACTACGGGTGCTAACGTCCGTAGTGAAAAGGGAAACAACCCAGATCGCCATCTAAGGTCCCTAAGTGATAATTAAGTGTGAAAGGATGTAGGAATCCCAAAACAACCAGGAGGTTGGCTTAGAAGCAGCCATCCTTTAAAGAAAGCGTAACAGCTCACTGGTCTAATTAAGGGTTCCCGCGCCGACAATGTAACGGGGCTTAAATTATCCACCGAAGATGCGGGTGCAATTTATTGCGCGGTAGCGGAGCGTTGTGTAAGCCGTTGAAGGTGTGCTGTAAGGCATGCTGGAGGTATCACAAGTGAGAATGCTGACATGAGTAGCGACAAAGAGTGTGAGAATCACTCTCGCCGAAATCCCAAGGGTTCCTGCTTAAAGCTAATCTGAGCAGGGTTAGTCGGCTCCTAAGGCGAGGCTGAAAAGCGTAGTCGATGGGAAACAGGTTAATATTCCTGTACTAGATGGTAGTGACGCATCGAGTAAATTGTTCTTCCTTATTGGATTGGAAGGGCTGTGAATCGGTGCCAGGAAATAGCTCCATCATTAATAACCGTACCCTAAACCGACACAGGTGGGAAGGTAGAGTATACCAAGGCGCTTGAGAGAATGATGTTGAAGGAACTAGGCAAATTACACGCGTAACTTCGGGATAAGCGTGCCCTATTAGAAGGCAACTTTTAGTAGGGGGCACATACCAGGTGGTAGCGACTGTTTATTAAAAACACAGGACTATGCAAACTCGCAAGAGGAAG
>PCXJ01000071.1:0-1375 GCA_002787615.1 Alphaproteobacteria bacterium CG11_big_fil_rev_8_21_14_0_20_44_7
TCAAGGCGTTAAGCTGCATACGACTATCATCTCGATGGAAGAACCGGAGATTATGGATATCGAATTACGCGGGAATATTTGTCAGATTATGGTAAAATTCGTCAGCGAGCAGATAAATTTTATCAAGAACAAGGCTGGAGAAATTATTGATGGCAGCAAAAGCCATATCGAGCATGTGACCGATGTCTGGACATTCGAGCGCAACCTCAAATCGAAAGAGCCGAGCTGGATAATTGTGGGCACGCAAGAGGCTTAAATTGTCAAAATCCATTCTTTTTCTGCGCTCTGTCCTGTTCAATCTTTTCATCCGCATAGTCACCCATCTTTTATATGTTCTATTCGCACCCTTACTTTTTATCGGGCGCAAAGGCGCGCTCATCGGCTGTGTCGGCTGGGCATATAGCGTTGTATATTCGGCAAAATATATCGCCGGAATCGACTTTGAAGTAAGAGGCAAAATCCCTGAGGGTGCGGCCATATTTGCCTGCAAGCACCAATCTGCGTGGGAAACTGCCATATTCTACGTCATCACCAAACGCCCCGTCTATATCTACAAAAAAGAGTTGCTCTGGCTGCCTTTCTTCAACCTGTTTATGGTAATTTCGGGAAATATTATGGTTGATAGGCAGGCTGGAGCTTCCACCTTAAAAAATCTGGTTAGAAAGGCGAAAATCAGGCTCAGCGAGGGCAGGCCGCTAGTGCTTTTTCCCGAAGGTACGCGCAAAGCCTTTGGTGCAGCGCCGGATTATAAACCCGGAATAGCCGCGCTTTACAACGCCACGGATGCTGATGTCATACCGATTGCGCTGAATTCAGGGAAGTTTTGGGGCAGGAATGAATTCCTCAAGAAACCCGGCAAGATTATCGTGCATTTTCTGCCTCCGATTGAAAAAGGCCTCTCGAAAAAAGAGTTTATGCACAGGCTGGAAACCACTATTGAGAGTGCTTGCGCCGAGCTGTAGCGCCAGAAATCAGCCCACAATCTTTAGTTTCTGCAGAAATTACAAACACCAGGCGATGATGGCTTTCTGGGCATGCAGGCGATTCTCCGCCTCGTCAAATACCACAGATTGCGCGCCGTCAATCACTGCTGCGGAAACCTCTTCACCACGATGGGCGGGCAGGCAATGCATAAAGATGGAGTCTTTTTTCGCGGCTTGCATTAGCTGCTCATCAACCTGATAATTCACCAGCAAATTGCGCCGCGTTTCAGGGTTTTTTTCACCCATTGAGAACCAAGTATCGGTCACTATACAATCCGCATCTTTCGCACAATCTATCGGTTTCTCGCAGAAAGTGACTTGCGCACCGTCTGCTATGGCGGTTTGAATTATATCTTTGGGCGGCAATAGCTCCTCGGGGCAGGCCACACATA
>PCXJ01000071.1:1406-6274 GCA_002787615.1 Alphaproteobacteria bacterium CG11_big_fil_rev_8_21_14_0_20_44_7
ACCCATGCTATCTTTGCACCCTTAATATCCCCCTTTTTCTCTTCATAAGTCAGGATATCCGCCATTATCTGGCATGGGTGCGACAAATCTGTCAGGCCGTTAATCACCGGAATCTCGGCGAATTCTGCCAGCTCCAGCAAAGTTTCATGGCTATTCGCACGCAGCATTAATATATCCACAAAACGTGAAAGCACCTGCGCCGTATCGGCTATGCTTTCACCGCGCCCAAGCTGCATATCGGCACTATTCATCGTCACTACATGCCCGCCAAGCTGATTCATCCCGACCTCAAAGGAAACGCGGGTACGGGTTGAGGGCTTTTCATATATCTGCGCCAGAGTTTTGCCCAAGCAAGGTTTGGAATTATCAGCCTTAAGCTGTTTTGCCAGCTCGATAATCTCGCGCAGACTCGCTGCATCAATCTTATTTATATCCAAGAAATCTCTTTTCGCTATCTTCACAACATCTCTCCGAATGTTTTCTCAATAATTTCCAACGCCTCTTCGACATGGCTTTCTTCGATAATTAGTGGCGGGATTATGCGGACGACATTATCACCGGCAGCATTCACTAACAGCTTGTTTTCTCTAAGCTTCTCAACCATCTTTGTATTCTCAAATTCCGGCCTTAGCTTTATTCCCATCAGCAAACCAAGTCCACGCACCTCATCGACAATTGTCGGGAATTTATTTTGCAGACTCTCAAGCTTGTCACGCAAATTTCCGGCAATATCACTGACTTTCTGCATGAAGCCCTCCTCCAGCAAAATATCCAGAACCGCATTGCCCACCGCCGTTGCCAGAGGATTCCCGCCAAATGTTGTACCGTGAGAACCGGTTTTGAGAGTTTCGGCAACTTTCTCTTTCATCAGGCACGCACCAATCGGGAAGCCTCCGCCCAAACCTTTTGCAGTTGCCAGAATATCCGGCTCAACATCAAAATGCTGATAGGCGAAAAGCTTGGCTGCGCGCCCATTTCCGCATTGCACCTCATCAAAGAATAGGAGCAAATCCTGCTCATCACAAATTTTGCGCAATTCCTGCAGAAATTCGGTTGGTATCGGCTTGATTCCACCCTCGCCCTGCACCGGCTCAATCAGAATCGCAGCAGTTTCGTGGGTAATCGCCGCCTTTACTGCTTCAATATTTATCGCCACCTTATCAAAGCCTGGCAATCTCGGCTCAAAGCCTTCCAGCACTTTTGGCGTTCCGGTGGCCGCAATTGCGCCAAATGTACGTCCGTGAAACGCGCCGTCAAAGGTGATTACACGATGTTTTTCCGGCTTATCATTTTCGTCAAAATATTTGCGTATCGCCTTTAGCCCGCACTCCACCGCTTCCGCCCCTGAATTGCAGAAAAATACTGAATCGGCAAAGCTATTCTCCACCAAACGCTTGGAGAGCCTAGTAAGCGGCTCAATCGAAAATATATTGGAAACATGCCATAATTTCTCCGATTGGTCTTTTAAGGTTTGTACCAGATGCGGGTGGCAGTGCCCCAGCGAATTCACCGCAATTCCGGAAAGAAAATCAAGATAGCGTTCACCTTCAGGCGTATATAGATATGCGCCCTCGCCTCTTTCAAAAGAAAGATTCGTACGGTTATACACGGGTATTACAGGAGATATTGCCATAAGGCGCAGAAATATAACAAAAAAAGACGAGCAGGGCAATAGTGTTTTGCGCTACTCATCAATTATTTCGGAAAGTCTATTACTTAGGTTGCAAAACTATCTGATCTTTATACTGATAGGAGAGATCGACCTGCTGGTCGGTCATTACCATGCAGCTTTGCTTTGCGCTGTCATAGGCTTCTTGGTGCTCATCAGCAGAAAGCTCGGAATATTTGCGGTCACCGTGCATTTTGCTGGCTGCATCTGCCGCCTTTGCCGCATCGCGCACCATATTGGTGATTGCTTCGCATTTCTCTTCCTTGGTTAGAGCCTGCGCGGCTAGCGGTAGAAAGGCAATTGCAAAAACTGCCAGAATCTTAAATTTCATATTCGTCTCCGTTTGTCGTTAGTTTGTAAATTATGTTTTTAATCTATAACCTTTTGAAATCATAATGTAAACTGCCACCCATAAAAAAACTATGCAGGAAAGCAGGGTAATTGCACCTATCGCCAAATTCCCGTCCGCATAACCAGTCATACCATAGCGAAAACCGTCTATCATATAAAAAAACGGATTAAAATAGGCAATCTCCGCCCAGATTCCGGGCAGATTCTTGATGGAATAAAATGTGCCGGAAAGGAAGGCGAGTGGCGTTATAATATAGCTAGTAACGGCGGCCATCTGGTCAAAGCTCTCGGCAAACACTCCGGCGAAAAGCCCCAGTAGCGCCAGCATCATTGCGGCAAAAAACAGGTAGAAAATCATTATCGGAAAGCTATAGACCGAAAATGGAACGAAGATATATATGGCAATTCCGGCAAGCATCGCGATTAGGAGGCCGCGCAGAACCGAAGCCATCACCATCGCAAATATAATCTCACCAGCACTAAGCGGCGGCATCAGATAATCAATGATATTGCCAAGAACCTTCCCCATAATAAGGCTCGAGGAGGTGTTCGCAAAAGCCTGCTGCACAACCGTCATGATTATCAGCCCGCTTGCCATAAAAACCCCAAAAGGCACCTCACCCACCGCATTTACTCGCTCACCAATTGCCAACTGGAAAACGGCAAGAAAGAGCAATCCGGTTATCACTGGCGCAATTAGTGTTTGGTTGTAAACTTTTATGAAGCGCAGCACTTCTTTTTTGAATAATGTATATGTTCCGAGATAGTTCATTCTTGTTAATTCTCACTTCTAGGTTATTATCCTCGCGATGCAATATATAGCAAATCTGGAAAAAACAAAGGAAATCGCGGCGGAATTGGCGAAAAAGGCGCGCAAAGGCGATTGTTTCTGCCTGACGGGCGATTTGGGCAGTGGCAAAACCGAATTTTCGCGCAGTTTTATACAAGAAATTTGCAGCAACGCAAATGTATCAAGCCCGACATTCAATATTATGCAGATTTATGAGGTGTCAGGCTCGACAATTTACCATTTTGATTTATATAGGCTGGCAGATACGGAAGAATTGGTGGAAATCGGGCTGGAAGATGCGCTGGCAGGCGGGATATGCCTCATAGAATGGCCAGAAATTGCCGGAGAGATTCTGCCTAAGGATGCAAGAAATATAAAATTTGAAATTATAGATGAATTTACCCGAAAAATTACTATCCAATAATTTTGGCATGACGCTTGCCCCGATTCCTGATGGCGCAGAAGCGCTTATATTGGCGGGGATAGAGGAGCGCTCCATCCTTTATATTGCGAGTAATGACCGCGATATGGCGCGAACTGCCGAATGCTTTGGCTTTTTTTCTCCGGATTCAGAGATTTTGCCTTTTCCGGCTTGGGATATTATGCCTTATGACCGAGTTTCGCCCAATGCCGAGATTGCTAATCAGCGGATTTCGACACTTTGCAGGCTCGCAAAGCAAGAGGGTGAGCGTAAAAAACAGCAAGCGCAGCAGGTGGTTTTTACCACGATAAACGCTGTTTTGCAAAAGCTGCCGCCAAAGGAAATATTGCAAAATTCTTCCCTCATCATCGAGAAAGGTGAAAATGTTTCACGTGAAACATTGATTAATTTTCTGGTTGAGAATGGCTATGACCGCGTGTCTAAGGCGATTGAAGCGGGTGAATTTGCGGTACGTGGCAGCATAATTGATATATTCCCCAGCAACGCTGAAAATGGCATTAGAATTGATTTCTTTGGTGAGGAAGTGGAACAAATACGGATTTTTGACCCGCTAACCCAAATTTCTGAGGGAGCGCTGGCCTTGTATGAAATATTGCCCGCCGGTGAAATTATTTATGACGAGAAGAGCCTTGAGATTTTCAAGAAGAATTATCGTAAATTATTCGGTGCGCCGCATTCCGATGAGCTTTATGAGGCGGTAACTAGCGGTGTGAAATATCCCGGAATTGAGAATTGGCTGCCGTTATTCTACGCAGATTTAAGCGATATATTTTCCTATTTACCGCAAAATACTCTGGTGGTTTATGCCGCGCAATCGCATGAATCGGCGCTTGAAAGACGCGAAATGATAGAGGAGCATTTTGAATCCAGAACATCCATAACCACGGATTATCGCCCCGTACCGATAGATAGCTTTTATTTGGATTCGCTTGGCGAGCACGGTCATAAGGGGTTGAGTTTTGCCAACTTCTCTTCGGAATCAACGATTGATTCGGGCTGCCGAAATATTACCAAGCCGGGACGAGATATTGAGCAATTGAAGGCCTATTCTAAGCCAGTTCTGATTTCATGTTTTTCAAAAGGCTCTGCCGGACATATCGAAAAACTACTGAAGAATCATGAGCTTAATGTCACGAGATTTGATTCTTGGAAGAATGTTTCACGTGAAACATTGGCAAAATCTACAAATAATATCGGCATAATTCTGCTACCTCTGGAGTCCGGCTTTGAAACCAAAGATTTTACCTTCATATCAGAGCAGGATATTTTTGGCGATAGATTCATCCGCAGCGTGAAAAAGAAGAAGCGCTCCGAGAATTTTCTGGAAGAAGCAAATTCAATCGATATGGGCGAGTTGGTAGTTCATGACGAGCATGGAATCGGGAAATTCGCCGGCCTTGAGACTTTGGAAGTTGCAGGATTGCGGCATGATATGGTCAAATTGCTATATGACGGGGATGACAAGCTTTTTGTTCCGGTTGAAAATATTGACGTAATCTCGCGCTACGGTTCGGCTGATGATAATGCGCGCCTAGATAAGCTCGGCGGCGTAGCATGGCAGGAGCGCAAGGCACGCATGAAAGAGCGCATAAAAATTGCCGCCGATGCCTTGCTGA
>PCXJ01000071.1:6293-6435 GCA_002787615.1 Alphaproteobacteria bacterium CG11_big_fil_rev_8_21_14_0_20_44_7
AATCAAATCCGCGCCAATCATTACCGCCGACGAGGGACTATATGAAGAATTCTGCGCCAGCTTCCCCTATAGCGAAACCGAAGACCAGCTTTCTGCCATCAATGATGTGCTGGAAGATTTCGCAAAAGGCCGCCCTATGGAC
>PCXJ01000112.1:0-1775 GCA_002787615.1 Alphaproteobacteria bacterium CG11_big_fil_rev_8_21_14_0_20_44_7
CTGATTGCGCCATTAATGCGCCATATATAATGGCAAAAATGCCTGACCCGAAAATTATGTAATCCAGTGAAATGCCTAATAATTCCATGTTAATCCTCTGATTTTGTTTATTTAACGAGAATCATTATCTTGCGCGCTATCAATTGCAAGAATTTTTTATAATTTAACAAGAAGAGTGGTTTTTTTAATCCTGTGGGTGGTCAAAGCCATACACTAGCTTCATATATTTCTGCACAGCTTCCGGCGGATTTCCACCCAAACCATGTTTTATGACCTTTCCATAGGATTCAAAATCCTGCATTGTGCCGTTTTCATAATCAAGGTCAATTTGCTCGCGCATTCCTTCATCGGGAACAATATACATATAAAATCTATAGCCGTAACGGTTTGTGCCGCGCAAAAGCACCACTTCCTTAGCCGATCCGGCCAGTATCTTTTGTTGAAAACTCAGCTTAAGCGACACTTGGCTCCTGACTCTTGGCTGAGAGCATTTGCGCCGCGCGTTCATCCTGCACCGCATGAGTATCTGCCATTTTAGGAAGCTGCTCATGCACTCCGGCAATTAATGCTTCAATATTCGCCCTGCTACTCAGCGCAAACCCAGAACCTTTGAATAAATTCTCTAAATTGCCTTTAATTGCGGCATCCATAATCAGCCCATTTATTAAGTTATATTGAACTTATCTATATTATAACTTTACACAAATCAAGCTTTTAAACTTCTCTTACGCCGAAAATTCCTGTGCCGATGCGTACATAATCTGCGTCTAATTCAACAGCTTGCATATAATCGCCGCTCATACCCATGGAGAGTTGCAAGTTATGAGTCTCAATTTGTGAGCTTATATTTTTGAGTAATGCGAAATACATAAAGGCCGTCTCGTTGGCGGGCGGGATGCACATTAATCCGGTGATATTCAGTTGCAAATCATGCGTGCAGAACTCAAAAAATGCCTGCGTTTCCTGCGGTGCAATCCCCGCTTTCTGCTCCTCTTCACCGATATTCACCTGAATAAAAAACTCCTTCGCCCTGACCTCTCCCTCAACATCTGCAAGCTTTCGCGCCAATTTTTCTCTATCCACGGTTTGAATCACATCAAATAATTCCAGCGCAACTTCCGCCTTATTCGTCTGCAAAGCGCCAATCAGATGCAGTTCAATATCTGGGAATTCGGCACGCAATTCGGGAAATTTGTTTTGCGCCTCCTGCACCCGATTTTCACCAAAAATCCTTTGCCCGGCCGCCAGCGCCTCGCGTATTTTTTCCACAGGATGATTTTTACTAACGGCAATTAGCTCGGTTTTGCCGATTTCTGATTTAATTCTTGCGATATTTTCTGCTACATTACTCATATGTTCAAAATAGCCTGCAAAATTTCTGCTGTCACCTTGTTTACGCTTTTGGGTTTGTGGCTCGGCGGATTACTCGCTTTTTATGAACGTATTCCTGCGCAGGAAGCGGATATTTCCATTGATGCCGATGCGATTATTGTGCTGACCGGCGGCGATAAGCGGATTGAGGAGGGCGCGAAATTACTTTCCAGAAACAAAACTATCGAAATGCTGATAACCGGAGTTGGCAAGGAAGTGCGGCTGGAAGAACTCCTCCAGAATGTGCCGGAAGTCGCAAATTCGGTAACGCTGGGACGCAGGGCAAAAACCACTATCGGCAACGCTATTGAGGCACAAGAATGGGTTGAATCGAAAAATATCAACAGCATTATTCTGGTGACCGCCAACTACCATATGCCGCGCGCGCTGCTGGTTTTCCGCCA
>PCXJ01000112.1:1801-6773 GCA_002787615.1 Alphaproteobacteria bacterium CG11_big_fil_rev_8_21_14_0_20_44_7
ATTAGTTTTCATGGAATATAATAAATATCTGCTAAGCTACTAAAGCCTTCTCCAGAAACTTGGCTAACCGCGTTGAGAAGCCTTTAATATCACCGAGCTTTTCACCTTCCTGAATCAGCGCCTGATCATATAGCAAATTGATTAAATCGCCGATATCTGCGTTAGCCTTGGCGCTGGCAATTGATTTTATTAGCGTATGATTCGGGTTAATTTCCAATATCTTGGTTGAGCCGTGCGGCAATTGCTGCTGCTCGCGCAAGAATCTCTCCATGCGGATATCCATATCACCCTCGGCCACCGTCAGGCATACCGGGCTGGATTCTAGCTTTTTGGAGATACGCACATCTTTGACCTTATCGCCCAGCTCTTTTTTGAACAATTCCACCAAATCATCATTATCTTTTTCGTCTTGTGCGTCTGTTTCTTCACCCTCACCTGCCAAATCTATATCGCTGCGAGTTACGGATTTGAACTCTTTTCCCTTATATTCATGGCCGGCTTGCACCCAGAAATCATCAACATTATCGGTAAATAGCAATACCTCAATTCCACGTTTTTTGAAGCCTTCCAGCTGCGCACTTTCGCGCATGGCCGCCACATCCTCGCCGGAGAGATAGTATATCTCTTTCTGCCCTTCCGGTGCGCGGGCAATATATTCATCCAGATTTGTTAAATTGTCGGACTCGGTAGAGCGGAATTTGCACACTTCCAGAATTTGCTCGCGATTTTCCAAGCTTTCGCATAAGCCCTCCTTCAGAACTGCGCCGAAATTATTCCAGAATTTCTCATAATTTTCCGCATCTTTCTCAGATTTCTTCTTCAGTTCCGACAATATTTTTTTGGTTAAAGAGCCTCTAATCCTTTCTAGCAAGGGGTTTGACTGCAATGTTTCACGTGAAACATTCAACGGTAAATCTTCCGAATCCACGATTCCGCGTAAAAATCTTAAATAGCGCGGGATAATTTCCACCCCCTCCTCGGCAATGAAAACGCGGCGTACATATAGCTTCACACGGCGCATTCTGTCCGGATGAAACAAATCGAATGGCTTGGTATTTGGAATAAATAGCAGGTAATTATACTCCATAACCCCTTCTGCCTTGCCATGCAGGCGCAAAAATGGCTCATCAATCTGATGGGCAATCGCCTTATAAAATTCCTGATATTGCTCATCGCTGATTTCTGATTTCGGGCGCATCCATAACGCCGTGCCGCTATTAAACTGTTCGTCCTTGCCCTCCTCGTCAGTAAATATCACCGGAGTTGCAACATGGTCGGAATAGGTTTTGACGATATGCTGCAAGCGGAATTTATCGAGATATGTATCTTCATCCGCGCGCAAGTGCAAAGTGATGGATGTTCCACGTGAAACATTGCTCGCTTCGCCGATTTTATATTCACCCTCGCCCTTGGATTCCCATACATAACCTTGCCCTTCTCCGGCCTTGCGGCTATGCACCACAACTTTTTCCGCAACCATGAATGAGGAATAAAAACCAACCCCGAATTGACCGATTAGCGATAAATCCTGCTTTTTATCGCCACTAAGCTGCTCTAAAAACCCCTGCGTACCTGATTTTGCAATTGTGCCGAGATTTTCCGCCAGCTCAGCCTCGTTCATGCCGATTCCGTTATCAGCAATTGTTATTGTACGCTTATCCTTATCCACACTCAGCGATATTTTCAACTCAGGCTCATCGCCCAGCAATGCGGCATCGCTTTGCGCAGCAAAACGCAGCTTATCGCATGCATCAGAAGCGTTGGAGATTAGCTCACGCAGGAAAATATCCTTATTCGTATAGAGCGAATGAATAACTAATTGCAGAATTTTTGCGGTTTCTGTTCCGAATTTGCGGGTTTTCTTTGCCATAACGCACATGATTTAGGTGGATTTCCTAAGAAATCAACCAGCATAGTGAGAAAAAACTAACTCTTTTTGGCTTTTAAGGAATGCTTTTCGGTCATCACTCTCTTTTAAAATGCCCAAGCTTTCAGCATAATTGAAGAATCCGGTAGAGGGTTTTTTGCTGCCTTTTGATACGACAATTGAACAAATCATGAATTTGTTTTTGGCAAAGCTTTGGGCGCAGAGATTATGCATAATTTCAGCAAGTTTGCCGCGATGTTGCGGGTTTATATGGCTAAGCCCAATCGCCTCCATCAATTCACCATAATATAGCAATTTGCGTGCGGCTGCAGCTTTTGCTATGTGCGAATAGGCTAATGCTTCAAAGTTGATTTCCGGCTCAGGCTGCATCAACTGACTTTGCGGTAGCAAATGAGGAAAGGGGGATTGCCAACAATAATAATCCGAATAATATCATCAAATTGGCAACATAATCTCCTTCAACATTCTCAAGGAATATATAAGAGGTATTCACCCCGAAAATCAGCACCGGTATATAAAGCGGCATCACCAGCAAAAGCAGCAATACGCGACCTTTTTTTGCCCCTAGTGACAGCGCCGAACCGATTGCACCAATCATCACGAATATCGGAGTTGCAAGCAATAATGCCAGCACCAGAACCCATGATTCTGAGAATGAAAACCCGAACATCGCCGCCGCAAGGGGTGAAATCACTACCACCGGAAGGCAATAAGCCACCCAGTTTGCGGCAATTTTTGCCAGCATAATAATTTCCAGACGGTGGGGCAGGGTGAGATATTGATTAAGCGTGCCATCTTCATAATCCGGCTCTAAAATCGCGCGCAAGCCAAAGGTTGAGGCAAAAATCGCCGCTACCCAAATCACGCCATAACTAAGTGTACGAAGGATTTCCGGCTCAGGGCCAACGCCAATCGGGAACATGATAATCACCAGCAGGAAGAATATCATCGCATTGACAACATCCATACGGCGGCGGTTATAAAGCCGCAATTCCCGCATAAAAACTGTTTTGAAAAGTTGAAACATGCGGCGAGTATATGAGGTTTGCAGAATATTTCAACTGAATTAGTATTGACCCGCAGAAAGTTAACCTATATTAACTCTGCATGACAAAAACTATAGGCAATGAGTGCAGGGACAAGAATCGTGATTTTCAGATATCTGTTGTGGAAAATCACTTAATTCGGCTGGTTCAATCTGGCGAAGGGGTAACGCGCTCTTATACATGCTCGCCCTCGGGAAATCCGATGCATCTGATAACGGAAACCGGTACTATGATTATGGTTGAGAGGTTTGAGATAGGGCGCATGCATGTGAATTTTGAGAAATCTGTACGCCCACTGGGAATTCAAAACAGCCGCACGGAATCAGGCCGACTTTCAATGCGCGAATATTCCGAACGGATGGCAGATGTTTTGGCCGCGCTGGCGGAGTTCAAGGCTGCTAATCGCTCGCTTATACGTGGTATTATCAGCGCCGAGGACAGATTGAACGCCAGAGCAGAGCGCTAATTCTTGCGCAGCATCACATAAAACGCACCGGCACCGCCATGGCGCGGTTGAGTTTCGCTAAAACTCAGGATTTTATCACGAATCAACGAATCATTCAGCCAATCGGGCAGGGAGCTGCGAATCACCGCCTTCCCCGAGATTGAGCCTTTTCCGGTTATCACCAGCACACAGCGCTTTCCGGTAATCTGCGCCGCTTCAATAAAATCATATAGCGCAAAACGCGCCTCTTCCGCCGCATGCCCGTGCAAATCAATCTTTGCTTCAATCGGCATTTGCCCTTTGCGCATTTTCTCAAAACTACGCTTATCCATCTGATTAATCTCACCCACGGTAAGCTTCTGCGTAGTTTTCGGCAGGGGCTTTCTGGCCGGGCGAGAATCTTGCATTTCACCATAATCAGACTGATTTATGCGCGGATTGCCATCTTCAGCCGCAAATATTTGCAACCAGTATTCCACATCACGCTTACGAAGTTCTTCATCTTTCATATTGATTCCCGCCGAAGATTATACTATTACCATTAAGCTATGGCAATACTTGCAGACAAACAAATCCGCGAACTCGCACAAAACAAGAAAATGATTGAGCCGTTTAATGAAAAGCTCTCCAAAGATGGAGTGATTTCATACGGTCTTTCCTCATATGGTTATGATGCGCGGGTTTCTGACGAATTCAAGATTTTCACCAATATTGATTCTGCCGTGGTTGACCCGAAGAATTTTCAGGAAAACGGCTTTGTTGACCGTAAAACCGATGTTTGTGTGATTCCGCCCAATAGTTTTGTGCTTGCCCGCACAGTGGAATATTTCCGCATCCCGCGAGATGTTATGGTTATTTGCTTGGGCAAATCCACTTATGCGCGCTGCGGGATTATCGTCAACGTCACCCCGCTTGAACCGGAATGGGAAGGCCATGTTACGCTGGAATTTTCCAACACCACTCCGCTTCCGGCAAAGATTTATGCTAATGAAGGCGCTTGCCAGTTCTTATTCCTCAAAGCCGATGAAATCTGCGAAACTTCCTATGCTGACAGGTCGGGGAAATATATGGGACAGCGCGGCGTTACCCTGCCTAAAGTTGAAAGCGTAATAAAAGAAATTAAGCGCAAAGCCTAAAACGCTTGACTAGCATACCCAACTTCTGATATTTCTCCCCGCTCATAAAGCCGATAGCTAATGATTAATGCTAAAAGCTAAGAAAAGCGGGTGTGGCGAAATTGGCAGACGCACTAGATTTAGGTTCTAGCGCCGCAAGGCGTGGGGGTTCAAGTCCCTCCACCCGCACCAGATGAATAAAAAGCTTGAATTTTGTTAAACAAAGTTTATATAATGCCAACAGTTAACTTAAGGAGAAGACATGATTAATCTAAACAAAACATTTCTGGCAGCTCTTATTGCCGGTACAGCACTAACAGTAAGCGCATGTGGTGAACAGGGAAACCAAACACAAGCACAACAAGAAGAAACACCAAGCTTTAATGAGCTTTCTACTTCTGCTGGTGAAGCACTAGAAAACGCTGAAACTTCAATTTCAGAAGCTGCTGAAGATGCAGGCGAAGCGATTGAAGAAGCT
>PCXJ01000015.1 GCA_002787615.1 Alphaproteobacteria bacterium CG11_big_fil_rev_8_21_14_0_20_44_7
TTCCGGAATAAAGCGTTTTTTGTCCAGAGTCACATAATCCCTATCCTGCAAAACCGAGATGATGCTAGCATACGTGGAAGGACGGCCAATCCCCAACTCTTCCATTTTCTTGACCAGTGATGCTTCGCTATATCTTGGTGGCGGCTCGGTAAAATGCTGTTCGGGATTGAGTTTTTTAACATCCAGAACTTCGCCTTTATCTAATTTTGGTAGGAGCTTTTCTTCCTCTTCCTTGCCATCATCAACGCCTTCCTCATAAACCCTGCGGTATCCGTCAAATTTCACAACACTACCATTCGCGCGGAATTGCGCATATTTATCCTGCGTTTGCAGGTCAATTGCCACCTGATCAAAAATCGCCGGATTCATCTGGCTGGCAACCATGCGTTTCCAAATCAAATCATATAAACGCGCCTTATCATCATCAAGTTTTTTGCTTAATATTTCCGGCGTTTGTGCAATATCGGCAGGACGAATCGCCTCATGCGCTTCCTGTGAATTCTTTGCTTTGGATTGATAGCTACGGGGGCTTTGCGGCAGGTAATTTTTGCCGTAAGCGCGCTCAATATGCGAGCGGGCAGATTGAATTCCCTCCGGCGCAACATATACGCCATCAGTACGCATATATGTTATGTAACCTTCTTCATATAATTTCTGCGCTACCTGCATTGTACGCTTTGCACCAAACCCAAGTTTGCGAGCTGCTTCCATTTGCAATGTTGAGGTAATAAAAGGTGGCTTTGGGTTTCTGAGCGCCTGCTTTTCCTCGATATTTGTAACTTCTAGCTTTTGGCCTTTGATTTTTGCTTCAATATCCTTGGCAGTTTTTTCATTCGGGATATCGAATTTATCCAGCTTATTGCCCTCAACATGAGTAAGTCGGGCAGTGATTTTCTTATCCAAATCGGCGCTGATATCCCAATATTCCTGACTAATAAACTTCTCAATTTCCGCTTCACGGTCACATATCAAACGAAGTGCTACGGATTGCACTCGTCCGGCACTGCGCGAGCCTGGGAGTTTGCGCCAAAGAACCGGCGAAAGCGTGAATCCAACCAGATAATCCAAAGCACGGCGCGCTTGTTGCGCATCAACCAGATTCATATCAATATCACGCGGATTGTTGATAGCACGTGTGACTTCCGCCTTGGTGATTGCATTGAAAACCACGCGGCGGACGGGAATATCTTTGATTGCCTTCTTGGCACGCAATACTTCCAGAACATGCCAGCTAATTGCCTCCCCCTCTCTATCAGGGTCGGTTGCGAGGATTAATTCATCGGCTTTTTTTGCGGCATCGACAATCGGTTTGAATTTCTTGGCAGAGTCAGAATCAACCTCATAATGCATGACAAAATCATTTTCCGGCTCAACGCTTCCGTTTTTGCTGGGCAAATCACGGATATGACCATAGCTCGCCAGCACCTCATAATCTTTGCCGAGATATTTATTTATCGTTTTTGCCTTTGCAGGCGATTCTACTACAACTAGTTTCATCCTGCAGCCTCTAGCTTTTGGCTACTAGCTATTAGTTTTTTTCTTAATGCACTTAACATTTTTGCTACCTCATCTATATCTTTTAACAAGTAATTAAATTCACTTTCAGACATAATTTTTGTTTTAAAAGAAATTATTATCTGAGTTTTTAGCTCCGCATTCGACCCTAAAGCAATACTAACAAATCTGGCAAACTCTTTATCTGAATTTCTTTGACTACCTTCCGCAATATTAGAGGGAATAGAGAAAGAGCAACGGCGTATTTGTGACACTAATCCATAAATCTCCTCTTTAGGAAAATTTTTAGTCCTTTCAAAAATCTTCACCGATAGATCTATAGATTTTTGCCACACTAATAAATTCTCATAATTTCCAGTCATATAACACGCTAGTCGCTAAGAGCTAGAAGCTAGTAGCTAATATATAGTAAACAATCAAGGTAATAATTCCTGCGATGATAGTAGTGATAATTGCCTTAATGCCCAGCTTTGCATCGCGTGGCGAGGAACTTGCAAGCCCTGTTTCTATGCTTTCATCCCATTTATTGCCAAATGGCAACGCTAAGAAAAATACCAGCAACCAAGTAATGACATATACAACGAAAATTTCAATCATTGACATTTCTTAATACAACCTCTATTTAATCAATAATTGAGCAATATAAACAAATGAGAAAATTATGACAGAAGAAACCACAAATTCAGGATTAACCGCCGCAGATTTTGCGATTAAGAATTCAATCTCAAAGTCCGGATATCTTCTGGTTGGCATTAGCGGGCTTGATGAGAGAACCGGAAATAACCTTATGCATTTATGGAATAGTTTAAGAGAATTGCGCATGATAGACACTCTTGATGTGCATATCGATGGCGATATCGGTGATGATTCTATGGCTTTCCGCATATCTCCTGAACATATGAAAGTTCTTGTCCAGAGCATGTTTGATAGTGGAATGTTTGCAAATGAAGGGGAATTTCAAGAAGTATTAGCACAAATTGATGAGTTTCTGCCTAAAAAAGTTGCTAAAAATCAGGAGCTCCGCGCAGAGCATTTCTGCATAAACCCTCCGATACATCCCGGCGGCAAAATTTCAGTAAGTTTGGATAGATTAGCGCCGGAACTTCAATCTACGTTAAGAAGTCTTTTCAATAATCAAAGCCTTTTCTTTTCATTGGATTATGGTACGGAAGTGGAAAATTTTCTCAATACCCTAAGAACTGCCAGTTTATTCACGGATGAGGCGGAATATCAAAAAGTTGCAGAGCAAATGACAGACCCGAACATGCTAAAGGCTGCGGACTTTCATATTATTTCCCTAGATGGAAAAAATCTGAGTATCGATTTGCCTGATATAACGGCTACAGCTAGTGACAGATTTAAAACATTTCTTGAAGAACGGTTACCTAGCGCCAAAGTTTCTGAAAGCAAAGGGTTTTTATCTGTAGAAGCTAATAAACAAAGCTTAGCCACTGCAATGAGTTGGGCGGCTGATGAAGGGCTGATTTCACGGAGTGATGCGCAAGCAGTTGCAGGCAAGTTAAGAACCGGAATGACCGAGGCAAGAGCTAAAACCTTGGGACAAGGCGATCCAAATCAATATGTCGGCGCACCGGGTGGAACCGGACGCGGCTAATTCCGCAGCACATGCACGATAATCACCGGATTTTTATCCAGCTCTGTGCGTAAATTGCGCTTGATGATTTTCTTGGTTTTGCTTTCAATGCTTTTCCTATCGGTTATACCATGAATTGCGGATTGTACTTCTTCGGCAATCGTCACCAGCAATTCATCCTCAATCCCCTCATCCATAGCACCGGGGGCAGAGATTTTTGGCAATTCGGCAGCTTCACCTTTTTTGCTGATGCTGACACTGGCAAATATCGCGCCGGAATGACGCATCTTGCGGCGGTTACGCATCAATTCCCCGTCACCATAATGGAATGAGTAGCCATCAATTGCCAAATGCCCGTTATCAACCATACCAATCAATTCCGCTTCGGGAGCAAGCGCAATAACATCGCCGTTTTTCGGCTCAAATGTTTGTTTAACTCCGAGTGATTTTGCGAGCTTGGCATGTGCATGAATATGCATTGCCTCACCATGAACCGGCACAGCAATTTGCGGCTTGGTATATTCATACATGCGCTTTAATTCATTCCGGTATGGGTGGCCGGAAACATGGATTTTATCATTCTTCTCTGTGATAACTTCCACGCCTTGCAAAGTTAGCAAATTCAACATGCGATAAATTGCCTTGTCATTTCCCGGAATGATTTTTGAGGAAAATATCGCCGTATCACCTTTTGCCAATTTCAAATTCGGATGCGTGCCTTCGGCAATTCGGCTGAATGCAGCGCGCGGTTCACCCTGACTTCCGGTGCATAAAAGCAAAGCCTGCTGACGCGGAACTTTGCCGAAATCATGCTCGGTCAATAATTCAGGCGCATCTTGTAGATATCCACTTGCCCGCGCCGCTTCAATCAACCGCCAGAAAGAACGCCCGCAGACAATTACTTTCCGCCCTGCTTCAGTCGCTGCGTGCATAATAGTTTCCACACGCGCAAGGTTTGAGGCAAAAGTTCCAACCGCAACGCGATTATCACAAGATTTTACCAGCCTCACCAGATTTTCACGCACTACAGCTTCCGAACCGCTTTCCCCTTCCGAGAAAACATTTGTCGAATCACATACTAACGCCAACACGCCCTTATCACCCTTAGCTTGCAATGCTTTTAGGTTTGAAGGCGGCCCTACCATCGGGTCTGGGTCAAATTTCCAATCACCAGTATGCATCACAATTCCGTGACGAGTGCTAATTGCCATCGCATTCATTTCCGGAATTGAATGAGTTAGGTTTATCGGCTTGATTGTAAAAGGCCCAAGTTCAAAATCTTTACCCGGCTCAATTTCATGAATTTTCACCTGCTTGCCGAAATGGGTTTCCTTCAATTTTAATTTCAGGAATTCTGCGGTAAATTTTGTTGTATAAATCGGGCATTCAAATTCCGGCCAGAGATATTGTATCCCGCCGACATGATCTTCATGCGCGTGGGTAACTATCATACCAAGAATATCATCTTTGATTTTTTCGATAAAGCTGAGGTCAGGAACAATCAAATCTGCACCCGGCAAATAATCATCGGCAAAACCGACACCGCAATCAACCACAATCCATTTTCCGTCAAGATGGTAAAGGTTCAAATTCATACCAATTTCACCCGAGCCGCCAAGCGGAACGAAGATGAGCTTATCT
>PCXJ01000008.1 GCA_002787615.1 Alphaproteobacteria bacterium CG11_big_fil_rev_8_21_14_0_20_44_7
AATGTGGCGTCCCAAAAGATGTTTGCCCAATTCTGGTATCCTCTATTGATAAAGCGCAAGAGATGATATTGGGGGCTAGACTCACCAATATGGTGGAGGTATGGAATCGTGCTGCATCAAAATGGCTGGAGAAGCAAATAATGAGAGGAAAAATTACAGAAGAAGTATCAATGGAAGATCAGGCTATTATGAGATCACCTTTGACAAAGCCAGTTCCAATCTTCATTCCGGCAAAATCAAGTGCAGGAAACCCAAATTCTCCTTTACGTGCGTATTTCGGGCGCGATATGTGGAAGGGAGATCCGCAAAATCCGCCATCTCTAGAGCCGACATTTGCCAGAATGGAAGAAAATGCGCTGAAATATAATCCCGAGGCGCAGGCAGCAAAGATTCCGGATAAAAAGCCAAAACTTGCGATGGCAAAATAATTATTCCTGCGGGGTTGTGAGGGTGGGAATCCGCACATCATCCTTATGATTATGGCGTTTTAATTTGGCGAGGCTTATCAATTTGATTCCCTCTTCCTCCAAGACCTTGCGTCCCCTGCCTTTATCGAATTCAAAGATGGTGAAAACCGCGATTGGTTTCGCACCAGCCGTGCGTAACAAGGTGATGGCTTTCATCACGCTGCCGCCTGAGTTTAATATATCATCAACAACGCAGATTTCTTCATCAACATGGCGCGCGAGAATCGGGTTAGTATTGCCATAATCGCGTTTTTCATCGCGCATGATAACACCGCCGAGTTTTTTAGATTCCTGCACGATTGCGCCGACAACTCCGGCTGCGCCAAATCCCATAGTGGCAACTTGCTTTGCGCCGACATTTTCTGCCATAGCGGCGAAGTTTTTGGCAATCGGGATGAGGAATTTAGGCTCCATCACTGCGCTTTTCACATCCATATAATCATGCCATCTTCGGTTATTAGGGCCAAAAACCTGCTTAAAATGCGGCACTTCTATGTAAGAAGCTTTGTATAAATCAGTGATGAACTCTTTACTTAGCAAAGGTGTTTGTAAGATTATATCATGTTCCATAGGCTATTTTTATAACATATTGATTAAATTTTAATTAAGTGAAGGCGGGCGGATGAGATTTTCGGTGGTATATGTCCAAACTTTGACGCTGCTATCCCATATGTCATTTGGTAAATTGGCTTTGCGCTTTAGTCCGGCAATAAAATCTTGCGGATTAGGCGTATTTTCCCAAACTACCGGCAAATATGTGCGATATACTTTGCCCCACTGAAAAACCACGCCGTCAACGCCCGGTTTGAGCTGGGATATCATATCTTTTTCATCGGAAAATGATAATTCGGTTAATTCGGACAGAAGATATATGCTGATTTTCAACCGCCGGAATTTCTCCGGAGTCATATCCTGATAGATTTTTGTATTTCTAACGGCGGTATGGGAATTTTTCACGATATCAAGATGGAGTTTCTTTTCCTTCCATATCGTGCCATAGCAGCTAATGAATTTATCCTTAAAATCAACGGAAATGAAGCTCGCTTGTATTGGCAAATCGGCAAATTCCTCGCGTTTTGGGATATCCTCCAATTCGGCATTATGCTCAATGCTATGCAAGAAAGCTTGCTCACAAAGTTTAATCAGTGCATCTTTTACCGGTTCAGAATAGCCCATAAACGTAGATTACATTGCAAGATAGAGTTTATCCAGATTAAAATGAAGATATATAGTTTCTAAGCAGGAAATCTTTGGAGATGTGGAATGTCAAAATATAAACTTTATTATTCACCGCTAACTTGCTCAATGGCAGTTCATGCGGTTTTGAACGCGGTAAACGCCGAATTTGAGTTGGTGAGGATTGAAAGAGGCACAAAACGTAGTGCCGAGCATTTGCAGCTTAATCCTTTGGGGCAAGTTCCCGTGCTAATTGAAGATGGTGTTGTATTAAGAGAAAGCGCTGCGATAATGATTCATCTGCTGGAGAAGTTCAAACATCCGCTATTGCCGCCAAGCGGGGATAGCCGCCGCAAAACCCTCCAATGGTTGTTATTTTTCAACAGCTCTATGCATCAGGCGCATGCGGCTTATTTCCTTACTGCCCGAAATATTGAGGATGCTAAAATTGCTGAGCCGGTGTTGAATTTGATGGCGAAGCGGATTCAGAAATTATGGGAGTATGTTGAAGATGAAATAAACTCCGAGTTTTTATGCGGAGATAGCCCTAGTGCTGCCGATATATTGATGACGGTAATTGCAAATTGGGCGCAGGCTATCAATCCATCACCTGTTACGGGTGAGAAGGTGAAAGCTATTTGTAGCAAGGTGATAAAGCTGCCCTATTTCGCCAAAACGCTTGAAACCGAGGGCGTGATTTATAAATTATAGCGCTTGAACGCAATCCATAACCCGTCATTGCGCCCGACTTGCCAAAATTATTATTCTGTGGCAACGGAACGCATAAATATAAGGCCTCCGAACGAAGTTCGGCAAGGCCATTGAGGCCGATTTGCCTGCGTGGCAAAGGAACGCATAAATATAAGACCCCCGAACGAAGTTCGGCGAGGCCATTGAGGCCGATTTGCCTGCGTGGCAAAGGAACGCATAAATATATATTGGCGCGCCCGAGACGATTCGAACGTCCGGCCTCTTCCTTCGGAGGGAAGTGCTCTATCCAGCTGAGCTACGGGCGCATGTTAGTGTTTTAGAAATCAATTTATTGCTTCGCCAAACTACGGGCTCGGCTTCAATCATGTATGTTTATATACATTCAATCAACCTCACCTTGTTTAGCCTGCCCTAAATTGATTTCTAAAACACTAAGCCATCACAGGCATGAGTTACTGAGCCGCTTATATCATTTAATAAAATCTTTATCAAAGAAAGATTTGCCGAACTTTTCAAGCGCGGCGAGGGTTGCGCTTACGCCATGCTCAATAATATCCACGCGCACATCATTATGTATTTCATTGGTCTTTAAAGCGCCGAGAGAGCGTCGTCTGCGGGCTTGATAAAAAGTATCGACATCATCCGACATTATTTGCTGAATCAGGCTTCTAAAAGCCCTTAAAAGGCAGGTATGATATTTTCTGGCACGCTCTTTATCACCTTTTTCTATTGCAACTTCCAGAGCTTCTAGCATTCCCATGGCGAAAACTCCGGTCATGGCAACATTGCTGCCTACCTTCAATATATCAGGACTATCAAAATTGCCCATTTCATCAGGGTGGCGCGCATTTTCCCAATTCTGGTTGTCTGCAACCCAGTCATTTAGTTCGACTATGAACTCGTAGACTTCTTCATCTTTAGTGATACGCCATAAATTGCAGCAGGCTTGCGTTTGCCATGAAACAAAGCCGCCATCACGTTTATCAAGCGGGAGTTCGCGGAAATAGTTACTATAATATTTGAATGATTTTTTGAGCTTTTCCAGCAACTCATCGCTTGGTTTATGCTTCAGCCTGTCCGACCAGTAAAGCATGGTTTCACCCGGATAATATGTTTGTGGATTTTTGCCCTCTACCGGAACGTAATAGGTTATGAACGAGCCATCTTCCTGGTGCATTTTCAGGGTGAATTGGAATAATTTTTCCTCCTGTGCTGCGTATTTATCATTATCTGAGGATAAAATTGCCATTGCGCATAGTGAAGCTGAAGCGATTTCGACCTCATAGCCTTGTGACATATAGCCGAAATTATCATTTTCCTGATAAAAGCTGCGCATATGATAATCCAGCATTTCATCTCCGGCTTTTTTATAGATATGGTCGTCAAAATATTCAGCCAGACGGAAAAACAGGCGTGGCATTTCCATCACGCGAACAAGGTGAAAATCCGGTGTGGTGATATATGAGCTGGTTCTGTAGAGATATACGATACGCCCGATTTCCTCGGCATTTTCTTCATTTGTGGTGACGCTTCTTTGCATCCATTCGGCAGCATCTCTGATGAAATTCAGGCAGTTTTCATGGTTAACGCGGGAGATATCAAAAACCTGATAACCACGGAATATCGGGGCGATTTTTACTGTTTCACCAACAAAAATCAGGAAGCAATGCGCGTCATAAGATTGGCCGTATACGGGTGCTTTATTTGGCAAATCATACTCTCTCATAAAATCACGCTGAGCGCCTTTGAAGCTCATATTTTTGTTTAGCATCATAACCGGAGGGTATGATTTTGCCTGTGATTTATTCTCACCATTAACAAAAGCGATGCCTTTTACATATTCATCATTTCTTGGCGGTAGGTCGCTAAGATACTGATAATTATGGGTAAAGCAGATTTCGATAGAATCAGCATGGTTGCTGCGGCGGTAAAAATCTCCGGTGATATCAAGGAGAGCTTCTTCCCATGTTTCTACTGTATACCATTTTTCGATGGATTTTCTGCCGCGCTCACGCAGTGCGACATAGACCGGGCCATCTTCGATTTTATCAATCCTGCCTAAAACCGCTTTAGTGACTGCTTCCTTATTCAGTTTTGGCAGTTCGATTATATCATTATTTTTCCACATGATTTATTTTAACCCAGCATCTGATTTCCGCCAATAAAAAACCCGCAATGAAGCGGGTTTTTATGGATTATTATTTTTAGATTAAGCAGGAGTGCCGCCGCCGCGTGAAGGATCATCCTTCGCTTTGGTAGCATTAGCCGCGAGTTGAGCGTCTTTATTACCCTCAAAATCATCGGCTTCTCGGCTATCTTCCTTAACCTCAAGTCCGGCTTCTTTCAAAGTGGCGCGGAGTTTTTCTTCATCTATCTCTGCGACATTTGTATCCTGATATTCGGTAACATCCGAACCTTTCAACAGATCCAGAATCTTAGGGTCGAGCCTTTCTTCGATTTGGCTTTGTAACAGATTTAGCGGGTTTTGATTAAAGCCGTTTCCGGTTTTGCCACCATCATCATCAATATCATTGTCCGGACCATCGATGTCGTTGTCGATGTCATTATCGATGTCGTTGTCGATGTCAGTATCCAGATCAGAATCAGTATCCAGAT
>PCXJ01000035.1 GCA_002787615.1 Alphaproteobacteria bacterium CG11_big_fil_rev_8_21_14_0_20_44_7
TGTGATAATTCGCTAAAACCATCACGATATTGAGCTCAATATGGGCATTATGCGGGAGTGGGGGGAGATAAGTAAAATTAAAATCCGGACTTTTTTTACAAGTTGTTGATTCTAAAGGAATAAAACTGCATTTTGGGCTGGATGTTTATTTGTTAAAATCCAGATAAAAGCTAAAATTTGAGCCTTTGCCGATTTCGCTAGTGACGGTGAGTTTGCCATTCATCATATGCACTAATTCTGTTACAATCGCTAGCCCCAGCCCTGTTCCGCCGAATTTTCTGGTAACGGAACTGTCAGATTGCTCGAATTTTTCAAAAATCTTTTCAACTCGGTCTTCGGGAATCCCCATGCCGGTATCAATCACTTCCACATGCAATATCTTATCTTTGAAGTTCGCTTTCACGGTTATTCCACCTTCCTTGGTGAACTTTGTGGCATTGCTTATCAGATTCAACAAAATCTGCTTGATGCGGTTTGGATCACCTAGCGCAAAGCCTGAAACACTCTCATCTAATTCATATTTTAAATAAAGGTTTTTTGCTTGCAGCTCATAGGTGAAAACTTCCTTCACGTCACTGAAAACCTGTTTAGGTGTGAACATGATTTCTTCCAGTTCAAGCTTACCCGCCTCGATTTTTGAAATATCTAATATGTCATTGATGATATAGAGTAGGGAGGTCGCTGAGGAAACTATCAGGTTTAGTTGCTCGCGCTGCTCTGCGCTAAGCTCGGTTTTCGCCAGAATGCTTGCCATGCCTAAAACGCCATTCATCGGAGTGCGTATCTCATGGCTCATATTAGCCAAAAACTCGGATTTTATATTACTCGCCTGTTCAGCCTTTTTGCGCTCCGTATCAAGCTGCTTAGTGCGTTCTGAAACCTGCATTTCGAGGTCGCTTTGCAATATATCCAAATCATGTTTCATGGTGGCAAAGCTTTGTGTCAAATCGGCAATTTCATCACCGGATTTAATATCCGGTATGCGAACATTCTTATCACCCTTTGCATATTTCTTCATCGCTTCACTAACTTCGATAACAGGGCTGATGATGAATCTCAGACTGGTGAAGATTGCGATTGTAGTGAGTAGGATGATAATAAGAAAGGCAAAAGAGCTGAAGATGAGCTGATGGTAAAACTCCTTATCAATCCTTTCTTTTGAAAGGAAGATTTTGATAGTGCCGATTTTTCTGAGTTGCTCGCCCAGCTTATATAGAATATCGCGCTCAACAAACAGGCTCTTATTTATATCGGAGAATTCCCCGTATTTATCAACCAATTCGCCATGCTCATCAACCACCATTCCGCCGGATAAATCCGGATCGTCACCTATTGAGGAAAGTATATCGTGGATTTGCTCCTCATCCAAATTCCACAATGCTGTGGATAGGGATTTTGCCTGCATATTGGCAATTAAATCTCCACGGATAATCAGAGATTTTTCTGCTTTTGAGTGCGAATCTATAACCGAGAAAGAGAAATAGCTGAAAGCAATCATCCCGATTATGGAAAGCATAATTAGCGAGATTTTCGTCTTAAAACTCAATCTTGGTAGTTTTAATAACATCTATTCTTTCCAGTCGCTTAATCCATAAGAGGATAAAATCTCAGCTAGCCTGCCGCTTTTTCTCATTTCAGCGATACCATCGGATAATATTTTTGCATATTCCGGAGATTTTGGATTCTTTGGTGCAAAGCCGATATATATATAATCATCTATCGGAGAAGGTATTTTTGTAACCGTACCGGCAGAAACCACGCTATCGCTCAGCCCCAACTCCTTAAGCTGATATCTGACAACGAATTTATCGTCATATATGGCATTTATGCGCCCTTTCATCATCTTTTTAATATTAGACTTAAGCGGGTCATCACTGGTGATATATTGAATCCGCATATTATCTTCTTTATATTCTTCAACATAATCTTCGATATTCTCATAGCCATAATCCGTGGCAAGTCCGAGGATGATATTTGACAGAGAATCCAGACCATCAAAGCGCCAGCTATTATCTGCGGTAACAAAAAAGTGGAAAATACTCTCGCCAACATGCTCATCGGGAAAGACAAGATCGGGAGATTCGTATTTTGTAACCCCGATAACGGAAGTGTAGCGGCCAGCTTCAACGGCTTTTAGTGCGCGTGCCCAAGGAATGACTTTATAATTTACCTCAATCCCTTTTGCTTGGAAGATTTCCTTCATAATTTCAATAGCATAACCTTGGCGATGCTTATATTTATCGGGATTATGGTTTTTTTCGACCTTGTTTTTATAATTATCCTGAAAATTTTCCAAATCGGCATCGCTGGTGCAATTATACGGGCACCACTCATCAGCAACAATTGTGATAATTTCTTTTTCTTCATCTGAATCAAAAGCCATTAGGAATATGGCCATAGTGAATAGTAAGATTTTGCGCATTATCAACCCTTGATTGTTTGGTTTAGTTATATAGACAACCAATTTAATCAGAAAAAGGTAAAGAAATCCTTTATATAAAAGCAGTAAGTGGAATTTGTTAATTGCGATTTGCAGCAGCTAAGTTGGAACGGCGCGGGTCATCTTTTTTGATAACATGGCTAACAACCTGATTCACCCCTTCGATGCGTCTGGCAATTTCAATCGCTTTGCGGAGCTCCAGCTCATCTTGTGCAATGCCCATCAAATATACAGTTCCATTCACAGTTTCAACATTATAGTTTGAGGCGGCTATACCTTTTGCGAATAAAAGCTTTCCGCGCAAATAATTTGAAATCCATACATCATGCGCGTAGGAAGAGAATTTCTCTGAGTCCACTACCTGAATTTCATTCATAACTTCGTTAACTCCGGCGATTTTCCAAACCATCTTTTCGGCTTCAACCCTGTGTTGCGGGTCTCTGACAGTTCCGGTGAGCAACACCCTGCCTTCGGAAATCTTTGTATTAATTCCGGCGAATAAATCATCAACATCTTTCTGGATGAAAGCATTATTTATCTGTATCGCAATGCCATTATCATCAACTCTGTTACCTGCCGATCTTTCCTGCGCGATGGTTTTTGCGGCTTCTGCCGTTGTTACCAGCACACCTGCCGCGCACCCACTTAGGGAAAATACGGAAATTAAAGATAGTGCAAATAGCTTAGAAATATTCATGATTTACGTCCTCCATGCATCTTCAATATGTGTGACCAAATTATGCGAATCAATAAAAATACAATCAAATCGCATTTCATGGTCACTTATTTCCGGATTCTCTGAAATATATTGTAATGCTGCATTAATTATCCTTTTTTTCTGGTTCTCGCTAACCGGATCATCAAATCCGAAAAGCTTGCGCTTCTTGACTTCGATGAAAACTAAAACTCCGTGAATCTCTGCGATAACATCAATCTCACCATGTTTAGTCTTATATCTACGCTCCAGAATATCAAAACCATGCGCTATGAGGAAATTTTCGCATAATTTCTCTGCGTCAACGCCGCTTTGATAAGAGGTTTTGTTCGTGATTTTGCTAGTGGTTTTTGAGTTTAAGCCCAATTTGATACACCTTTTTTTTGCTTATATTAAGCTCGGTAGCGATTTCTTCACTCGCTTGTCCCAGCTTTTGCGTTTGCAGCTTTTTAATCAGCATTTTCTCAATATCCTCATCACTTGCCGATTCAATATTTTCGGCTTCAATAATAATTACGATTTCACCTTTTGGCGGGTGATTTTTATAATATTCGATATTTTCGGAAAGCTTGCCGCGCCGGAATTCCTCATAAATCTTGGTTATTTCGCGTGCAATGCAGGAATTGCAATCGCCAAATTTTGTTTGCAGCTCCTCCAGAGTTTTGACCAGCCTTTTTGCGGATTCATAAAATATCAATATGTCGGAATTGGCTGATTTTTTGAGTTTCTTTTTGTTATAAAATCCCATGAATGTGAAATTATCGGTGGGTAAGCCCGAACAGGAAAGCGCAGCGATAAGAGCAGACGCGCCGGGCAGGGGGATGATTTTTATACCAAGATTTGCCGCTTCCGAAACCAGCTTGTAGCCGGGGTCGGAAATGAGCGGTGTTCCTGCGTCACTGACCAGCGCAATCATTTGACCTTGCTGTAATTTTTCAAGAATTGCCGGTCTTTTTTTTCCACCATTCACATCATTATAAGAATCCAGCTTCCCCGAAATACCATATTTTCCAAGTAGATTTTTGGTGGTGCGCGTATCTTCGCATAATATCAAATCGGCGGAATTTAAGGCGGAAAGTGCGCGCAGACTAATGTCACCAAGATTGCCGATAGGAGTGGCAATAATATATAATCCTGCCTCTTTACTCATTAGGTTTAATTGTTTAATATCCGAAAAATTCATAAAGGTGCTGGCATGATTAAATATAAATCCGATTTTCCGTCATTATACTTGGTTGGTTTATTATTACTAATGTTTCTTACCTCATGCGGGGTAACAAAAACTTTTCCGCAGGATAATAAGCGTTATCCGGAGCGTTATGGGGAAAAGCAAGGCTACGAATATCAAGAGCCGGGGAGATATGGAGGGCAGCGAGGGCATCCGCAAGATATGGAGCTTCGCGGTCATAGCTTTGATGATGCAAAAAATATCGCTATAAGTGCTGAATATAAAATCGGAATATTAGTACCATTATCGGGCGGCGCGCAAAAGATTGGACAAAGCTTGCTGGATGCAGCGCAAATGGCAGTGATGGATAATAGCCAGCAGAAAATCGCGCTCGTTCCCTATGATACGAAAAGCACGCCGCAAGGTGCAAGCGAAGCTGCCGGAAAAGCGGTGACGGATGGTGTGGATATAATAATCGGCCCGCTATTCAGCAACTCTGTGCGCCAAATCGCGCCGATTGCACGTGAGGCGAATATTCCGGTGATTGCCTTTTCAAACAACAAATCCGTAGCAGGTGATGGCGTTTATATATTGGGCTT
>PCXJ01000125.1:0-592 GCA_002787615.1 Alphaproteobacteria bacterium CG11_big_fil_rev_8_21_14_0_20_44_7
CTACCAGCTTTTTTAAGGGGCGGAATAATTCAGGCACCATCTGCACTTCGTCAATAATCAGCGGCGTGCCGGATTCCTGCACATAGCCAAACGGATTACGCGTGGCAGCGGCGCGTTCCAGTGTGTCATCAAAGGTGATAAACTTCGCTTTAAAGTCCTTTGCTAGCAGTTCTTTTACCAGCGTCGTTTTGCCAGCCTGCCGTGGGCCGTTGATATACACCACAGGAAAAGACTCTAAAGCCTCTAAGATTAAGGGCTGTAATTGGCGTTTTATGGCTTTCATTAAATCCTCTGTGCATTCTCTTTGGTTTCACTAAAACCATTATATCTTTTCTAAAATCGAAAAGCAACTTTATATTTGAGGGAAAGGTAGGGGTGTATGGTTGCCGGTTTGAATCCTAAAGACGGATTCAAATTGAGATTGCCCCCAGCCGAACCACGAACGATGTCCAGCCAGCGTGATGTGGGCGCGCTGGCCATCGTTCGTTCTTGAGTCACCTCACGCCGCCAGTCCGAAATTGCGGCGGATAACTTGGACATGCGTTGCCAGATCGAGCACCTCTTCGTGGCATTCCTTTCGCATTTGGTATAG
>PCXJ01000125.1:613-5436 GCA_002787615.1 Alphaproteobacteria bacterium CG11_big_fil_rev_8_21_14_0_20_44_7
CATAAAAAGCGCTACAGCGCGTATGAATTTATATTAAAATTTATATTCCGGATGAGAACGAAGTTCGACCACGAGGGCAACAGCCCGAAGTAGGGGGAGGGCAATTTTTTGCCCGACTCAATCCGACCCGAGGAGCCATTTAAAAACAAAAGCCCCTTTTGGGGCTTTTTTTGTGAGATTTTGGGCGTTTTCACCATATCTGGGAAATTCATGGACAAAAAAGCCTCATTATTCGCTGCAACCGCCATTCTGCACAGCCGCATATGTAATCTTACTTTAATGTAAATGTAACTAAAAGTTAATATTTCTTTGCTATTGTGGAATATTAGGGTTAGGCGAATTTTAGTTAGATAATAGGGGGTGATTTTGCCGGAAAATCAAGATGATGCGAGGAATGCCCAAGCAGAAAGAATTAAGCTGAGATCGGAGGTAATTGAGCAGCTTATAGCTGAAGGTAACATTGATGATGCACAAGGCATGGCTGCTGCAACTAATTTGCAACTGGCCGGAATTGGTCATAATGAACGGTTTGAGATAGTAGGCGGGAAGTTAACCACGCAACCTCCTACTTCAGCACCAGCGCAAAGCGTTGTTCCGCATAGGATGATTTCAAATGGCGGGAATCTAATGTTTTCATTCAGTCCTGATGCAGACAATGCTCAGATAGTGAATTTTATGCGAAATGAGCTGGATACTCCGCCGGGGCATTATGATATTTCACAAACAGAACAAGCTGATGGCAGTGCGGTTCGCAATGTGTGGACAGGTCTGGATGAAGCCAAGGAAAGGGTAGAAGCAAAAATGCTGGATTGGGGCGGAAGGAACATCCCGCCTGAGAATTGGGAGGGGTTGTCAGATGCGCAAAAACAGCAGGCGCAGGCTCACCAACAAGGTAGCAGCGTGCCTTCATCACAGCCGCAAAGCGCGGAGGCGGGGCACAATCCGCGTGCGAGTTATGATGAGTTGAGAAATATTAGTCAGCATTTGTTTGATAAGCTTCCGGGGACGGAGGTGCAAATTCATCTGGGTGGTAATTTAGTTGTTAATATTTTGCCGGAAGGAAATGTGGATGATGTTACGAGAAGGTTGAATGGATTTGTTAGGGATGGGGTAGAAGTTCGAGCAGCATCAGCGGATGGTGTCACAAGTTTTACTCTCGCCCCGCATGAGATGAAAGCGGAATTTCGGGCAGAAGCGGCGCTAAAACCATTAGGTGTTAAGATGGAGTCGTTTGAACGTAAAGGGCAGGTTATGCACGGGTTGCGGATTCCCGTAGATGTTAGTGCGGCGCAGATATCTGAAGCTTTGGGGCTGGATAGAGAAATTAAATATGTGAATATGACGGGTGAGACTGGGACTTTGATATTAAATGGAGATGAAGTTTCTGGGTTGCCGGAGCGCATGGCAGCGCAAGCAGGTGGACAGCCAAAAGGCATGCGAAGCACTATGCGTCCGAGAGGGGGAGAAGCTGGGTTTGTGGATGGCCGAGTGGTTTCTGATGCTGTGGATGTCGGAAAGAAAGCAGTAGATTCAATGACTTCCTCCAGAGCGTTGAGCGGGGGCAATGCCCTTGCAGGTGCAATCGAAGCAGTGGGTTCAGCCGCAAAAGGGGATGTTGGCGGAACTGTTGTCGGTGGTACACAAACGGCTCTCGGTACATTAGCAGACAAGCTTGCCGCAAACGGAAAAGCAGGATTAGCCACCAAGGCAAATATTGCCGCAGGTTCTATTGCGGCGGGTTATCAGGGAATAAGAACATATCAGGAAACCGGAGATTTGGGAGAAGCTGCCTTAGCAACCGCAAAATCAGGAGCCGTCACAGGAGGTTTTGCAGTGGGTGCATCCGTAGCACCCAGCGCTGTTGGTACAGTCGTAACTTATGTGGGAGGAACTGCTGCAGGAACTGCCGCTGCTGCCGGAACTGCAACCGCTATTGCCGTAGGTGGTTCGGTAATTGCTGCGGGTGCCGGAGGATATGCGGTGGGCAGTGTATTAGAAGAAAAATTGGGAGTATCTGAAAACACAGGCGGGCTTTTGGATGCAGCAGCAAATCGTGCAGAAATGGCTGGTGCAAGATTTGGAAAAGGCGCTGATTTACTCGGTTATACAAATTTAAATGATATCGCGAATGAAATCCGTGGAGATAGTGATGCATTCCAAGTCAGAGATGTTTCTCCTGCTGAGTTGAGAGCGAAAATGGCAGAAATGCGTGATGAAGCTCAGAATTTGGATGGTGGTGGTTTTAGCGGATGGGTGCGCACTAAGCTTTCGGGCGGGGAGGATTTCTCGGAGAAGGGTAATGCACTAAGAAAGCTGGATTCGGCTGAAAAAGAGCTAAGCATTTATGAAAAATATTATGAAAAAGAAAAAGCCGCAGAAAAAGAACAGCAAGCACGGGGGCAAGGCTCTCAGGCAAATTTAGAGAAAGCAAATGAGCAGGCAAAGGCAGTTGGCGCGGCAGGAAGTTTCGCTGCAACAGGTGCGCAAACCGATGGGCTAGATTCTCCGGATACAACAGCACCGCAAATCGCGGCAGCGCGGCAAGCGGCTATTGATAATGGGCGGGCATAATAGCTTTATCCACGTACCAAAAGTTCGATATTTCCACCAATCGCGGCAGTGTTGATGGTGGTGGTTCTTTCCGTTAGGAAACGCAGCAGATAATTTGGCCCGCCAGCTTTGAAGCCTGTGCCCGACATTTTTTCACCGCCAAATGGCTGCACGCCGACAACAGCTCCGGTCATATTTCGATTTATATAAATATTCCCTGCTTCGATTATTTCAGCAATATTTTCGTAAGATTCATGGATGCGGCTATGCATGCCAAAGGTCAACCCGAATCCGCTATTATTGATTTCTTCGATAACATCTGAGAGTTTTTTTGAGTCATATTCGATTATATGTAGGATTGGCCCGAAATTCTCTTTTTTCAGTTCGGAAATATTTTTGATTTTCCAGATTTGCGGGGCGAGAAAATGCCCGCTTTTTTGAACATTGGCGGTGATATTAAGCTTGCCGATGTTTTTTGCAAATTTAGCTAATTCGGTTTCATGTTTCTGGAGATTTAGGAGAGCATCAGCATCAATCACGGGGGGAATGTCGCTGGCAAAATTCCACGGGTCGCCGACTTGCAATTCGGTCAATGCGCCGGAGATTAATCCGATAGTTTCTTTGGCGATTTCCTTGGGCAAATATAAAACGCGGAGTGCCGAGCATCTTTGTCCGGCGCTGCCAAAGGCGGAATTTATCACATCATCACATAATTGTTCGGGCAGGGCGGAGCTATCGGCAATCATGCAATTTTGCCCTCCGGTTTCGGCAATAAACGGGATGATTTCACCTTCCCGTTCGGCGAGGGCGCGGTTGATATATTTTGCGGTGGCGGTTGAGCCAGTAAAGCATACGCCTTTTATTGCAGAATTGTTGACTAATGCTGCGCCGATAACGCTGCCTTTTCCGGTGAGGAGTTGCAGGGCGTTTTTTGGGATTCCGGCCTCATGCAAAATTTCCGTGGCGAGATATGCAATAAGCGGGGTTTGCTCGGCAGGTTTAGCGATAACAGAGTTGCCACATGCAAGCGCGGCGGTGATTTGCCCGATGAATATCGCAAGCGGAAAATTCCACGGGCTGATGCATAAAAATGTGCCTCGCGGGTGCAGGCTCAGTGAGTTTGATTCTCCGGTTGGGGAGGGTAAGACAAGCGGATTGGCGATTAAATTCTCGGCTTGCTCGGCATAATAATTGCAAAAATCAATTGCTTCGCGCAATTCTGCAATTGCATCTTTGATGGTTTTTCCGGCTTCGCGAATCAGCAATGCAAGAATTTCCGGCTGGTTTTTTTGCAAAAGCTTTCCGGCATTGCGCAGAATTTCCGCTCTTTCATGCACATTAATTTTCTTCCATTCAGGGAAGCTTTTTGCAGCAATTTTTGCGGCGGAATCGGCATCTTTTTCGGTGGCTTGTTTGATTTGCCCGACAATTTCTTGTTTGCGGGCAGGGTTGTGAACCTTGAGCATTTCACCGGAAAATTTGTTTTTTATTTTCCATTCTTTTTCGGCATAAGGCAGAAGTGAATTCTTCAATTTATCCATTTCTGCGCGATTGCCATAATCCACACCAAGCGGATTTTCGCGGCGCTCGCCATATAATTCTGAAGGTAGTGGCAGGGTTGCATTGTGCCGCCCACCCAGTTCTCGCGCTTTGGCGATTGGGTCTTGCAGAGCATCTTCCACGGGGATTGATTTGTCCATTATCATATTGACGAATGAGCTATTTGCGCCATTTTCCAACAAGCGGCGGATGAGATATGCCAGCAAATCCTCATGTCTGCCGATGGGCGCGTAAATGCGGCAGGGAGTATGTTTTACAATCGGTTCATAAAGCTTTTCACCCATGCCGTAAAGGCGTTGGAATTCATATTTTTTATCACCTGCATAAGATTGAATCGCGGCGATTGTATGAGCGTTATGAGTGGCAAATTGCGCGAAAAATAAATCATCATTATCGAGGATTTTGCGCGCGCAGGCAAGATATGAAACATCGGAGTGATGCTTGTTGGTGAAAACCGGATAATGTTTCAGGCCATGGATTTGCGCGTGTTTTATTTCCGAATCCCAATATGCGCCTTTGACCAAACGAATCGGGATTTTGCAATTTGTGAATTGCGCTAGTTCCACAAGGAAATCCACGGTTTTCCATGCGCGTTTTTGATATGCCTGTAACACAAAACCGATTCCTGCAAAATCTGCAAAATCCTCATCAAGCCGCAGTTTTTTGAATAATATAAGCTCGATATCAAGGCGGGTTGCCTCTTCTGCATCAAT
>PCXJ01000125.1:5478-7915 GCA_002787615.1 Alphaproteobacteria bacterium CG11_big_fil_rev_8_21_14_0_20_44_7
ACTAGGGCGCGAATATAAATCATCATTTTGCGGATGAGCATCGGCAACTTGCCCGATGGCGTTTAGATATGAATCGTAATATTCTTCCGCTTGAGATTGGTTGCGTGCGCCTTCTCCCAGCATATCATAGGAAAAAATATAGCCTTGTTTTTCCAGTTTTCTGGCTTTCTCAAGCGCGGAATTAATTGTTTCACCCATCACAAATTGGCGGGCAATGATGTGCATCGCGGTTTTGAGGGATTTGCGGATGACAGTATCGCTGCTTTTATTTGCCATTTTTCGCAAAGTGCTAAGCGGGTGGTCGACTTTTTCTTTGGTAAAATTTATGGTTTTTCCGGTTAAGAGCAGCGCCCAGCTTGAAGCGTTGACCAAAAAAGAATCGCTGTGACCAAGATGTTTTTTCCAATTTGTATCATCAAAAGTGGATTCAATCAGCTTATCGGCAGTTTCACGATTCGGGATGCGCAGCAAAGCTTCGGCAAGGCACATGATGGCAACGCCTTCTTTTGTGCCCAAATCATATTCAGTCAAAAAGGCCTCAACACTAACACCCATACCGGTTTTGCGAAGATTTCCGACCATTTCGCTGGCCTTTTTATGAATTTTTGCGGAGTGTTTTTCAAAATGCGCAAGCGTCGGCAGCATCTCATTTATGCAATCAACTTCACGCGAGAAAGCATGTGCGCTGATTTTGTGAAGTAGTTCATCCATGGAAAACAGCTTAGCAAAAAATGGCTAACCTTCAATGGCTCAATCAGTTAGGGTGGTTGCTACCAAGTGAGTTTTGGTTCGCGTGCGGCTTTTACTTCATCAAGGCGGCGGCGCGGAGTGGAAATCGGGTTTTGCCTTAAACTATCGGGGTTGTTTTTCGCAATCTCGGCAATTTCACGCATTACGGAAATAAAGCCATCTAAGGTTTCCTTGGTTTCGCTTTCTGTCGGTTCAATCAACATTGCGCCCTGCACAACAAGCGGGAAAAATACCGTCATCGGGTGGAAGCCGTGCTCTATCAAGGTTTTGGCGATGTCCATTGTGGTGATGTTATATTCACGCTGGAATTTATCATTGAGCAAACATTCATGCATGCAATGGCCGGGGAATGGCACATTATATAAATCCTGCAATTTGGATTTTACATAATTGGCGCTGAGTACGGCATCTTCGGAGGCTTGTTTAATGCCGTTGCCACCATGCGCGAGCATGTAGGAAAGGGCGCGCACTGCCATGCCGAAATGCCCTTGGAAAGCTTTGATGCGGCCAATGGATTTATCGCATTTATCAATGAGGTGATAATTGCCATTTTCATGCACTATTTTCGGTACGGGTAAATATGGAGCAAGTTCCTCGGTAACTACAATCGGGCCAGAGCCGGGGCCACCACCGCCATGCGGGGTTGAGAATGTTTTGTGGAGATTGATATGCATAACATCAACACCAAAATCTGCGGGTCTGATTTTTCCGGCAATCGCATTAAAATTCGCGCCATCGCAATAAAAATACGCGCCGACTTCGTGCAGCATATCGGCAATGATTTTCACATTCGGGTCAAATAATCCGCAAGTGCTGGGGTTGGTCAGCATAAAAGCGGCAACATCTTCATTGAGATTTGCTTTGAAAACTTCCAAATCCACCAAGCCGTTTTTATTGGATGGGATGGTTTTGGTTTCATAGCCGCACATAATTGCGGTGGCTGGGTTTGTGCCATGCGCGCTATCGGGAACAAGCACGATTTTGCGCTGGCGGCCTTTTTGCTCATGCGCTTTGTGGATGACCATCATTCCGGCAAGCTCGCCATGTGCTCCGGCGGCGGGGTTCAAAGTTACTCCCGAAAGGCCGGTGAGTTCTTTTAGCCAGTTTTGTAATTCATATATCAATGCCAGAGCGCCTTGCGTGGTTTTTTCGGGCTGCAATGGGTGGAGGTTGGCAAAGCCGGGAAAGCGCGCGAATTTTTCATTATGACGCGGATTATGCTTCATCGTGCATGAGCCAAGCGGATAAAAATTGGTGTCGATAGAATAATTTTGCTGGGAGAGGCGGACGAAATGGCGCACAATCTGCGGCTCGGAAAGTTGCGGCAGACCGATTGATTCTCTGGCAGAAGTTCCGGTGCGGTTTTGCTTAATTTCGGCAAGCGGTAAATCCACCGCGCTGCGACCCGATTTGCTCAATTCATTTAATAGCGGTTCTTCAACAATTATCATTTGCTCCCCAAAGCTCCCAGTTCCCGCGCTAAATTTTCTGCATATTTTTCAATATCTTCTGCGCTCGTCATTTCAGTTGCGGCAACGAGGATTTTATTATTCTCAATTGCAAGGCCGCCAATGATTTTATGCTCAACAAGATTATTGATTATTTGCTCGGCATCGCCGTTGATTTCCATCAAAAATTCATTGAAGAAATTATCATTCAGGATTTTCACGCCTTTTATCTGTGCGAG
>PCXJ01000125.1:7937-8367 GCA_002787615.1 Alphaproteobacteria bacterium CG11_big_fil_rev_8_21_14_0_20_44_7
TAGTTTTCCAAATATGTCATTATTCGACTCCTACCATAATCTGGCTTTTAGCATTAAAGACTTCGCCTTCATATCTTACGCCATTAGGCTGGATGTTTCCTATGATGAAAGCACGTATATCATTGACATCACGGTCCCAACTCACAAGAATCATATTCCCTGTCGTGTAAGCGTAGAAGGTGTAGTGAGGCTCAACAGTCCTCCAACCAGCATATGCACCGTGCCGGTTAATATAATCAAACCCAATGACCTCATTGCGGTCTATTGCATCTTCGATCAAATCATTTGCCGCAGGGTAAATAACCTCCCTTTCAGCATTTGGGGTTAGAATTTCATTTAATGTAGGTAACTCTTCACGATAGTCTGGCTCAGCAGGTTCAAGAGGTGATTCTGGAGTTGGAGTTGGAGTTGGAGTTGGAGGAACTTCGGG
>PCXJ01000092.1:0-20943 GCA_002787615.1 Alphaproteobacteria bacterium CG11_big_fil_rev_8_21_14_0_20_44_7
AAAATCCGTGCCTTCAGTATCTTTGAGGATAAAATCCTTAATTAAATCAGTTACATGCGGGATAACCTGCACTGTTCCGCCGAGATAATCGCCGCGCCTTTCTTTCTCCAGCAATTCCGCGTATATCTTACCTGCCGTAACATTATCGCCGCGCCGCGCATCAACGCCGGTAAAACGCTCATAATGCCCCAAATCCAAATCAGTTTCCGCACCGTCTTCGGTAACAAAAACCTCACCATGCTGAATGGGTGACATTGTGCCGGGGTCAATATTGAGATAGGGGTCAAGCTTGCGTAGGCGGATTTTATAACCGCGTGATTGGAGCAATGCACCAAGGCTGGCAGATGCCAAACCTTTGCCGAGGGATGAAACCACCCCGCCCGTGATAAATATAAATTTTGTACCTTTCGCCACGGGAGTTAAATCTAACCATCAATGCCAAGGAATGCAAGGGTTATATTCAATTATTATGCATATCTTCCGGCGGCAGGATTTTGTGGAGTTTGTCCCAATTCATTAAACGCATCTGCTCCGGCAGAATCTTGCTGCATAGAGTTTTGTAGATTAGCGGCCAATTCCGGTGAAACCATATGTGGCTCTATCTTTGCATATTCTGCTTGCGGCTCTTCTCCAGCTTCATTTGCCGAGAATCTATCGCCTTTTTTAAAGACTGGGTTTTTGGATTTGCCTTTATCTGAATCATCTTTTTTCGCCTCTTCTTTTTCCCTATTTTTATCTTTATAAAATTCATCAGAAGCCTTATCGCGATTATACTGTATCATAGTCAATCTATATTCTTCAGGAGTTTGTGGTTGATGTTCTTTTCTTACCTCCTGATAGGCTCTATCCTTGAACAAAGCCCCTAAAGTCGTTATGGTTTTGCCACCACCATAGTTAAGCACCATTTCTAGACCATCTTCTTCTTTAGTGTCGACAGTCATTACAATTTCATCTTTGGCAATTTCACCGCCATTGCGATTATAGTAATATACCCCGCTATTCTCAGCGAGGGTTGAATCAATTATGTTTTTATCACCGGATTTTGATTGCACAAATGCGTGGTTAAGATTGCTAACCTCAAACCCCGGACCAAGGCAATAATCATTTGGCAAACCAACATTTCCCATCACATAACTCATAATTCCGGCTTGTTGCACGCACACGCTTTTGCCATAAGGAACATCTTTTAATGGTAATAGATTAGTTTGCATTTCAGGCTCAAATTGCTGATTAAGGCTTTCCACCTGCTCGGTTAATTCTTCTTTCTGCTGCTTAAGCTCTTCAAGCTTCTCTGCTTTTTCAGCTTCAGTCAGACTTTCATCATTATTTACATTGCATTTAATATCAACTTCAATATCGCTTAGTTTTTGCTCTACTTCAGCCAAATTCACCTGAATTCCAAGCGCACTTTCCGAATAAGGCCCATAATATTTTTCACTTAGCATCAAATCGGCGGTTTTTTCGCAGATTTCTTTTTCATTTTCAGGAACTTTCCAGCCATTCTTGGCAATTTCGGACTTCACCTCGGCAAGCAAATTATCCAAACGTGAGTCACCACGCATATCCAACAATGTTGCGCCATCTGGGTATTTTACAACCTTGGCTTCAGCAAATTCAGATGATGGTATAGCATGATTAAAACTTCTTTTTCCCATGCATAATTATAACGTATTTATGTTAAGATTACGTTACAGATTAACCAAAATTAAGCGTTTATGAGAAAGCTGGTTGCGAGCCCAAGGAACACGAAGAATGAGAGAATATCGGTGAGTGCGATAACAAATGCGCTGGAAGCAATCGCCGGATCAATTTTGAACTTATTGAGCATAATCGGGATGAAAGAGCCGATTATTCCTGCCGCCGCAAAACATGCCATTATTGATATACCGAAAACTAAGCTCAAATTCGTATCACGGAAATAAGCATAAACCACGGCGGAAGCCAGTGCGCCTATCATCGTACCATTTACCAAGCCGATAAACATTTCCTTGAATACCACACGCGGGGCATTACGCGGGGTGATATCACGCTTGGCAATTGCACGTACGGAAACAGTCAAGGTTTGCGCGCCGGAATTTCCAACAACAGCTGCAACAATCGGGCTAAGCGCAGCAAGTGCTACCACTGCCTCAATTGATTCTGCATAATGCATAATAATTATCGCTGCAAAAAAAGCATTTACCATATTAATGAATAACCACGGGAAGCGGCGAAAAACGGTTTTTTGTACCGCAGAGTAAAAATCGCGGCTAGTAACACCACCAAGCCGCATGATGTCTTCTTCGTGCTCCTCTTCAATAACTTCAACAATATCAGAGGTTGTCAGCACACCAATCATCCGCCCTTTTTCATTCACCGCAGCTAATGACACCAAGCCATATTGGCGGAAGAGATATGCTGCTTCTTCCTGATCATCATGCGGGCTAACCAGATGCTTGCAAGGCTCAGAAATATCGGTGATTTTGATATCGCGCTTATTACGCATAATTCGGCTCACCAACACATATTGCACAGGGCGATGCTTCGGGTCGACAACATAAATCACGTGAAAGTCATTCGGCAAATCATCCTGATTCCGCAAATAATCAATCACCTGCCCGACATTCCAATATTCCGGAACGGTGACGAATTTTTTGCTCATCAAGCGGCCAACCGAATCCTCAGGATAACTCAAACCCGCCTGAACTTCCGCGCGGTTTTCTTCGGGCAAAGCTTCGATTATTTCTTGCTGCTCTTTTTCGTCCAACTCTTCAACAATCTCAATAACAACATCGCTATCAAGCTTGGAAAGCGCTTCGGCGGAGGCATCGCGACCAATTAAATCAGTCACTTCTTCCAGCAATTCCGGCTCTAATTCACTGAAAATTTCGGGGTCAAAATCATCTTTGATTATCTCAAGGAATTTTTTGCGCTCGCTATGGTCAAGATTTTCAATAACATCGGCAAAATCAGCAGGGTGCAGCTCGGTAACAAGCTCTCTGGTTTTGTTGACATCCAACTGCGAAAGAGCCTCAGAAATTTCCGATACGATTGCATCAGAATCTATATTCTCGCCCTGAAATTCTGTTGATTTATCTTCCATTCCACTCGCCTGAATTATTTCTAAATTATTCATGAATAATTTCCGCGCCGAATATACTTAGAGTAACACCGAATTGCAAGGAAAGAGATTCTGAATGGTGCGGTCGAGAGGACTTGAACCTCCACCCAGTTACCCGGACAACGACCTCAACGTTGCGCGTATACCAATTCCGCCACGACCGCATATTTGAGGTCGCAACAGATAACAAATTTTTTACATATAGTAAAGTAGTAAAGCCTGATGAATAATTGTCATTGTCTGAATTCTAAAAAAATTCTAGCGCAATCTGGCAAACAAATTAGATTACCCTAGAATTTGCTTTGCAAATTCAGGTAATGACGAATAGAAAAGTCCCATGGAAATTATCATTTCAAAAGAGCATGTCGGCTATCCATATGCGCTGGAATTTATGGATGAGCGCGTGGCTGGCATTATTGACAACACGAAAAAGGAATGCTTGTGGCTGCTTGAGCACCCTGCCCTATACACATATGGCACATCGGCAAAGCAGGCAGATTTATTGGAAAACAAATTTCCGGTTTATGAGGCTCGGCGCGGCGGAGAATTCACTTATCACGGCCCCGGTCAGCGCGTTGCCTATTTGATGATGAAGCTAGAACCAAAAGATATACGCAAATATGTATGGAATCTGGAGGAATGGATTATCCAAATTTTAGCGCATTTCGGTGTAAATGGAGAGCGGCGCGAAGGCAGAATCGGCATTTGGGTAATTGATGGCGGGCAAGAGAAGAAAATCGCCGCATTAGGAATTCGCGTGAGAAAATGGGTGGCATATCACGGGATTGCGATAAATATTGCACCGGATTTGGAGCATTTCAAAGGCATCGTGCCATGCGGGATTTCGCAATATGGCGTTACTTCGCTGCAAAATCTCGGCATAGAAGTTAATCAGGCTGAATTTGACGAAGTTTTAATCCGTGAATTCAACAAAATTTTTAACGCTCCATAGCTGGCGCTGGTGTTTTTTCCGGCTCATTACCCAGCTCATTGATTTCTTCGTATGCATCAACTATTCTGCTCAAAGATTCTCTATCAAGCAATTCAGAATCAGCCTTGGCATAACGACTAGAGACCTTAATAACCTCAAAAGTTAAACTTTCAACTGCCAGCTTAACAGTTTGCCACTCCGCATCGTCAATTTTACGCTGCATTTGTGAATGCGTTTTAACTGCTTCCAGAAGTGTTGCTACCTGTTCAAAATCCGGAACTTCCTCGGATAATTCACTAAGCAAAGATAGGGCAGAATTTTGCAATGGCTGGTACTTGCAGTTTTCTAAAACCTCCTTGACCTGCTCCATCGTCATACGCTCCGAACTCCGCTCTGGCAAGCCTAAATGATAGACTTCCCGCGCTTCTCTTAATATAAGCTCACCTTTTTCGGTTCTCTCTCCCAAAGCAAGCAACATATCCAGTAAAATAATTTCCATAGCAGGAGCGATTTCCCTCCAAGCTTCCTCGCCATTTTCTTTGTAAAAGCGCTCAGCATTCACCCTAAGTTCTTTAGTGACCTGGTATAAGACATCTAAGTCCAACACCTCTTTTTCCGACTCGGCAATCAAACGTGCAACAGATTCCTTCAAATCTTTATCAGAACATCGAGACAAAATTTCCCTTGCCTGCTCCGTGCTAACATATTCCATTTGCTCTTCAGGGCTTAATTGCGGTGCAGGAAGAGGCTGAACCTCCTCATCTTTGTCTACACGATCACTGACCCAGCGTTTTGCATATTCTGTGGCGGGATCATAATTTTCCAATATAAAAAGCGCAACGGTTGCAATACCTACAAAAGCCCCCATAACCATTTTCGCACAGCCCCATGCGCCAGTATATTCCTCTGGCTCGTCATTTTCGATTTCCAGTTCTTCAGCCTCACGCGCTTCAGCCTTGCGGAGTTTTTTCTCTTCACGTTCAGCGGCTTTTTGTCTTCTCGCCTCTTCACGCTTCACATGGTCATCTAATCTCATTTCAAACCTCTTATAAATATTCGATTAACGCTGCATAGCTGGGGCTGGCGCTGCACTTCTTGTTCTACCTAATAATTCCCTAACCTCATCTTGATAATCTTTAATATGCTCTAGAATCCTCTTACCCTCATCTTTAGTTTCTGGGGCTTCTTCAAGATTCAACATCACCTGCGTACGGGCGCGGCTTAGCAATCCAGTAATAATGGGTTCTACATAACTCCAATTTTCAAGCTCTCCACGACTTTCACAATGCTTGTAATAAACTTTCGCATCAACTTTAACCATCCTTGCTAAATCTTGAATTTGCTTGCTATCAGGGCTTTCCTTTTCCAGCTCTTCAATCAATTGCGCACTTGTTTCTCTCAAATAAACAGTAGAATACTTCTCCAACATCTTTCTTACTTCCGGTTGCATCGGCCAATATGAACCGCTAACAGCACCATCCTTATCACCGGAAGATTTCGCAAGTTTGAATAATGCATCCGCGCCAAATGCAGCCAATCCAATTACTGCTGCCACCCCTGTAGCTCTAAAAAACACCTCAATTTTGCGCAACACCCCTGTATAATCATTATTATTATCGCCCATTACTTACTCCTAATTGTTAATTAACCCTCATTACTAATTGTTAACCATAAGCATGTCAATCGTAAATATATTGTCTTTTAGATTCCCAATTAAGAATTCAGAATCATTTTTTACGCTCGCCGCGCGGCGATAAACCAATGCTTTCGGCGTTGCTTTCTATAGTATTTATAATTCTTCAAATTCTAAATACTATTATGGTTGACCGCGAGCTATTTTGCCAATTTAATGCATATATGAAAATCATAATCTCACCATCCAAAACGCTCGATTTTGAATCGCCTGCCAAGTCCAAAAATCATACTCAACCGCAATTTTTAGATGATACAGAAATTCTGGCAACGGAGATGCGCAAAAAGACCTCCAAAGATTTGCAAAAGCTGATGAGCATCAGTGAAAAACTTGGTGATTTGAACTATCAGCGATTTCAGGATTTTTCCGCCCCTTTCACCCCCAAAAATGCCAAACAATGCATATATGCGTTCAAGGGCGATGTTTATGACGGGCTGGATGCGGAAAGTTTGAGCGAAAAGGATATTGAATTTGCACAAGAGCATTTGCGCATTTTATCAGGATTTTATGGCTTGCTGCGCCCATTGGATTTGATGCAGGCATATCGCTTGGAAATGGGAATCAAACTCAAGAACCCGCGCGGGAAAAATCTCTATGAGTTCTGGGGGAGCAAATTAAGCGAGGAATTGGGCGATGAGTTGGTAATAAATCTCGCCTCAAATGAATATGCAAAGGCCGTGAAGCCGAAAGCGGAATTAGTGATAGATTTCAAGGAAAATAAGAATGGAAAATTGCAAACTATCGGGCTATTCGCCAAAAAGGCGCGCGGTATGATGGCGAGATATATAATCCAAAATAGAATCACCTCCCCCGCTAAAATCAAGAAATTCAGCGAAGGCGGCTATCAGTTCAGGGAGGATTTGAGCGATGATAAATGCTTCTGTTTTGTTAGATAAGCTGCGCGCGCAGAATCTAAAACTCGCTAGCGCTGAAAGCTGTACGGGTGGAATGATTGCGGCGGCACTTACCGATATCGCCGGAAGCTCAGATGTGTTTGAGCGCGGATTTGTAACTTATTCAAATGAATCAAAAATTGATATGCTTGGCGTTTCACGTGAAACATTGGAGAAATTCGGTGCGGTTTCCGAGCAGGTGGCAGGAGAAATGGCTCTCGGTGCATTAAAAAACTCACAAGCTGATATCGCAATTGCAGTAACCGGAATTGCAGGTCCTAGCGGCGGCTCAAAAGAAAAACCGATTGGATTGGTTTATATTGCCGTAGCGCGGGGAAATATCCTCAAAACCACAAAAAATCAGATTTCGGGGAATCGCCGGCAAGTCAGGAAAGCTACGCTTGAAAAAGCCCTGCAACTGGCAGACTTGCTGATTTAATCCTCAATGGTGAAAACTGCCAAACATTCCGCATCCAAATCGGATATTTGGTAAAGCACATCACCTACGGGAAATGTCCCCGTCCAGCTTTCATTTGTAGCACAACTAGTTGCACTATTATTATTTCCTCTTGCACCACGAATATTGCCCGTGTGCGGATATGAGTCATCAGCTTTTGCATCGATTTTTGACATGAATTTTGGTGTAAATATAGTATCTCCGACATTAGTAGAATAGAGAGAAGCACGGAACCTAGCCAAGCTCAGATTAATTTTCGTCCTGCCGAAAGTTGTATTATTATAATAATAAGGATCTTGAGTATTACCAAAATAAGCAATTCCGGTGGTTGAGTTAAAATTACCTTTCATCGCCTTTGAGGGATAAGTCCTCACCCCGTTTGATAAAGCCCAGTTTGGCGTCGCGCAATCAACTGCCGTGCTAATCCCCGTCATAGCTTCTTCAATATATCCCGCCATATACATATGCTGCCAGAATTGTCCGGCTTCATCAGTGCATAAAACCCCGTCACCATTCCCGCTATATGTCCCCGTGCCGAAAATTTCCCGCGCACGGATAAAATCCCCCGGTTTGCCGCGATATCTTTCACGAAATAAGTTGAAATTTCTTTGATGCGCCTGCACTTCTGCAATAATATTATGGATTTTTGAAGCCTCCATAACATTCTGTGAGATTAAAACTCCAGTGATAATCAGACCTATCAGAATCAACACGGTGGAAAGCTCTAACAAGGTCACACCTTTTTTATATTTCGCCCTATTCATCATTCTTTCACCTGCGACATTAGCCGTACTGCGAGTGTGCAAGCGCGCTCATTTGTTGAAGTTACCTGATATATAGAGGCATCGCCATTATCTACACATCCCGTTCCGGCAGTTGCATCAGGTGCAGCAGTTGTATCTGATATAGTACTAACCAGACCAACTCCCTGAGCCACTACATTGCCGGAATTTGCCAAGCCATCATCCATTTTTTCATCAATAGCCTGCGCCATCACAGCAGAGAATGGATGCAAGGCAGAAAAATATGTGGAGCTGTAAAATTTATATTGAGTTATGAAATAATAAACAGAACCGGGGAAAGGCGTGCTACCGTCACCAGATCCAACAATCGCGCCGACATCTCTGCCATAGCTCAATTTAGGTATATGGATGCCGGGCTTGAATGAAGTTGTTGCATCATTGCTATATATAACCCCGTCCGGTTGATAGCCAAATTCGGATAAATGCCTCCAATAATTTGAAACTTCACCATCAAATGTATCATTAGTAGTTGCAGTGCCGATTATCTGCCCATCACCATTTCCCGCAGGTGTGTGCAGTGGGCTATCCCCACCAAGATAGCCGTATTTTTCTTTAAAATTTGCAGCGGCCATGTCCATTTCCTGAATCTCTCGCACCAGAATTTGTGCTTCCGTGGCCTCCACAATATCCGTGGCGAGCATAATTCCCGCAATTAACAGCCCGACAATCACCATTACTGATGCCAGCTCGATAAGCGAGAAACCGCTTTTTATAAATCTACAAGATTTCCTCATTCGCTACATTATACTATTTTTCAGCGAATTCAGCAAGTTTAAGCCTGATTTTTAGGAATTTTAGGGCAATTTTGTTATTACTCCCCACCACCCAAGCTGAATAATTTTACAATCATATTACATGATCTCGGAGTTGCACTATCCAAATAATATTCGTCACTACCATTGATACAACTTACTCCGGCCGTTCCGAATTCAGATGTACTTGCCGCACGCGCAATCCCTTCCCGTGGCAATCCGTCATCCATTTTTTTATCAGCAGCAAATGCCTGAGCTGTTGTAAAAACATATCCGCATCCTGAACAAGCACCGCCCCATGTATAATTAGTACTTTCCGGAAAATGGCTTATCCACATAACATTGTTATTATACCACGGGTCTGGGCCATTTAGCGGTGTGCCGATAACCACCCCGCCATCTATCTCGCCATAATTAATTTTTGGAACATGAACGCCATATTCAACAGTAGTGCCATTTGTGGCAATTCTAGAATATTGATCTTGCAGCATTCCTGCTTCCGACAAATGCACCCACGCAAATCCAATTTCCCCCTGAAGATAATCATCATTGGAATAAGAATCCTTCACTAAGCGATCATTATTGCCCTTTAATGTCATTAAATTTGAATCACCGGGGATTTGATTATATTTTAGCTTGAAGTTGGTTGCGGCAATATCCAACTGCGTGATTTGCTTAACAAATCCATTTAGTTTCGATGACTCAATCAAACTCTGACCAACCAATATCCCACCAATCAGCAAGCCGATGATGACGAGCACTATCGAAAGCTCAACTAACGTGAATCCTTTTCTCATTTATTTATCATAGCTTATCTTTGAATTCGCACAAATCATTTATCGGACAAACTCCGCATCTTGGCTTTCTTGCCACGCAGATGTAGCGCCCATGCAAGATTAGCCAATGATGCGCGTGCTGCATAAATTGACGCGGGATTTTTTTGATGAGCTGTTGCTCGGTTTCCAAAGGATTTTTGGCTTTCGTCAAGCCAATACGGTTAGAAATACGAAAAATATGCGTATCCACCGCCATCGTGGGTTGACCAAAAACCACATTCAGCACAACATTTGCAGTTTTGCGCCCTACCCCCGGCAATTTTTCCAAATCCTCACGATTTTGCGGAACTTCACCGCCAAATTCATCAACCAACATGTTGCTGAGCTTATAAATATTCGCCGCCTTGGTTTTGTATAAGCCGATGGTTTTGACATAATCGCGGATTTTCTCTTCGCCCAATTCCGCCATTTTTTGTGGCGTATCAGCAGCAGCAAATAAAGCTGGAGTTGCCCTATTCACCCCTTTATCGGTTGCCTGCGCGGAAAGCACCACGGCGACTAACAGCGTAAACGGGTTATGATATTGCAATTCGGTTTTTGGCTCAGGGTCACGCGCCTCAAGCCGCTCAAATATCTCAGTGATTTTGGCTTTGTTCATGCATGGATAGTGCAATTAATTGCGTGAGATTTCAAGCACTAAGCCCGTCTAAAAACAGTCATATCATCGCCATCCAACTTAGCCTCGTCACCCAAGGCTCTATGAATCCCTAGCTGCTTGTCTAATACGATTCTCAATAATTGTGGGTAAGAATTCTCACCAAAGAAATACTTTACTCTATCTTGAACTTCTACGAATTTTTCAGGCGTATTAGTTTTTAAAAACACCGCCCTCCCTGAACACTCATCTCTTATAAAATTTACTACATTTGCCAAATCTCCATCTTTCTCATCTGCATTAGCCACAACTAATATGGCAGCGAAGAAAACACCAGATTTTAAATGCGTAATTGCCTCCTGATGAGATGCAACACTGCTGATAGAATAATCATACTCTAGTAGCCCTACCTCAAAATCTAAAAATTCGTCATGGTCTGAATTAACAACTAGTACACTCGCTCGCTTGGTCAAGTCCATAATCATCCCGCACTATCCTTAAAAACAATTAACGAGCGCATTTTAGCACTTCGGAAATCAAAAATGCAAGCTCTAATGATTGAGAAGCGTTAAGACGTGGATCGCACGCGGTTTGATAGCGCTCTTTGAGGTCAAGCTCAGAAATCGCCTGCGCGCCGCCCAAACATTCGGTCACATCCTGTCCGGTCATTTCAAAATGCACACCGCCGGCGATTGTTCCTTCCGCCTGATGCACTTCAAAGAATTGCTTAACTTCGGTCAGTATGTTATTGAATTTTCTAGTTTTATAACCATTCGGCGAAGTTTCCGTATTGCCATGCATCGGGTCGCATGACCATACCACATTGCGCCCTTCTTCCTTTACACGGCGAAGCAATGGCGGCAAACCTTCTGCGACTTTATTCGCGCCCATTCGGCTGATAAGCACAATTTTACCCGCTTCATTTGCGGGGTTGATGGTATCAATCAATTTTATCAACTCATCGAGATTAATTTCCTGACTCACCTTCATGCCAATCGGATTCTCAATCCCGCGCATAAATTCAACATGCGCTTCATCAAGATTGCGGGTGCGATTGCCTATCCACAGCATATGACCGGAGCAGCAAAAATGCCCTTCCTTATCATTTCCGCGAGTCAGAGCCTCTTCATAAGCCAGATGCAAGCCTTCATGCGAAGAATAAAAACTCGCCTCGGAAAGCTGCTCGGTGTTATCAAGCTGCAACCGGCAGGCAGAAATAAACTTCAGCGCATCACTAATATTTTTGGAAAGCTCGGCAAACCTCTCACCTTGTGGGGAATTTTTGATAAAATCACTATTCCAGCCATCAATTCTTTTTAAGCTTGAAAAACCGCCACTCGCCAGCGAGCGCAGATAATTCATAGTAGTTGCCGATTGCTGGTAAACACTGATGAGCCTTTCCGGATCAGGGTAACGCGAGGATTCATCAAACTCAATCGCATTTATCATATCGCCGCGATAGCTTGGCAATTCGCAACCATCAATTGTTTCTAAATCGGATGAGCGCGGCTTGGCAAATTGTCCGGCAATACGCCCGACTTTGACCACCGGCAAGCCTGTGCCATACATCAAAACAATCGTCATTTGCAGGAGAACGCGAAAATAGTCACGCAGATTCTTCGCCGAGAATTCCGAGAAAGTTTCCGCGCAATCGCCGCCTTGCAGCAAGAATGCACGGCCCGCCGATACTTCCGCAAGCTCGCGGCGTAATTGCTTGATTTCACCGTAGGAAACCAATTCCGGTGAGTTTTTAAGGCGGGATTCCACCTCTTTTAGCGCAGCCTCATCCCGATATTTGGGATATTGCTTAATTGGCTTTGAGCGCCAAGAATCTGCTGTCCATTTTGTATCTTTTGTCATAGGGGGAGGATAATAACATTAAAATCGCAAATATTCAAGATTAGGAAAGCAAATTGCAGCTTAGGCTGGAATTACTGACCGACACGCTGAATCGAGTCACGGATTTTATCCTTTTCTTTGGTATAAACATCGTCTAGCTCATTGCCATATCTACGCAGCCCCAATAATAGCTGTGTGAAATATTCCTGATCACGTTCAGTGTCAAAAATAATCTTACCGCTATCAATCTTATAATAGCCCTGACGCGACTCAACAAACTCCAAAATTGCACGGTAATATTGTACTAACGCTAAACGCAACTGGGTCACACGCGCTCTTCTCTCAGCGTCATCATCAAAGCTTTTAATCAGAGCCTCTTTGTCAAAAATCACGCCCTCTTCCTCCAGAGGATTGATGTTATTGACAAATGCGATGACAGCTTCCTCAATCTTCCGATGGCTTTCATTCGTCACCTGCTCAAGTTCATCCACCGTATCATTGAGCCTCTCAATTGATTCAATATTACCGAGATTTTGCGCTTCGATAACAACTTCCGTCAAGCGGCGCTGATTATTATATGCCTTCCTGATATCTTGAACTTTTTTGGCATAGACGGCGATTTCTTTGATATATTTGCCATTATCACTCGAATCATCAACCGCATCAACATCTATAGGCTGGCTATCAATGTAATCATTCATAACCTTAACATATTGGTCGATGGTCTTAGTTTCATTGCGCGGCGGCGTTATAATAAGGCTGATGACTATAATGCCGGCTACTACCGCCCACATCCCTAACATCGATAGAATTAGAATTTTTTTCATACCAACCTAAGCCAATCACCTAATATTATTTAATTCGAGCCTAAGCTGCTACCGTTTCTTCTTCTTTAGCATTTGATTTTTCGCTAATTGGCTCAGGTGAAAGCGTGAACTCACCATTGCTATCCAAAGCTCTGTCGGCAGCCTCATTCGCAGCTTGATTGCGCTTAGAATTAACGCTGCCATTATCCGAACCCAAAGTTACGGCTTCAACGATTTGGCCGGTGAATTTACCGCCCGGTTTGATTTCGATTGAACCATAAGTGATTTTGCCGCTAACTTTTCCGGTTGAGTTGATTGTGATTGTATCACTTACAAATAATTCACCGTCAAATGCGCCTGAAATTTCAGCATTTGCAATATTTGCAACTCCTGAGAAACGGCCTGATTCACTAATATGCAATGCTTTTACGCTATTTAGCTCAGCATTTACTTTTCCGTATATAATCAATTTATCACAATCGGAAATCTTTCCTTCAAGTGTGATTCCGTACCCTACAGTTAGCCTTCTTTCTGCCTCTACTTGATCCATTTTGTTACCTGCTTCGTTTGATGATTTTGATGATTTTGACGATGAAACGCCGGAAGATGAAATACTATATGTCGAAGGGCTAGATTTCGACGGAGTTACGTCTGCCAGTGATGATGGCTTCGATGATGACGATGATGATTGCGCTTTAAGCGGTGAGCCTGCCAGCTTATCTGCCAAACTACCTTTCTTAGTGGCAGTAGAGTCTTCTACAGATTTCTTCGCGGGCATTTGTGGCTGCCTTAACTTCGCTTCCGCTGCCGCCAATGAGGTTGCCGCAGGGTTATATGGCCCGGCAGGAAACGCAGAATCATTTTGCTTGGAGCTGGAATCACTTGGTTTATTTGCATTAAATCCACCAAAAGTGGTTGTTGGTGACTCAGAATTGGCTTCATAGTCAAAATCTACTTCATCTCTGCGACGAAACATAGTAACCTCCTAATAATATATTAAGGATTTATAAGGCTCATATAGCCGCAATGCAACAAAGAAATACGAAAAACACCAAGAAAATTTGCCATACGGGCAGAAACCGCCTTCGGAGATTAAGAAAACATGTCGGATGACGATCAGGAAAAAACTGAAGAGCCAACCCAGAAAAAGTTGGATGATTCACGCAAGAAGGGACAAATTGCATTTTCGCGCGAGGTGAGTAACTTCTTCATGATTCTCACATTTACCATATGTATCGGGATGCTGGGCAAGGATTTGCTCGGCCATGGCAAGGAACGCTTAACCAAATATTTTACTATTCCGGCAGAAATCATGGAAAGTGATGAATTTATGAGCAGTGCAGGCAGTTCAATTTTCGCCGACTATTTGTATATAATAGGACTACCATTTTTATTGCTGGTAATCGCCGCCATCACATCTTCTGTAGTGCAAAACGGGTTTCATATTAGCGGCGAATCAATCAAGCCTAAGCTCAACAAGATTTCACCAAAAAAAGGGCTGGGACGCATGTTCTCGGCGCGCTCTCTGGCAGAATTTGTCAAGGGTATAATTAAAATTATCATTGTTGGATTAGTAGCATTTTTCTCGGTTATCTCTGACTTTGAAACGCTTGAGAATGTTTCCCAGCTTCCGGCAAATGATTTGATGCAGTTTATCAGCATTTTGATGCTTAAAATCTTAGTAGCCACAACAATTGCAGTTTTTTTGATTGCGATTATAGATTTTGTCTTTCAAAAACAACAGCATATCAAGCAACTCAGGATGAGTAAGCAGGAGATTAAAGACGAGTATAAACAGCAGGAAGGTGATCCGGTAATTAAATCCAAATTACGGGAAATCCGCATGCAACGTGCCCGCCAGCGTATGATGCAAGCCGTGCCAACTGCCGATGTGGTCATCACCAACCCGACCCATTATGCAATTGCGTTGAAATATGAGCAAAATGAAATGGAAGCGCCAAAAGTAGTTGCTATGGGCAAGGATAATATCGCGCAGAAGATTAAGGAAATCGCCAATGAGAATGAAGTGCCGATTGTCCGTAATGCCCCCCTCGCCCGCTCCCTTTATGATGATTGTGAACTTGATGAGGCAATCCCGCTTGACCATTATCAGGCAGTGGCCGAGGTGATTAGCTATGTTTATAGGATGAAGAGCAAAAAGAAGAAATGATTGACTTTTCTTCAAATCACATTAATTTACATTACCATTAATTAACAAAGCAAAATAGTTAGCAAGCGAAATAATCCTATGTCATACACACAAAAATCGGAAATTCTGCACAAATTAGCAACCCAAGCTCTGGTCGGCATCGGCTTTTTTGGCGGAATGCTCGCCTCACCGAATGAAGCTAATGCGCAGGAAAAAGCCCCTGCAAAACCAGGTTTTGTTATGCCTGATATATGGGTTGACCCGCCAATCATAAGTGAAGAATTAGCAGCAAAGTTCAAAACATCTAGAAATTGGACTGCTGATATATATCCCCACCTTCCAACACTAGAATATAAAAATGGCGATTTCAAAATGAAGCCGGAAGTGTGGAAGGGATTCCTAAAATTAGCAGATGAATTTTACCAGCTTTGCAAAGATGGCGGTGCTAAAATTGATAATATAAGTGTATATAAGCACGCCTATGATGTTGATGGAGATACGGAAAATTTGAGCAAAGGTGAGCTGGCATCCTATATTGCGGCAGTTATGGTGATGCATAATGCAAAAAAAGAGGGGCTTTATTCCGGTGTTGATGTGGACGAGAATGGCGATGTTACAATAACGATTGACGGGGTTTCGCTTTTTCACACTGACTTTGCTTACGCTGATGGGCCTCCTAGCGCCAATTTTGTTGCTGAAGTTGCCCGCCAAATTTTGGGAGATAACACTGATATTCTAGCCAAAAAAGGTATCGACACACGCAGCCCGCAAGCTGATAAAACTTTCACAGAACGTGTGGCAAATGGTGATTTAAAACAGCCGAAAGGCGAATGGCCGGCCCTTCGTTAACCTGTTAATCTGCCGAAGAATTCCGCGCCAATTCCTTGTCCAAATACGCATCAAGCTTTTTGATAATTTCCGGAATTTTCAGAGCGATTTCCTGAGCATTTTCCAGCACTTCCTGCAATTTCGCCTTTGGCCCCATATTTTCATGCACCCATTTGAGCACTAACGGCTCGGCAAGCTTCCACATATTCACTTCTGGGTTGAGCGCGCGCCCAACACCCTCTGACATCATCATGGTTTTTTGCAATAATAATAAATGCGGTTGCGCCTGCATTTCAAAATCTTCCGCCACTTTAAACATTTGTCCCAAAAGCCGTGCCAGCGAAATTTCATTTATAGGTAAATCCATCACCGGCTCGCCAACCGCGCGGCAGGCAAGGGCAAATGCTTCTATAGATTTATGCTTGGGGACATATCCGGCATTAAAATGCGCCCGCGCAACTTTCATATAATCACGCGTTAGGAATCCGGCGAGAATTTCTGCGACATAAGCGCGGGATTTCAAATCCACATGCCCCATAATGCCAAAATCTATGGGAACGATTTCGCCACGGTCATTAACAAAGACATTTCCCGGATGCAAATCTGCATGGAAAAAGCCATCGTCAAAAACCTGCTTGAACAAAGCCTGTGACGAGTTTCTGAGGATTTCATCAGGGTCAAAGCCGGATTTTTGCAAAGCCTTGCGGTCATTTATTTTCAAGCCGCCAACACGCTCCATCACCAAAACCTGACTCGCCGTATGTTGCCAATATATCTTGGGGACATAAAAGCCTTCCCAACCTACAAAATTCTCACGCAATTTGCTGGCAGATGCCGCTTCCATGCGTAAATCCAGCTCAATCTTAACAGTTTCCTCAAGGGTTTCCACCACTTGCACGGGCTTTAGGCGCTCGGCATAATCAGGATTGCGCTTTTCAATCAATCCTGCAATCCAATAAAATAGCTGCAAATCACGCGCCACACGCTTGGCAATGTTTGGACGCAAAATTTTAACCGCCACATCATCACCGTTTTTGAGCGTGGCAAAATGCACTTGCGCGATGGAAGCTGCTGCAACCGGCTGCTCATCAAATTGACTGAATATATCGGATAACCGCACTTCTAGCTGAGATTCAATAATATTCCTCGCCGTTTCGCTGGAAAATGGCGGGAGATTATCTTGCAAAACTGCTAACTCCACCGCCATATTCTCACCAATCAAATCAGAACGGGTGGAAAGCCCCTGCCCCAGCTTGATGAAGGTTGGCCCAAGTTCAGTAAACGCCGCCGCCAAACGCTGCCCTTGTGTCAAATCCTTGCGACGACGACGAACAGCCCGCGCAATAAATGTTAGCGTCTGGATATTTAATAATTCCACAGGAAACAAGGCATCATGCCGCGCCAACGTGCGGGCAATACGAATTAAATGCGCAATGTTTTTTAAATTTGCGAGCATCAAACCTTCCAACCGCTATGGATTGCGACAATGCCGTGGTTTAATTTGCGGAATTTTACCTTGGCAAAGCCTGCGCTCTCAATCATCGCAGCAAAATCTTCCGCCGCCGGAAATTTGCGGATAGATTCTACCAAATATTGATAAGACGCTTCATCATTTGCTACTGCCCCGCCTAATTTCGGGATAATATTAAATGAATATGCATCATATATCTTTTGCAGCAAATCATTGTTCAAATGCGAAAATTCTAAACAAACAAACTTACCACCCGGTTTCAAAACCCGATAAAATTCGGACAAAGCCTTATCTATATATGTGACATTACGAATTCCGAAGGCAATTCCGGCGATATCGAAGCTATTATCGGCAAATGGCATTTTTTCGGCATTTACCACCGCGAAATTGATGCGCTCCAAAAACCCCTTATCCACCGCCTTATTTTTCGCCACTTGCAGCATATCCGGATTAATATCGGTGAGTGTGACATCAGCGCCACGCTCCCATGCGCGAAAGGAGATATCACCACTTCCCCCAGCAACATCGAGGTATTTCAAGCCTTTGCGCGGGGCAAGCTCGTTTATCATATTACGCTTCCATAGGCGATGCAGCCCCAGTGACATAAAATCATTCATCACATCATATTTATTCGCCACGGACGAGAAAACCCCATCCACCGAAGCGCGATGCGTTTTTTCATCAACCTGCTTGAATCCGAAGTTTTTTGTCATATACATATTACTATGCCTGAATTACCCGAAGTTCAAACTGTTTGTGACGAGTTGGAGAATTTTTTGCCGGGAAGGCATTTTTCACAAATCATCACATTACGTGATAAAATCCGCGTGCCAATCCCTGATTTAACCGTGATTGAAGGGCTAAAAATCAAACAGGTGCACCGCCGCGCGAAATATATCGTGATAAACCTTACCGATAATCCACCACTCATAATTCATCTTGGAATGTCGGGCAAAATCACTATTGGCGAGCCGCAAGAGCGCAAAAAACATGACCATGTGGTTTTTGAACTGGATGACGGCTCAGAAATGGTATTCAATGATGCGAGGCGTTTTGGCTTGGTGACATTGGGCGGGGATGATTTATTCGCTCATCTTGGCGTAGAGCCATTATCCGAGGAATTCGACACGGATTATTTATATGCAAAACTCAGCAATAAATCCGCACCGGTGAAAAATATCATTATGAATCAGGAAGTTGTGGTCGGAGTCGGTAATATATATGCCTCGGAAGCGCTTTTCCGCAGTGGGATTTTGCCCAGCCGCGCGGCCAACAAAATCAAGCACAAAGAATGTGAGCTATTAGTACAAAATATCAAAGCAGTGCTGCGGGAGGCGATTGCTAGTGGCGGTTCAACTTTGCGTGATTATGTGCGCTCTAGCGGTGATTTGGGATATTTCCAGCACAGCCATAAAGTCTATGGGCGCGAGGGTGAGGCTTGCGTTTCGTGCAGCTCAGAAATCAAAATGATGCGCCAAGCCGGAAGAAGCAGTTTTTATTGCTCTATCTGCCAAAGCTGAATGGATTTGCGCCCGCATGCTCGGCAGCAGCACGGCGCATTTCTTCCCGACGCAGAAAATCATTAGCACCAAAATGCCCGTCTCTACCGTTGGAAAGCTCTCTTCTTGATATTGCCGGCTCTGATTTCGTTTCTGATTTCATTGCAGCCTGCGCTTTTTCAAGGGCATTATCCATAATTTTCCTTACGAAGCCTTGCATTACGCCTACAGTCAAATCAAAAGCTCCTATACCGACACCACTTGCTGCACCCAAATCATACCGTATATAACCATCACCTCTTGACGCAAGCTGGCCAATATGCGCGGATAAGCACCTATCACTATTGTCTATAAGGCCCTGCAAATACGGAGTTGCCCTATCCATCAATCTATAATTAAGGCCTTTTGTAAACCAACGATTGATTAAAGATGAAGTGCCAAAAGCCTCAAGCTCCTCGCGCAAGCCATCAACTTTTATAACCGCGCTCATATCCTCAATTGCTATTTGTGCAAATTTTGCAAAAAGCTCAAGAAATGATTCAATTTCTGCTTCTGTTTGTTCATTTTCTGTCATAATTTGCATGGTTACAAACAAAGTTAATTAATGTCAATACATTTTGTCGTTTAATTTATTTCATTATCTATGATTATATATGCGTTTTTTGGCTTGACAGGTTGCGTCCAACCCAATATAAACCACGCCCTATGGCAAATACAAGTTCAGCAAAGATTATTATCAGGCAAATTGCGAAGCGCACAACTGTGAATCGCAACCGTACATCGCGCATGCGCACTTTTATCAAGAAGGTTGAAACCGCTATTGAAGAAGGTGACGCGCAAAAAGCACAAGACGCTCTGCGTAAGGCAGAAAGCGAGATTGCGCGCGGCGTTCAAAACAATATTATCAAGAAAAACACGGCTGCACGCAGAGTGAGCCGCTTGAGCGCAAGGATTAAAGCCTTGGGCAGCAAGAAAAAAGTAGCATAAGGAATTATAAGAATGTTCGCAGTAGTTAAAACAGGTGGAAAGCAATATAAAGCCAATCTCGGCGAAGTTCTGGAAGTTGAAAAACTTGAAGGCAATCCGGGTGACAAAATTGAGCTGAGCGTTCTGGCAGCCGCAAATGACCTTGAAGGCAAAACCAAAGTTGTGGCTGAAATCATTGCGCAAAAAAAAGCTCCAAAGGTTCTAATTTTCAAAAAACGCCGCCGCAAAAACTCGCAACGCAAGAATGGGCACAGACAACAATTAACTGCGCTGCGCATCGTTGAGATTGGTGACAATAAATACAAAGCTGAACCAAAAAAAGCTCCTGCAAAAGCTGAAAAAACAGAAAATGTAGAGAAAAAAGCAGCAAAACCTGCTACAGAAAAGAAAGCTGAGAAGAAATCTGAAGATAAAGCCGAAAAGAAACCGGCAGCGAAGAAAGAATCTAAGCCTGCAGCAAAAAAACCTGCAGCAAAAAAGAAAGAAACCGAATAATTAATTACTAGGAACTAAAAATGGCACATCATAAGGCTGGTGGTAGTACAAGAAACGGACGCGATACAGAAGGCAAAAGACTTGGTATCAAGAAATTTGGCGGCGAAGCTGTAATTCCCGGCAATATAATTCTGCGTCAACGTGGTACAAAATGGCATCCCGGCACTAATGTATGCATGGGCAAGGATTACACAATCCACGCACAAATTGAAGGCCGTGTTAAGTTCAGAAAAGGTTATAAAAACCGCGTATTCGTAAGCGTTGAAGAAAATAACGCTGCTGCTTAAAGCCCGCGATTATTTGCTGAAAAGCCCCACCCTTTAGAGCCTATCTCTCAAAAATGCATAAGACATTATCTTGTAAGCCAGCTTTGCTGCAAGAAAATTGCATGAATGCATGTTTTCAATCGGCGCAAGCTCATTCACATCAGCCCCGACAATTTCACATTTCTTGCACGCCGCCTCAATAATCTCCATCGCATCATGCCAAAATAGTCCGCCTGGCTCAGGCGTTCCGGTTGCATACATCAGGCTGGAATCAAATCCATCCAAATCAAATGTCAGATAAACCGGCCTGCCGATAAGCGGCTCAATCATTTTCTCAATATCCCAGCTTTTCTTATCCTTCGCCCAATGGATATGAATCCTATCTCGGTTTGCCTCCAGAAAAGGGATTTCCTCGGCTGAGATATTTCTAATTCCGGCGGAAACAAGAGTGATATTTTCAAAATCCAAACAACGGCGCAAAGCTGAGGCGTGCGAATAATGCTCACCACGATAACCATCGCGTAAATCGGCATGAGCGTCAAA
>PCXJ01000092.1:21026-21421 GCA_002787615.1 Alphaproteobacteria bacterium CG11_big_fil_rev_8_21_14_0_20_44_7
ATGGAAATTCGTTCCGTTTTTACTGGTTGTCATGGTCACGGTAATTTTGGAAACTATTCGTCCTTATTGGCTCAAGCAAATTATTGACAACTCTCTTTTGCAAAACCAATCCCGGGTCCTGTTCTATCTGATTCTTTTCGGTGTTTCTACTATTGGCGGTAACTTGACCTCTGCCCTTTCTTATTATCTGGGTGACAAGATAATGATTTCTACCTCTCGGGAAATTCGGGAAGCGATTTTTCAAAAAGTTCTTGAACTTGATTTCGCCTATCATGTCAACAAAAGTACCGGTTCCCTTATTAGTGCCTTCCGTCGGGGGGACAGCGCCATTTATACCGTTTTTCAAAGTCTTCATCAGGAGTTATTTCGGGTATTAATTGCTCTTCTTGTCACCC
>PCXJ01000055.1 GCA_002787615.1 Alphaproteobacteria bacterium CG11_big_fil_rev_8_21_14_0_20_44_7
GGGAGGAAATCTTTCATTTTGCCGAGATTCATGTTTTTGACCGTGCCGAGCTATTTTATCCTGCGGTCAAAGGCATAGCATGGGCGCGGCATAAGGATAAAATCACCTATCACAGAATCCGCAAAATCCCGATTTCTTCTACTGAAATCAGAAATAATCAGTAATACTGATTTGCAATTGCAATAGGCTGGAAATCCGTGTAATAATCGCAATTATGACAAATAACCTTGAACAAAAATGTGTTGAAAAAGGCATAAGGATGACGGAGCAAAGGCGGGTTATTGCCAATATAATTGCCTCCTCGGATGACCATCCATCTGTTGAAGAGGTTTATGCCCGCGCGAATAAAATTGACCCGCGAATTTCTATTGCCACCGTATATCGAACCGTGAAGCTGCTGGAAGAGGAAAACATCATTGAGAAGCATGATTTCGGCGATGGCAGAGCGCGCTACGAACAAGCTCCGGATGAACATCACGACCATATCATCAATGTCCGCAGCGGTGAGGTTATTGAGTTTATCAATCACGAAATTGAGAAATTGCAGAAAAAAATAGCGCAAGAACATGGATTAAAACTTGTGGATCATAGGTTGGAATTATATTGCGTTCCCAAAGATGAGTAGTTGAGGTTATGAAAAAAATTGAATCTCGTGAATTAGAAAGTATTAACGTAGGTAGCCTGCAAGCCTATATTGCTACCACCGAGGAAGAAATTATTGCTTCGCAAAAGCTGCGTTACAAAGTTTTTTGCGAGGAAATGGGAGCAAAAGCAAGCCCTGAAGCCCAAGCCCAAAAGCGCGATTTTGACGAATTTGATGAGATTTGCGACCATCTGCTTGTGGTTGATAAGGACAAAGGACAAGTTGTTGGCTCATATCGCCTTTTACGCCGCTCCCAGCTTCCTGAGGGACGCAAATTCTATAGTGCAGGCGAATATGAAATTGATAAAATGCTGAATTATTTTAGCGGCGATGTTATGGAACTTGGACGCTCTTGCGTTGATAAAGATTATCGTGACCGCTCGACCATGCAGCTTTTATGGCGCTCAATCGCCGGCTATTCCGAAACTCACGGCATTGAGCTTATGTTCGGTTGCGCCAGCTTTCCCGGCTCAAATCACAAGGAACATGCCGCAGCACTTTCATATTTATATTACAACCATCTTGCACCGGAAGAATTTTGCCCACGCGCGCTGGATGAGCTTTATTGCCCGATGAATTTAGTCCCGGCAGATAGCTATGATGATAAACGCACTTTTGCCTCCATGCCACCGCTTATCAAAGGTTATTTGCGACTTGGCGGCTATATCGGTGACGGGACTTTTGAGGATAAGGAATATAACACCACCGATGTTTGCATTGTTCTGAAAACTGCGAAAATCACCAAAAAATATCTTGAGCGTTATAAGACGCAGAACGAAGCAGAATGAAGCGTGTAGTCATAATCGGGATTATCGTACTCTTAATCTCACTGCCGATTGCTTTCATCTCTATTTTCAGACCTTCCTTGGTATCGAAGAGCAATAATCTTATATATCAGACGGTTAGCAGATTGTTCAACTTGAGAATTCACCGCAAAGGCGCAAAAATCTCAAAAAACAAGCCGCTGGTTTTTGTTTCAAACCACATGTCATATCTCGATATCATGGTGCTTGGCGCAACCCTGCCCGGCCATTTTGTTTCCAAGGCAGAAGTTGCACGTTGGCCGATTATCGGCTGGGTGGCAGCGCTTACCGGAACAATCTTCATCAATCGCAAAAAATCCGCCGCAGGTAGCCATCTCACCTTATTAGAAAACTCTCTAAAGCGCGGAAAAAATCTGATATTTTTCCCTGAAGGCACAACCGGAGATGGGGTGAAGCAATTGCCTTTCAAATCATCCCTGTTCAAAATCGCTGAGGATATGGATATTACCATCCAACCCGTCACCATCAAATATTCGCATATAAACGGCTTGCCGATTCAGCGTAATGAGCGCTCCCAAATTGCATGGATTGGTGATATGGATTTTGCCCCGCATATAAACCAATTTCTGAAGCTTGGCAAAGTGCAGGTGGATGTAACTTTGCATGAACCGATTGAAGGGCTGAAAAATCGCAAAGAAATCGCCGCAAAATGTCAGGAAATTATTGGCGGATAGGTGGCTCTGAAGCAGCAATAGGCGCAGCCGTAATTTCATAAACGCGGCTAGCATAATTTGCCACCGTATGCTTTATTTCATGGCGCATTTCTGCCATAAACTCCATGATTTTCGTCCCTTCGTGCAATAACTCAATTTTTTCCAGCATTTCCGCAGAAATACCTTCGCCATTAGCTTTTGCAACTTCCTCTTCTATCTGGAATATCGCGACTTTTTTGGCAATTGCCACCGCCTCGAAATCTCCGGGAATACCACCACGCACACAGGCTCTTTGCTTGCATAAGAATGCCAAATGCTCGGCATCGAATATATCGGCAAGCTCATCAGAATTTCCGATTATCTTCTGCATTTCCTCGGCAACCTTATCTATTGCAGAAAATGCATCGCCAATTTTGATTGCCCGACTGATGTAAAACGATGTTTCAGCCTTATCCTGCAAAGGTGTTTTGAAAACCTCCGAGGCGGCTTCATACATAACTTTCCAAACATCGCGTTTATCAATATCAAATCCGGTTTCCCTGATATCAATAGATTGCCGTAATCCATCATCCGCAATAGTAAGGAAATATTCCTGCAATCTTTGCTGGAGGACTGCTATATTTCCTTCTTCTGGTTCAGGACTATACTGACTAATCAAACTATCATAATACTCCGCACCCATATTATCGGAATCAATGATTGCATCCTCTTGAACCTGCGCAATATATTCTTTCTTATCAACCACACGCTCTTGCAAGTCTATCATTCCTCGACATAAACTCTGGCAATGCCCCATCATCATACCGATTAGCATTTGTCCGGTAGCTTTCTTTTCATGCGGGCTTACTTCCGCATCAATGTCCTCATATCCCGCCTTGAACTCGGCAATATCTCTTTCTGACCTATTTATTTCCACATCAAAAGGCGCATGGCGGAAGAATCTTTTCGTCAGCCCATCAAGATATTTTAGCCTTTCACCAAAACCATCATCAGTCGGCTCATAATATGGCTGGAGATAATGCTTTCCGCCTGATTCCGTCACGCGGTAATCTTCCTCACCACCATCAAAACGCACTCTCTCAGATATTCCAAACCTGCTATATTCAGGGTTGGATAATCCAGCGTATTTATATGTATTTTTCAGCATATTCATTAATATATTTTAATTAAGCGGGCTTTTTACACTATTTTTAGGCGCAAGTGCAAGTTTTTTTATCGATAAAACGGCATTGTTCCACCACAACCTACATGCTGCGCGGGTGATTGAATATTTGCGCCTGTATATTCATTGAATCTGGCGCGCGCGGCTTCATCGGCAAAATCCAAGTAACCATTCCAACACTGACTTATCAGTAGAGCTTTGCCAAGCGTGGTTTCCTCGCCATTATAGACCACCGGAGTTTTATCATCGGCAATTTTCCACAGCGCGTATTTTCTTTCTCTTCCCCTAAAAGAAGACAAGATTTCTTCCGCATGCTCCTCACCGATTTGGCTGCCCAGCCCTTTAATTCTATCCCCGATACTTGTAACTAAATGAATGAAGCTATCATATTCTGGAACAAACCCAAATTTCGCCCAAGCATACCCCCCAACATCTTGCGCCTCTAGGTCAATTCGCTTCATCCCTAATTCTTGCCATACCTCCACTATATTCAGCATAAGCTGTCGGGCCATACCATGTCCATTCTCTTGATAAACGGAGACATGCCCAATATGTGCAACTCTGTTTTGAAAGTTATATGAAAAGTCTGTTGCAGTCAGTAAATGCACGCCACCTGAATTATAACAATCAACACACAACAAAAAATCATCCTCTGAAAGGCCCGCCTTACCCGGACGATTGGAGAATATATCTATTATTACACCTCCGGGCATTCCGCGCGAAATCTTATCATATATATCCATTGGCTGCCTGTCCTCAAAAACCTCCGTCCACGCACGTGCAGGATGCTTCCTCACGCCACCACGTACCCGTAAAGTGGGATTCATAGCTTTCAATTCTCGATTTATCCAACCATATTCTTGCATAATGGTTAAAATAAAGTAATATTGCGAAAAATGCAACTAGGTGATATAGAAAAACTATGAGCAAAGAAAAAATTATTATATTTGACACCACCTTGCGTGATGGCGAGCAAGCAGCAGGCGCTTCTATGACCATGGAAGAAAAAATCGCCGTGGCCGAAAATCTTGACCGTATGAAGGTTGACGTTATCGAAGCCGGATTTGCCTTTGCCAGCAAGGGTGATTTCGCCGCAATTCACGAAATCGCGAAACGTACAAAATACGCCCAAGTTTGCAGCCTTGCCCGTGCCAAAATGGACGATATTGACGCGGCGGGGGAAGCGGTAAAACCCGCTAAAAACCCGCGCATACACACTTTTATTTCTACTTCTGAAATCCACCTCAAATATCAATTCAAAATGACGGAAGAAGAAGTTTTGGAAGCGATTAAGAAAACCGTTTCTCACGCAAAATCTTATACAGATAATGTGGAATGGAGTGCGATGGATGCCACCCGCACCCGCCGTGAATATCTTTATAAAGCCGTGGAAACTGCGATTAAGGCGGGCGCTACCACGGTGAATATACCTGATACTGTCGGCTATGCAATTCCTGAAGAATTTGGCGATTTAATCGCGCAAATCAAAAATAATGTACCTAATATTGATAAGGCAATAATCTCCGTTCATTGCCAGAATGAT
>PCXJ01000013.1 GCA_002787615.1 Alphaproteobacteria bacterium CG11_big_fil_rev_8_21_14_0_20_44_7
TTATGGCAAAATTGATGTTGAGATTGAGAAACAGGGCAAAAATTCATGGCTAAAAGTTGTTTTGCATGAAGGAAAAAATCGTGAGATACGAAAGGTCATGAAGCATTTTAATCTGGAAGTAAGTAGGCTAATACGTTTGTCATACGGGAAATATAAGCTTGGGAATTTGCAACCTGAGGATATTGTTGAGGTGAAATTATGAGAATTGTTGCGGGAAAATATAGAAGCAGAAAACTGCAAGTGCCAAAAGACCAAACCATCCGCCCGACTTCCGAGAAATTGCGGGCGGCGGTGTTCAATATCTTGAATAACCGTGTGGAGTGGGAAGGGCTGAAAGTGCTGGATATGTTTTGTGGCACGGGAGCGATGGGAATTGAGGCACTTTCACGCGGGGCGGAGAAGGTGGTTTTTATGGATAATAGTCAGGAATCAATTGCGCTGACCAAGCAAAATCTGGCGATGTTGGGTGAGGATTGCAAGGTTGAGCTTCGTGATTCCAGCAATTTACCAACAGCTAATGAGCAATTTGATATCATATTTGTTGACCCGCCATATAAGACTGATTTGGCAAGCAAGGCTTTGGTTAGTTTGCGGGCAGGGGGCTGGATTTCAAAAGACGGGATTGTGGTGGTGGAAACCGGCAGGCGGGTTGATGTCGCGGTGGATGGGTTTGAGGTTATAAAAGAAAAAATCTATGGCACAGCGAAGCTGATACTGTTGGGGTTTTAACAGCTCAACTAGTGTGAAGCCTTTGCGAAACCTGTCATCGCCTGAATGCACCAGCATTCTAGGGCGATCCATTACAGAGATTCCCCTAGAATCACTCCGTGATTCAGGGAATGACAGCTTTCTAAATAATAGCTCAACAAGCGTGAAGCCTTTCTTCATATCAATCCAAGCGCTCGGTACAATCCACGCTGCGTATCATCTCCGGCACATCGACCATGCCGGAAAGGACTTTTGAAGCAGCATCATCAACCATAGGGATGAAGCCATCTTCCATCAATTGCGCGCGCATCTTATTTCTGGTGGAGTGGGTGGCAATCAGCTCATCCATTTCTTTGTTAATCGGCATAATTTCATGCAGGGCAACGCGTCCCTTATAGCCTTTTTCAAAGCATTTGCTGCAACCAACTGCGCGGAATATCTTTGGTGGATTGGTAGGGTCTACCCCCAGAACCTTGCAATCATCAGCGCTGGCAGTATATTCTTCCTTACAATGTTTGCATAATCTACGTGCCAGACGCTGAGCCACACCACATATCAAGCTGCCCGCTAAAAGCTCCGGTGTAACGCCGATATCAAAAAGCCGTGGAATAATACCGAGAGCATCATTCGTATGCAGGGTGGTGAATACTTTATGTCCGGTCATCGCGGCGCGGATAGCCATATTTGCTGTAGTTTCGTCACGAACCTCCCCGATAAACACGATATCAGGATCTTGACGCATAATAGATTTGATACCATCGGCAAAGCCCATCCCAGAACCTTCGCGCACGTTACTTTGGCGGATAAGTGAGAGCTGGTATTCCACCGGATCTTCCAATGTCATAATATTCACATCCACCGAGTTGATAAATTCCAGAACCGAATATAACGTGGTGGTTTTACCAGAACCTGTAGGGCCGGTAACGATTATAATACCTTCCGGACGTTTCAACAATTTTTTGAGCAAAGCTTCATTATGTGGCAGAAATCCGAGCTGGTCGAGAGGCATCAGCGCTTTTTTCTTATCCAGCAAACGCATAACAATGTTTTCGCCATGAATAGTGGGCTGGGTCGCAACGCGGAAATCCACATCGCGCCCTGCAACATTATAATTTATGCGTCCATCCTGCGGTAGCCTTGTTTCAGCGATATTCATGCCCGACATAATCTTGACACGAACCGCAATGGCTGACCAGTAATCACGATGCAAAGTACGAATTTGTATTAGTTGTCCGTCAATGCGATAGCGGACGCGAAGAAATGTCCCTTCAGGCTCAAAGTGGATATCAGATGCGCCCTGACGTATAGCATCCACCAGAAATGCGTTTACCAGACGTACTGTCGGGTTGATATAGCCATCTTGCTTGCCGTCAAGCTGGGTTTTATCAACAATTCCAGTTTCAATTTCACGAATAATACCGTCAATCGAGGTTTCGTAATCATAATATTTCTCAATCAGGTCGTTGATATCGCCTTCCGTACAATAAATCGGCTTGATTTTTGCAGTTTTGGAGAAATGTTTTTTGACCTGATCAATCGCGATAACGTTATATACATCCGCCATTGCCAAGATGACGTTATTGCCTTCAAGGCCTACGGTTACAATCTTTTGTCGTGTGGCTATATCCTTCGGGATTTTACGAATCAGATCAGCATCTAATACTGCGGTGGTTGGGTCAAATTTATCAGTACCGGCAGTTTCTGCCAAAACTTCACCAAGGGCTGATTCCGTGATGAAACCCATATCAACCAGCATTTGCCCGATAAGTTTTTTAGTACCGGAGGCTTTTTGTTCCTTCAGAGCAACTTCAAGCTGATCTTTAGAAATCAGACCTAGGCTAATTAAACGATCACCAATTCGGACGGGTACGGATGCTGAATATCCGGGGCTATTTTTCTGTGTATTTTCCTGCTGGTTAGCACGTATCTGCGGTTCTACATATTCCTCAGTTTTAGCCTCATCTGGTGGGCTTGTGTTTTCTGGAATAGGGGCTTCTGCGGGCGGAGAGAGCTGTGTAGAACTGCTTTCTGGGATATTATTTGGGATATTATTAATTTCGGGTTCTTCGATATTGTTTGTCGGAGTAGATTCGAGTGTTGGGCTTGGTTCTTCAGCAGGTTTTTCTGCGGGTATAGCAGCTTCTGCCGCTTCCTCATTGCGTGGAAAGCTGGTCGGTTCGGAATCATCCTTCTTTTTAAATGTAAAATCCTCAAAAAACATACAATTAACCCTATTATCATTGTAAGCATGAAAAGGTTAATGAAAAGTTTAGCAGAGAGCTGTCTGGCTATTTTTATGAGCTAATGTGGCAGAATTTTGCACAGGAGCTTGTTTATCACCTGATTCTGCGTATTGACGGTTAATTTCCGCAGTTGCCGCAAGTGCTTGCTGTTTAACGTCATCAGGCAGATTCGCGCCTTTTTCAGCCTTATCATTAGCGGCAAGAGGTTCATTGAAGATATATTCTTCGGAATGTTCCGAATTTTCCGAATTTTCGGGGTTTATACCATGATTATGCTCATGTTCATGCTCTGAATCTTCAAGTTCTTCGCGTGCTATAGCAGCTTTTTCTGCCAATTCATGCTCAGGGCTTAAAAACGGTCCATAAGTTTCTGCTGCAACGTCTACCGCTTCTTTCAGTGCCTCTTGACCGTCTTTAGTCTCCACAAAATTACTCAATGAGACATCATTCTGAATTTCTGATTCAACCTTATTGCTAATAAGCTCTTTATAGCTGTTGATGAATTGCGAATTATCGCCATATTTGCTGGTATTTAATTGCTCGATTGCTGCGGCTTTTTCAGCCGAAAGTTCTGCCCCACTTGCATAAGCCTTGAAATCCTCTGGAGTTAGGCCGGATTCTTTGGCGCGCGCCTTCATTTCTGCTTTAATCTCAGGTGGCTGGGCAAGGAAAATCTCTCTATGTGTTGCCGGGCTTAGGCTTCCATCATTTTCAGCCATTTCGCGTAGCACCGCTTTTTGTCTTTCCGGCGGTAGATGTTCAAGCAATTTCCATGTGTCTTCGGAAAGCATATTCTCGGTTATCGTCATGCATTGCTGGCCTTCCAGACATAATCCTTTAATTCGCGGGTATTTCTGAATTTCCTGAGCAAATGCAGGGTCTTTTTCAGCAGAATCAAGGGTTCTGAGTGCCATATCCATGCGCTGGTCATATGTCAGACCGGCCTGATTAAATTGATTGCGGAACTCTTCGTCTTTGGCGAGCAAGTCATCCAGTCCGGGTATGTCTTCAACTTTATATATTGGCTTATCTTCGCTCAGATAATGGTTAATTTGCTCGCTATTTTGTTTTTGCCAAGCAACTTGCTCTTTGGTCAATTCATCCTGAGCGTGATATATGCTATAAACTTCTTGTCTTTCTCTTTCCTCTTCCTTCTTTTTCTGAATATTTGGGTCAAGGTCAAAATAACTCACTCCCGCATCAGGTAAATTGCGTAAAATCGCTGCTTCTAAAATCGCTGCTTCTAAAGTTTGGATAGGATTAAAATGTGATGGCAGTCCGTTTTCAGCCATACGGCTCAGCCTTTCACGCTCAATGCGCGGCATATCGTGGCGAAGAATCCCTTCTATCGCGGTAATTTGTGTTAATTCTAATTCTGAACTTACCATATTATATATTACTCCATCCCCACAATAGCATGTGAATATTGCAGTTTCATTACAATTTTGTGGATTTTAAAGGATTTGGGTAATTATTCGCCTAAGGCTCTTCCGCCGCCGAATTCACCGCCGGGGAGTCCGCCATTTGGCTCTTGTAAGCTGATATTTCTTGAGGTGAGAGCTTCTATGGCTGCAGATAAATCCTCTGCTAATTCACCTGCTAATTCTTCAATGCGACTATCCTCAATCTCATGTTCTGAATCTAAATCAGCTCCGCGTTCCATAGTGTGGGCTATATGAGAAGCAACGTCTTCATCATTCATATGCGCCGAATGAAACCCTGTGACTTCGCTAAGGCTGAATTCGTCATTATGTTGTTCAAATGTGCCTGTCATATTCCCTCTCTATGGACTTAATATAGCAGAGAAAAGTTACAAATTAATTACAGTTAAGGGGTTTTTTAACTAATATATATAATTATTTTTAACCATTTGCGCATTGCTAGATTAACATATTGATTTCTATGTAATTATACTTCCGAATATGAAATATTTATGTCAATATGCGGCAGAGCTTGAAAAACTCCGATTTTACCAATATAATTAGGCTATGGATGCATCTTTAATCAACGCGATGAATGTTGGCGCTCAGAATATGGGCGGCATGGCAGCTTGGTATGAGCTGCTGTTCGGGCGGTTGAAAACTGATTCAGGATTAGGTTTGGATAAAATGGGCGGCTTGCTGGACCTGCTTTTTCCAAAATCATTTTTGCCGATAAGCGGTAAAATCAGCTTATTTTCTCCGAAAGGCGGTAAGCCGATGAAGCCACAATATGATCCTGCAGTGCTGGCGGAAGGTGCAAAAATCATGGCAAGTCAAGTATTTGCAATGAAAGCGCATATGGAAGCTATTTTTGGCGCAGGATTCAATATTCACGCAGATTCTATTTCTGCACCTGAAATATCTTCGTCGGCAGAGTTCTTAGCCGCAAAGTCAAAGCTTGCAGGCGTAGGCTGATTTTATGGAGTTTTCCTATATTCTCTTAGCGATATTTATGATTGGAACCCTAGCAGTTTTGTTTGCTGGCTTGTTTTTTATGGTTAAAGGCGGGGAAACTAATAAAAAATATTCCACCAAGCTGATGAGTGCAAGAATTTGGCTGCAAGCAGTCGCAGTCGGGATAATATTGATTGTTGCTATGCTATCTAAGAACTAAACTGCCGGCGGAGCTTCATCACCTTTGAGAAAAGGTATATCTGCGATTCCGCTATTCTCACTTTCATTATTAACAGTTTCGTCGGAAGGTTTGCGGTTATCTGCTCTTGGTGCATTTCTAGGCTTTGGGGCAGGTTTTGGCTTTTTCACCGCCTCTGAGCTATTATGCTGCTTATCGCCGCTGTCAGTATTATTGTTATCGTCCGAATTTTCATTGCTCTGAGGGTTCTGAGCGTTGTTCTGTGGATTATTTTGTGGCTTTTTATCATTCCCCAGATTCATCATTCGGAAATAATGGTCAGCATGCTGGAAGTGATTCTCTGCCTCAACCCTGTCGCCGGAGGATAGCAAGTCTTTAGCTTTGCTCAGATGCGTATCGCGCTTATTGGAGAAGTTGCGCCTTTGTTGTGGAGAAATGTTTTCCTCATCAATGTCAGAACCAAAACTACGCTGACCGCGAGGTTTTCCATTTCTACTAAAATTCTTTTTACCGTTACGGCGATTATTGTAATTAAATGCCATTAATTCTCCTATGACAAAAGTTAAACTTATAATTTCTGAAAAATTAGAGTTCGGGTGATTCCGGCTAGGTCTTTTAGGCTCTCGATTAGCCTGATGTTAACTTTGCGGAATATCTCCTCAATCTTATTTTCTTGGTTAATCCCAATTTCAAAAATAGCATATTTGAAATTTAAATCTTTTATTCCGATTGCAATATTTTCGTAGCAATCAAAACCATTCTCACCAGCGAATAAGGCATTTTCAGGCTCATAACTTAATTCAGCATCAAGGCCTAAACGTTCAGGCTGCGGAATATAAGGCGGGTTTGAAACGATTAAATCTAAATTTCCCCGGTTACCCAATTTGGAAATAAAAAAATTATTATCCAAATTTTTACACCAGTCAGAATGGATAAATTCAGCATTCTGTATGTCCAAACTATACGCATTTCTTTTTGCAATTGCAAGCGCTGAATGTGAAATATCGCAGGCAAACCCCTTTGCTTGTTTAAATTCATGCAATAATGATAAAATCACACAGCCTGAGCCTGTTCCTAAATCTAATATATTGATGGCTTCATCACGCTTGAAGAGGCTGAGAGCGGCTTCTATTATGAATTCAGTTTCCGGACGCGGAGTTAATACATCTTTTGTTACCTCAAAATCCAGTCCCCAAAACTCTTTTTTGCCGATAATCTGAGAAATTGGCTGTCTTTGCCGTCTTTTTTCGAGCAAATCCAGAAAAACCACCTGCTCTTTTGCGTCCAAATCATATTCACCATGCGCAGTTATGAAGCTCCTATCCTTGCCTATAGCTTTTTCCAGCAGGATTTTAGCATCAAGTGACGCAGTTTTAATCCCAGCATGAGTTAAGGTTCTTATGGCTTGAGTCAGGTTGTCTTGAATATCCATCAGATGGCCTGGCTATCCAAAGTTTTTTTTGTTAGGCCATGCTGGGTTTTTTCCCAATAATGCGGGTTTCGTATTAATTGCTGGAGTGAACGGAAGCTGGCAAAAATATGAAATATTGAATAGAGAGGGAAGGTCAGGCAGGAAAATATTAGTGGGCGCGGGAAAAGCTTCTGGCTGTCTTTTTGTGCTTTCAGGCTTGCAATCATGCAGAATATGATATGTGACGCTGCGCCAAAAATTAGGTTGTAAATTGCGAAAATAAACAGCCATTCGGGAATTTGAACAACTGGCGTTTCACCGAAGGTTAGAATCACGCTGGATAATAAAAGAATCGGTGAGGTGATATAAATTAGTGGTGGTGCGCCGACAAAAAATTGGAATGCCATAAATCCGCGTAATCCGGTTTTCTTCAGCAGGCTAAACGGTTTGCGCATATGGACAATATAGGTCTGCATAAAGCCTTTTATCCAGCGTGTTCGCTGCTTAACCCATGCGTTAATCGTATTTGGTGCTTCTTCCATGGTGATGGAGTTTACAGTTGCGGAGTGCAGGCCAAGCTGAGCAATGCGCATGCCCAAATCTGCATCTTCGGTGACGTTGAATGCATCCCAACCCCCGATTTTATGCAATATATCGGCTTTGATGTGGTTGCTTGTCCCGCCTAAGGGAATTGGTAATTTGAGCTTCTCAAAGCCATTCATCACAATGTCAAACCAAGTGGTATATTCCAGCGCAAACCAGCGCGTTAGTTGGTTATCGTTATAATTATAATAATTCAGTCGGGCTTGCACGCAGACAAGGCTTTCGTCATTCTCAGCAAATTTTGTCAATACTGCTTTTAGCTGATTTGGATGCGGGATATCTTCGGCATCAAAAATCGTGATAATTTCGCCTTTGGCAAAACGCAATGCATAATTACAGGCTTTTGGCTTGGTGCGCGGCAGGGAGTAGGGCACTTTAATAATCTCAAAATATGAGGGTGGTTTTAGCTCTTTAATTGCCGATAACGTCATCATATCATCGCTTTCGATAACTAGCTTCACATCAAGTTTAGATTTTGGATAATCAAGGTTTTTTATAGCTTCAATCAGCTTTGGCAATGTTTCCTTTTCCATATAAAGCGGCACAAGGACAGTGTAAATTGGGTAGCTGCCATTATATTCTTTTTCAGAGAAATCACGCTCAACCCCATATACAAAGCTTATGAGTTTGAAGGTGATTGTGGAAAAGAATAATATATTTAATCCTATGAAAATTGTTAAAAAAGTTTGTGCCGGAAAGGCGATAAAGAGGCCGGTGAGAATCGCCAGAAATATAATTCCGGCATTGGCAGTGAAGGTGCTGAATAATTGACGTGCAGAAAGATTAGGATTTCTTCTCCACAAGCTAAGGCGAGCAAATTCATCATCCATCTTTCGGAAATTGGCCTGCAATGCCCAATGTATGTCAAATGGTGAAGTGATGACAAAATCAACTTGCTTATAAGGATATTTGCTTATTGCCCATTTGCGCAATTCATCAGTAATTGAGCAAGTGGCGAGGATAATAGATTCAGTACTTTCCCGCCATGGTATGACATCAAGGCGAAAATAATCATCGCGGGCATTTGTTTCAAGCAATTTTGGGTTCGGAGGGCGGGTGGCGAGGTCAACAAATTCTAGCCCATTCTTCTCGGCGATTGCTTCATGCAATATTTTGTTATTGATATAATCTTCACCAATAAGAATTTTGCCGAGTAGGGAGTTTTCTTCTTTTTGCAGGCGCAGGGCAGAATCTAGCTGATATTGTTCTATCAAGCCTTTCTCAACTAGGATTTCTCCCAGCTTCTTATCAATCCCATTTTTATCCAATGCCTGCATAGGCTATAACCCACAGATATATATAGAGGATTAAAACTTATACCACAATGATAATATTAACCCTTCTCCGCCGGCAGTATTCACCCCATCTATATGATAAAACGCTCCGCCTTGTAGGAAAAGGCTTTCCCAGAAATCATAGGCAACTGAGAATTGAGCTTTTGTAAGGTCATAATTGCCGGGGTCGTTGTTGAGTGAATTATTTCCAAAGGTTTCATCATGGAATAATTGTGCGAGCAGAAGCGTATCTTTTTCTACTTTCAGGCCAAGGCTCAGCTCATATTTAGCTTGGTTCTTTATTGCTCCTGCGCCGGAAATATGGTCGCGATAACGATATTGCGCGGATGTATCAATATAGCTGTATAAGTCAAAGATGCGGAAGCTATAGCCGCCTGCGATTTTGATTTCCGGAATAATCTCATTACCCTCAGGATTGAGGAGCTGGCTTTTATCATTCGGGATTTTGATGCTGGGCTGAAAGGAGAAGATAAAATTATCAGACTCATAGATGGGCAGGCGCGAGAATAAACGTATATATGATAAATCAAGATGGTCGGTGTTGAAAGCTCCTGCTGTGTTTTCAATTGATTGTAGGCTGAATTCGCTGCCGAGTGTGAGCCATTCCGTGAGGCCATATTCGCCTAAAATATCCAGCTCGTTTTTTGCAAATTCCGGGGCATCTACCTTGTCGCCATTTTGATTGAAATTCTCATCTGAGTTGAAATAGCTGAAGCTGAATATTAGCTCGCCCTCATCTTGCTTTTGCAGCCATGCGCTCGCCTGCGCTTCTTGGTAGAAGAAACTAGCCGACAGCGTCAATAATATTGCTAATAGATTCTTCAATAAGTTTATCTTTTGATTTACCGGAGCTTACCTTAGCAGAAATTTTTTCTTTTGCAGCTTCGATTGCGAAATCAATGGCTTTCTTCTTCACATTTTCTACAGCATTTCTTTCAGCGCGTTTTATTTTCTCATCAGCTTGCGCAACTTTGCGCTCCATATCTGCTTCGATTTCCTTTTCGGCGTCAATAACCATCTGTTTAGCATCAGCTTTGGCAGCGCGAAGAATTTCTTCCGCCGATTTTTCGGCTTCTACTGCCTGACGTTGGGCGCTAGCGAATAAGGCTTGCGCTTCCTCTTTTAACTTGGCGGCTTCTTCAAGCTCTTTTCTGATGGTTAAGGCTCTTGCATCAAGGATTAGTGCCATTTTAGGCCATACATATTTTAGGAATAGTACAACAAAGATGAAAAATGCAACTGCTACCCAGCCAGCTTCGTCAGTTAAGAATCCTGCATTATGTCCGGCTTCAGCGTGGCCGATTTGCTCAATTCCTTCATGTAATGCTTGCTCTGCCATATTTTTATTACGATTTTTCTATGTTTTATTTTTATATTATGCAGCAATCTTAGCTTCAATCAAGTTTGAGATATCTTCAGAAATCTTTTTGATAACTCTTTCCGAATCAGCTTCAATGCGTGCAATTTCTTTCTCTGCTTTGCTGGTATTTTCTTCCAGCCTTTTCATAAACTCTTTGCGTTTTGCATCCATTTTAACTTCCACTTTTTGCTGCGCTTCATCTATAATTAGTCGCGCTTCTTCATTGGCTTTATGCAAGGTGAGATGTTGCTTCTTATCAACTTCTTCTGCCTCATTGCGATAGTTTTCAGCCTTGTCTATATCATCAGCGATATGATCATTACGAGCATCAAGAACTTCTGACACACGTGGTAAAATCAGGCGGGACGTAAGCGTGTATAGCATAACGAAAAATATCGTTAGCCAAAATAATTGTCCCACATATGTTGAGATATCTAGATGCGGCATTTCCTACCTTATAGCTTTTTTAAGAAACTAAAATTTTCGACTTAAAGTTACTAAAGTACGAAGAATAAAAGCATCATACCAACAAACGCAAACAAGCCCATAAGTTCGGCTAGAACTGCGCCAAAAATAGCAACTTTAAAGATTTTCGCTTCTGCTGATGGGTTGCGAGCAATACCTTCTGCGGCTTTACCAAAAATAAGTCCGATACCTACGGCAGCACCAAGCATACCGAATGTCATAAGGCCAGCGCCCACAAATTTTAAAACTTCTAAATCCATTCCTGCTTCCATTTTATTATCCTCTGTTTAGTTAATTAATTTAGTGTTCAAGTTGATAGTTGACCGCTAAAAAGATGTCAACATCAATCAATTGTAAAAAGCATATTTTTTAGTGCATGTGGATTGCATCATGCAAGTAAAATGATGTTAGAATAGCAAAAATATATGCCTGCAAAAATGCTACGAATAGTTCCAAGCCAATCAATGCAACCAAAATTGGTAGTGGGATTGCTACACCTGCAATTGCACCAAATATTCCGGCGCTGCCAAGCATAATGATGAATCCTGCACAAACTTTGAGCAAAATATGCCCTGCCGTCATTGCGGCTGCCAAACGAATTGAGAGGCTCACCGGACGGGCAAGGAAAGAGATAATCTCAGTGGGAATTAGCAACGGGTATAACCATGCCGGAATTCCTGATGGTGCAAAGAATTTTAGAAATCCTAATCCGTGTTTGATAAAACCAACTGCAACCATCATAATGAAAACGACCAAAGCCAGTGCGAAAGTTACTGCGATATGGCTGGTTGCGGTGAAGCTGAAAGGTATAAGCCCCAGAATATTGGAGAATAGGATAAACATGAAAATGGTGAATAGGAAAGGGAAAAACTTGCGCCCCTCATTGCCGACATTTTCTTTCAACATACTCGCAATAAATTCGTATGAGATTTCAGCCATACTCTGCCAACGTCCGGGAATCATTGAGCGTTTGCTCATCCCTACAGTCATGAATAATGTCACAAGTGCAACGGAAAGCAGCATGAATAGTGAAGAGTTAGTGAAACTCAAATCATATCCAGCAACTTCCAAGTCCAGATATGATTGAATCTTAAATTGATCTAGCGGTGAATGTTTCTCAGTGGCCATAAATTTTCCGTGGTAATTTTGTGTGTGATTTTACTTATAAATAAGCAGTGAGCAATTAGCAGTTATATTTTTTCCTGTCAACTCCGACTTAATTATTATCGCTATCTTTCATGAAAGCGCGATATGCATTCAAGAATCCGCCAGCCGCGCCGAAAAATAAGAAGATAATCAGGAAAAGCGGCAAGGTTTCAAAAAAACTATCAATCATATAGCCGATAAATGTACCAACCCCTATGCCTGCAAAAAGTTCAACACCAAGTCTTGTGCCCATTGACATGCCACGGGCGCGCTCGGATGCATCATCCTCATTTGCCTCGCCACGTCTTGTGTTGCGGGAGTTTTTTAGGCGTGAAATACGCTCAGCAAGGGAATTTAGTTTTTCATCACTCATTTATGCACTCTAACCTCTCCGTCGGAGAATTCAATAGTCATATTCTCCTGCGCGCTGCTAGCAGATGCAATTAATTCGCCATTATCGCCTTTGACCAGTGCAAATCCACGTGCCAAAACATTTTTATAATTCAGGCTATCAAACAGCTTGGCCGTAGCTGCTAGCTTTTGGCTGCTAGCTGTTAGCATATTATTAAAAGCATTATTCAATCTTTCATCATAGCCATGCAGCTCCTTGTTGAGCCTTGCAACATCATTTGACAAAGCTTGCGGGCGTAAAACCAGCCGTGCTAGTTTATGTCCTAGATTTTCCAGCAATTTCTGCGGTGCATTTTGTAAACGCTCGCTCCAATCATCTAGCCTTTGCGCGTAATTGCCGATTATTTCATCTAGTTTTGGCAAACCGCGAACCAAGCCTTGCAAATTCCGTTGGTAGTTATCTAGAAGCTGGCTAACTCCCAGCCCCATCCGATTACCATAATCAGATATCTGATATCTAACGTCCGATATCTGATATTGAGTGGCAATTTCTGCTGCTCCCGTGGGTGTCGGCGCACGTAAATCAGCAGCATAATCAATCAATGTCGTATCGGTTTCATGCCCGACTGCGGAGATTATAGGAATTTCACTTGCGGCTACTGCCAGCACAACAATTTCCTCATTAAAGCACCATAAATCTTCCAAACTGCCGCCGCCACGGGCAACAATTAGCAAATCAGGTTTATTTTCCAGCTTATTAAAACCATTAATTGCATCGGCAATTTCATTTTCTGCGCCTTTTCCCTGCACCGCAACCGGCCAGAGCAATATATTACACGGAAAACGCTCGGCAATTCTATGTATAATATCGCGTATAACTGCCCCAGTCGGGCTGGTTACAACACCGATAGTTTGCGGAAAAAGCGGAATCGGCTTCTTGCGCGATTCATCAAACAACCCCCGTGCTGCCAGCTCTTTTTTGCGCTTTTCGAGCAATGCCATTAACGCGCCTTCTCCGGCAATTTCCAGTGATTCAATAACCAGTTGATACTGTGAAGAACCGCCATAAGTGGTGATTTTGCCAGTGGCAACTACTTCTAACCCATCTTCGGGTTTTATTTGTAAACGTGCGGAATTTCCTTTCCAGCAAACTGCACGAATTACCGATTTATCATCTTTGAGCGACATGTATATATGCCCGCTTTTGGGTTGCGATAAGCCCGAAATCTCGCCGCGCACCCGTACGCGGGTGAAAGCACCCTCAACCACGCGCTTAATTGCGCCGGAAATCTCCGAAACCGTAAATTCCGGTTGATTATGTGTGGTATCTTGCTGCATAAATAGATTTATGAATGATATTGAAACATTAATCCAGCTAATTTCCAAACTTCCGGGTTTGGGGCCACGTTCAGCGCGTAGAGCCGCTTTGCACCTCATCAAGAACAAACAAACCCTGATGTTGCCGCTGGCTGCCAGCATTGAATCTACGGCGGAATCTATCGTTACCTGCAAAGTTTGTGGGAATGTTGATACTAAATCACCATGTAACATTTGTGAGGATGAAAAGCGCGACCAAAAAACCCTGTGTGTGGTGGAGGAGGTGGCGGATTTATGGGCTTTGGAGCGCAGCAACATGTATAAAGGTAAATATCATGTTTTGGGCGGGGTTTTATCGGCAATTGACGGGGTGCGTGCCGAAGATTTGCACCTTTCCAACCTGCGCGGGCGTTGTGAGGGGCTGGAAGAAGTGATAATTGCCACGAATGCCACGGCACTTGGACAAACAACCGCACATTATATAACTGATTTATTGGAAGGATTATCCTTAAGAATCACTAGGTTAGCGCAAGGGGTGCCGATTGGCGGCGAGTTGGATTATCTGGATGAGGGAACTCTGGGAACGGCACTAAAATCCCGCCGAGCTATGTAGTTTTATTTGCGTTCCGTTGCCACGCAGGAAAACCGGCCGTGGGTGGCCTTGCCTCACTATGTTCGGGGTTGTTATATTTCGTTCAAGCGGCACTAAGCCTTAGCGGCCTCAATGGCCTTGCCGAACTTCGTTCGGAGGTTTTATTTCGTTCAAGCGGGGCTTGGGATTACAGAAATTTCTTGATGGGGGCATAAGATTTGCGGTGATGCTCACAAATTCCATTTTCGGCAAGCCCTAGCTGATGGTCTTTTGTGCCGTAACCTTTGTTTTTCTCCCAGCCATAATGCGGAAATTCTTGTGCTAACTTGCAAATCATCCTGTCACGCGTAACTTTGGCGATTATTGAGGCAGCGGCAATGGAAAGGCTGACTGAATCACCTTTTATCACATATTGCATTTTGCAGGGTAAATCAGGCAATTGGTTGCCATCCACTAGTGCAAAATCGGGTTTGCGCGGTAAATTCTCAAAAGCGCGCCGCATGGCAAGTTTTGTTGCTTTGCCGATATTTAATTCATCAATTTCAGCCACTTCGGCAATGCCAACGCCTATTTCGCAATTTTTTAGGATTTGCTCATATAGCATTTCGCGTTTTTTTTCGCTTAATTTTTTGGAATCATTAATCCCTTCGGGGATATCCTCGCCCAATATGACTGCAGATGCTACAACCGGTCCGGCCCATGGGCCGCGTCCGGCTTCATCAATGCCGCAAACGCTTCCATTTATTGCGGTTTCTAGGGATAAGTCAGGCATGTTTTATTGCAAGTTTTACTAAATTATGCTATTATCCCAGCTTTACACTGTACAATTAACTTTTGGAATAAAATTATGAAACTATCTCGACTAAAAATATCTGCGGCAATGTTTATTGCAGGAATTGCATCAATACCATCTCAGAATGCTCACGCTGAAATCTATGTTAATTCCGAAGGCAGTCAAGTTAGAATAGGTTCAGGCGGAATACAGGTGAATACCGAAGGTTCGGATGTAAATGTTGGAGTTCCAAATTACCAGCCTGCGCAGCCGACAAGTGTTAATTGTAACATCCCGCTCGGCACTTACAGATATTTATATTCAGACGGGTATCAAACATTTTATTACAAAGATAATTATACTATACGCACAAGCTCGGATGGTGGAAATTTGCTGGAAAACGGCAATTTTTCATATGATGTAAATGGCATGAACTACACAAGAAGCGGCAATATTTTTAGCTTCAGCAACTCAGCAGGGACTTATACTAGTGTGAACGGTGCTCCTATCACTTTTAACGGGACGGGGAATCTTGCGCAAGTTATTGCGATGTTGCCAGCAGGGACTGTTCATAATGCTGAAGAGGGAAGTTATGCAAAGCAATCTAATGGTTCTGTTATCTTCACACCCAGAAGGCAGTTAAGCGACCTTGTGATTAATGAGCATAATTGCGGCGCTTCAGTTACCAAATTGGATTATGACTATGACACTGTTGTGCAAGAATTGGGCGCGCAAAAAGTTGGCGATAATCTGGTTATAAACCTTGATAATGATATATTATTTGATTTTGATAGTGCGCAAATCACGCCAAAGGCAGCAGAAAGGCTGAAGCAGCTCGCTTATCTTATCCAGCAAGATAGACAGGGTTTAGTGGTAGTTCGCGGTCATGCCGATGCAAAAGGGAGCGATGAGTATAATCTGAAGCTCTCGCAACAAAGAGCCGAAGCAGTGGCACAATGGCTGACTTCGCTAACTGGGCTGGATTATACATCCTTTGTGGCGCAGGGAATGGGTGAGGCATATCCAATTGCACAGAATGTGAATTATGACGGTACGGATAATCCCGTAGGCAGGGCGCAAAATCGTAGAGTGGAAGTGCTGATACAAACCGTGCAGGGTGCGGCAGTGCCTGAGCCGCAATCTATTATTGTGCAGCAGCCATCTACTCCGACATCGGTTATTGTCAATAATGGCGGAGTTTCTGTAAATGCAGGTGGGAATATTAATGGCGGGGTTAGCCTTGTACCGGGTAATTTGAAATATGCTTCCGCAGTTGTGGTTTCTAATCCGGTGATTCTTTCAGGTGCAGATACATATAAAATATCCGGAGGGATGGCGGTCAACAGCCCGCTTATCATTAAGGATAGTGCTAGCGTAAAAGTTGCCGGAAAAACCTATATAAACAGCTCCACCACATTGAGTGATAGCGCGGCAATGAAAATTGCCGGAGATTTGATTGTGGCTGCTCCTTTGGTTATGAGTGGCAATAGCTCTATCAAGGCCTCAGGAAGCGTTACAGTGGTTGGAAATGGTAGGATTACGAAGAGTGGTAATGCTCAGATAAAAAGCGCATATTAAGCTTAGCCTTAATCGGGAAATAAAACGGGAAATAAAAAAGGGGAGCATTTGCCCCCCTTTTTTCGTATCGTTATTGCTTTATCGTCTATCACCCATAAAGCGTAATAAGAATAATAGCAGGTTGATGAAATCAAGATATAAGCTCAGCGCGCCCATAATTGCCGCTTTGCCACCAGTTTCACCTTGTCCGCCATGTACGAAATATAGCTGCTTAATTCTTTGTGTATCATAAGCGGTTAGGCCTATGAAAATCAATACACCAAGAATAGAAACCGCAAAGTCCAGAGCCGAGCTTTGCAGGAATATATTAACCACAGAAGCGATAATAATCCCAAATAAGCCCATAATCAGAAATGAACCCATTCCGCTCAAATCGCGCTTAGTTGTGTATCCATACAAGCTCATTGCACCAAATGTTCCGGCAGTTGCCAGAAATGTTTTGAAGATGCTAGCCTCAGTATACATCAGGAATATGGATGCCAGAGAAAGCCCCATCACGGATGCAAACGCCCAAAAAGTTATTTGTGCGGTCTGCATGCTCATTTTTTCAATCCTGATACTTAGGAAAAATACCATTGCAAGCGGTGCAAGAGCAATTCCCCAATATAATATCGGGTTGGTAAAAACGGTTTGTATATAAGCTTCGGAATGTCCGGCGAAGTACGACAGAAGGCCGGAAACCACCAGCGCCAAGCCCATATAATTATAAACCTTCAGCATATGCTTGCGAAGTCCGGCATCAAAACCGGCATTTTCTACGCTAGCTACTGAAGAAGTTACTTTAGTAAAATCTCTCATTTTAGACACCTCAATTTAGTTGATGTATATATTATATAATGAGATATGGGGTTTATTCAAGATTATTCGGGAAATTGGTCTATACGGGACTATCTTGCAGGTTTTTTGAGGCGGTAAATGAAAATGGTGGAGGGTTTTAAGGGATGTAATGAAATCTAAAAATGGTGGGCGGTAGAAGACTCGAACTTCCGACCTCTACGATGTCAACGTAGCGCTCTAACCAACTGAGCTAACCGCCCTCACACATTATTGGCACACAAATATAAAGCTCGTTTGGTTAGAGCCATATGTTCAAGTGTCACGGGGCTGGCCAACTGAGCTAACCGCCCCAAAATGTTCGGAACACTCTGTTATCAGGATTCTAATAAATTTTCAACTCACAAATCCTTGCAACATCCTATCTTTTGTGTTAAACACCGTCCTCCAAAGAAAATAAGAGGATAAAATGGCCGTTCAAAAGAGTAAAAAATCAAAGTCAAAAACTGCTATGCGCAAAAGTGCAAACATGCGCAAAGCCAAGCGTCCGGTGAATCTTGTGGAAGATTCTGCAACTGGTGAGTTAAAGCGTCCGCATCATGTGAGCCCAGATGGATTTTATGCAGGCCGCGATGTGCTTGAAAAAGCTGCAGAACAAGAAGCCTAGACCTTTTTTCCATTGTTGTTAGATGATAATTGACAAATATTGCCACTGCAAATAGGGTTGCCCCAGAGATTTTATAGGATGAGAAAAATATGAAGATAGCTCTGGATGCTATGGGTGGTGATAATGCCCCCGCTTCTGTTATAAAAGGTGCTGATATTGCACTGGTAAGCTATCCGCAGTTGGAATTCATCATTTTCGGCGATAAAGAGCAAGTTGAGCCTTTATTGCATAAGCACCCAAAGCTCGCGAAGAAATCGCGGTTTATTCATACTGATATTATTGTTGCAAATGAAGAAAAGCCCTCTGTGGCATTGCGTCAGGGGAAGAATTCTTCAATGGCGCTGGCGATTGATGCGGTGAAAAGAGGTGATGCGGATGCGGTGATTTCTGCGGGTAATACCGGAGCTTTGATGGCAATGTCGAAGATTGCATTGCGTACCTTACCGGGGATTGACAGGCCGGCAATATGTTCATTATTCCCAACCAGCAAAGGGCAATCAGTCATGCTGGATTTGGGCGCAAATCCTGAATGTAGTGCCGAAAATCTGTTTCAGTTTGCGGTAATGGGTGAGGCTTATGCGCGCGCGGTTCTGGGCAAAAAAGATGCGTCTATCGGGTTGCTGAATATCGGGTCAGAAGCGGGCAAGGGTATAGACTCCGTACGCCGTGCTGCTGATTTGCTGGAAGATACGCATTTGCCGCTAAATTTTAAGGGTTTTGTTGAGGGCAATGATATTGCAATGGGGACTGTTGATGTGGTGGTAGCGGATGGGTTTTCCGGCAATATTGCACTCAAAACTGCCGAAGGTGCAGGGAAATTATGTGCAGAATATCTAAAACGCGGCTTGACCTCCTCTATTATGGCGCGTTGTGGTGCTGTGCTGGCAAAACCTGCATTGAAATCAGTTTTTAAGAAAATTGACCCGCGCTCGCATAATGGCGGGATGTTTGTCGGCTTGAATGGGATTGTAGTAAAAAGCCATGGTGGCACAGATCATATAGGATTTGCTAACGCAATTGAAGTTACGGTCAACTTGGTGAAAGATAAAATCAATGACCGTATTATTGAGGAAATCGGTTTTGTGAGTGAAGAAGGGGAGCTTGAATACTAAGCGTGGCGAAATATTCAAAAATAATTAGCTGCGGGAGCTACCTACCTGAGAAAGTTATTAATAACTCCGATTTGCCTGCCATCCTTGAAACTTCGGATGAGTGGATTCGCGCGCGGACAGGCATTACACAGCGCCATATCGCAGCAGATGGTGAATTAACCTCGGATTTGGCGGCAAAGGCTGCGAAAATTGCGCTGGAGAAGGCAGGTCTTGCGGCGGTGGATTTGATAATCGTTGCTACCACAACTCCTGATACTACATTTCCTGCAACCGCAGTTTCAGTGCAAAAAAAGCTGGGAATGCATAGCGGCTTTGCTTTTGATATTCAGGCAGTATGCAGTGGCTTTGTATATGCGATGAATATGGCGGATATATACATAAAAAGCGGGCAGGCAAAAACTGCCTTAGTTATCGGTGCAGAAACTATCACGCGTATTTTGGATTGGGCTGACCGTGGTACATGCGTTTTATTTGGTGATGGAGCAGGCGCGGTAATACTGGGGGAAAGCGATGAGCCGGGGATTTTGAGCGCGAAGCTGCATAGTGATGGGCAGTTCCAGCAGGAATTATATGTTGATGGCGGGGTGAGCATTAATCAGCAGGCAGGGTTGCTGCGTATGAACGGGAAGGAAGTGTTCCGCCATGCTGTTGAGAAAATGGGTAATGTCGTTCTGGAAGCGCTGGAAGATGCGGATTATGGGATTGAAGATGTGAAATGGTTGATTCCGCATCAGGCAAATCAGCGTATTATGGATGCAATTGCCAAGCGTTTTAAAATTGATTCTGATAAGGTTTTATCGGCAGTTGCTAAACATGCAAATACTTCGGCAGCCTCAATTCCACTGGCAATTTGCGAGCATGAAGCCAAGCTGAAATCGGGCGATTTGGTTGCCCTGACCGCACTCGGTGCAGGTTTCACATGGGGTAGCATCATTCTGAAGTGGTAGGAATCTCTCTCTGTAATGAAATTGCAATATATAAATGTTAATCTTGAGTTATGGTTAAAGATTTATCCAGAGAAGAGCCTGCTGAGAAAGAACAGAAGTTTCTTGATGCTTTTACTGATTATACCGGGCTGTCTGGTGATGAAAAGGTTGTGGTAGATGATTTTAGAGGCCGAGTTTCTGCTGCTTTAGACGGTGAAGATAATGGCCTCGCCAAACTAAAAACCACCAAAGCAGTTAACGTATTAAACACACTCGCCGACGCGGTAGATATGATTCCGGCATTTGGTCTGGATGATGGTGCAGCAGCAGTTATAAAAGCTATTGCTGCAACCGTGCAAACCGGCGAGGCCATAATGCGAGGCGATAAGGAACTAGCTATGAAAGCTGGTTTGGCCGGGACGATAAGAACCGGCGTGGCTGCTCTTCCTTTTGTGGAATATTTGAAAGTTTTGGATGTGGTAGTAGGAGGAGTTAAAGGTCAAGATGTTAATCTAAGCGCTGAAGAGATTGCTGCTAAGCTAGTGGATGGTATTACGGGCAAAGTAAAAGATAACCGTGATTTTAGCGGAAAAGCAGATGAAGAGCCAAGCATAGGCGGTTACTCAAATATAGAGTCTAGAGGGCATACAATTAGCCATCATTAGTTTAATTAAAGTATCAGCTTTCTGGCTCTTCCAGAGCATAGCCTGCGGAGCGCACGGTGCGGATTAGGTCTGGCAGGTTTGGCTCAACTTCCAAGGCTTTGCGTAAACGGCGGATATGAACGTCCACAGTACGCAGCTCAACATATATATCATTGCCCCAGATGGAATCCAGCAATTGCTCGCGCGAGAAAACCCGTTTCGGATTTTCCATAAAATGACGCAAAAGTTTGAACTCTGTAGGACCCATGGCAACTTCTTTTTCCTGACGGGTGACTTTATGGGTCGATAAATCCATGATTACACTGGCGAATTTTAGCGATTCTTGTGAAAAAGCCGGACGTATACGGCGCAAAACTGCGCGCATACGGGCGATTAATTCAGCAGGAGAGAATGGCTTGGTGATATAATCATCTGCACCATAATCAAGCCCTAAAAGCTTATCAGCCTCTTCGCCGCGAGCAGTTACCATGATAATTGGAATATTACGTGTTTTCTCACTTTGGCGTAGCCTCCGGCAGACTTCAATGCCGGAAATAGAGGGTAGCATCCAATCAAGCAAGATAATATCCGGCGTATTTTCCTTAACCATCTGCAAAGATTCCTCACCATCATCTGTATGCTCAACCGTAAAGCCCTCAGCTTTCAG
>PCXJ01000096.1 GCA_002787615.1 Alphaproteobacteria bacterium CG11_big_fil_rev_8_21_14_0_20_44_7
TATCAAACACCGCCACTTGCGGCACATCTGGCCAGCATTGTTGCGCGATACGAATGCCTGCCAAGTTGGGTGGGTTATGCAAAGGTGCCAGTGGAATATTGGCTTCAATACTGCTCAGAACGGCATCATCAATCAGGCAGGCATCTTTAAACACATCTCCGCCATGCGCCACGCGGTGGGCGACTGCTTGCGGGTGCGCAAAACCATTCTTTGCCAGAATATCAGGAATCTGCTCAATTGCCGCTGCAATATCTTCCAGCTTATCCAGTGATGATTTGAAGGTTTGTTCTCCTTCTTCAAATACGCTAAATTTTACGGATGAGCTGCCTGCGTTGATGACCAAAATCTGCATTATTAATCCCTCGGTGCTGGATGTACCATATCGCCAGGATTAGCATCTTCGATGATGGTGCCTTCACGGTAATAATGGTGGGTTATATCAGAGGGAAGTACATTGATCTGCATACTGGCCGGATGCTCAAAATGCCCGTGGCTATGATATTTGAGCCACCAATAAGCGGTGCATGCACCAACGGTAATGCCGCCAATAATCATCAGCCAGGCAGCGCTTTTGAGTAATGCCGATTTTTCTTTATTCGCAAAATAAAGCGTTATCAGCCCTGCGGCGATCACGGCAATTTCTAAAATGCCTGCAATATCTGCTGTAAACTGATTCATAATGTTCCTCCTTATTGTGGCGGTTGGCTAATAATGCTTAATGCAGTGGCATTATCCGTGATGTACATATTCCCCAAATGGTAAAGGACACAGATAATCCCCGTCACTTCGATACCGACTAAAATCCATGTAATAACCTTCTCAAACAGGGCATCCTTCTCGGATAGGTGGAATAAGATATAGATGCCGATGGTAAGGGAGAGTGAGTAGATACCTAGTGCTATATGTCCAAAAATCATGTTGTTATCCTCCCATAATATTATAGCCTGCATCGATATAGACATTGCTGCCGGTAACCAACCGTGCTTCATCGCTCACTAAAAACCGTGCGTAAGCCCCCACACAATCAATGCCGATCAGCTCACGCTCTGGCGATTTTTGCTTTGCCTGCTCCAGCAATGCATCGAAATGGGCGATGCCGCTTGCAGCGCGTGTAGCAACCACGCCCGGTGATAATGCATTCACACGGATTTTCTTTTCACCAAGTTCGGAGGCAAGCTCACGCACAGATGATTCCAGGGCGGCTTTCACTGGCCCCATCATGTTGTAATTTTCCACTACTTTCTGTGCGCCGTAATAGCTCAATGTAAGAAGGCAGCCTCCGTCCTTCATCAGCGGCTCGGCCAGATGTGCCAGCCGAATGAATGAGTAGCAGGAGATATCCATGGCAGTGAGAAAACCTTCACGCGAACAATCCGCCACGCGTCCCTGCAGATCTTCTTTGGGTGCAAAGGCGATAGAGTGCAGCAGAAAATCCAGCTTACCCCATGTATTGCCGATAATCTCAAACAGCGCTTCCATCTGTTCATCATCCGTCACATCCAGTGGTACGATGATGGGTGCTTTGACCTTTTCTGCTAATGGCCGCACATAAGGCTCGGCCTTTTCATTGAGATAGGTAACCGCAAGCTCGGCACCGGCCTCATGAAATGCTTTGGCGCAGCCCCAGGCAATGGAATCTTTATTGGCGATGCCAACAATCAATCCTTTTTTACCTTTGAGTCTTTCCATATTTATTTTTCCACTTATCCTAAATCTTCACCCGCCGCAAACGCAGCGCATTCATTACTACCGAGAATGAGGATGCGCTCATGGCGAATGCTGCAAACATCGGGCTAATTAATATGCCAAAGAACGGGAATAAAAGCCCCGCCGCCACCGGTACGCCAGCAGCGTTATAAACCAGCGCAAAAAATAAGTTCTGCCGGATATTGCGCATGGTGGCACGTACCAGGCGGCGAGCACGCACAATACCGTCAAGATTGCCTTTAATCAGCGTAAATCCTGCGCTTTCAATGGCCACATCTGCACCGGTACCCATCGCAATCCCAACATCGGCCTGTGCGAGTGCCGGAGCGTCATTCACCCCGTCACCGGCCATTGCGACTTTCAAGCCTTGATCCTGAAGTTCCTTGATTATCCGGGCTTTATCTTCAGGCAGCACATCGGCGCGAATTTCATCGATACCTAAACGTGCCGCTACAGCCTTTGCCGTGCGCTCATTATCGCCGGTGGCCATGATAATTCTAAAGCCCAGATCGTGCAGTTCCTTTAATGCAGCGGGTGTGGTTTCTTTTACCGGATCGGCCACGCTGACCAGTCCGGCAATGGCGTTATCAAGTACCACAAACATCACGGTTTCGCCTTCATCACGTCTGGCATTAGCTGTTTCAACCAGTGCGCCACTATCCAGGCCCATATCGGAGATCAGTGCTGCGTTGCCAAGTGCTACCGCATGACCATCAACCGTACCTTTCACGCCTTTACCGGTTACAGCCTCAAAATCTGTGGCATCTGCCATTTCAACATTACGTTCTTCCGCACCGCGCACAATGGCCTCAGCCAAAGGATGCTCCGAGCCACGCTCAAGCGAGGCAGCAAGGCGAAGCACCTCGGCCTCGTCATGACCATCTTCGGGTAGTACGGCCACCAGCTTTGGTTTTCCTTCAGTAAGAGTACCTGTTTTATCGACAATCAATATCTCTACCTTTTCAAAACGCTCCAGCGCCTCGGCATTCTTAATCAGAACCCCAGCCTGCGCACCGCGCCCTGTTGCAGTCATAATCGACATCGGCGTTGCAAGCCCAAGCGCACAAGGACAAGCGATAATCAGCACCGCCACCGCAGCCACAAGACCGTAAGATAGTGCTGGGGCTGGCCCCCAAAGCGCCCAGCCGATAAAGGATAAAATAGCGATAACAATCACCACCGGTACAAAATATCCGGCAACCATGTCGGCATATTTCTGAATCGGCGCACGCGATCTTTGTGCGTTGGCCACCATATCCACGATTTGAGAGAGCATGGTATCCGCACCCACTCGTGTGGCTTCAATGATTAGGCTGCCTGTACCGTTGATGGTAGCTCCTGTGACAGCATCACCGGCGACCTTTTCAACCGGCACCGGTTCCCCGGAGATCATTGATTCATCCACCGAAGAACGCCCTTCAAGCACAGTGCCATCTACCGGCACTTTATCGCCTGGCCGCACACGTATTTTATCACCCACCTGCACGTCTTCGAGGGGGATTTCTTCTTCTGAGCCATCTTCACGGATCACACGGGCGGTTTTAGCCGCCATATCAAGCAATGCCTTGATCGCCGAGCCAGTACGTTCCCGCGCACGTAGCTCCATGATCTGACCTAAAAGAACCAGTGTAACAATAACAGCAGCTGCTTCAAAATATACACCGACATGGCCTTCAGCATCACGGAATCCGTCAGGGAAAATATCGGGTATCAGCACCGCAACGATACTGAAAAGATAAGCCGCACCCGTACCCATACCGATCAGGCTGAACATATTTAAATTCAAGGTGCGGAAAGAATGGTATCCACGCACAAAAAACGGCCAGCCCGACCATAAAATCACCGGTGTGCCTAGAGCAAGTTCAATCCACAATGTAGTGCGCTCACCAAAAAACTCTCTAATGGCGGTCAACCCTACAAAAGGCGACATGGCCAAAATAAGCAGTGGAACGGTTAAAATCGCTCCCACCCAAAAACGTCTGGTAAAATCAACTAATTCAGGATTTGGCCCTTCATCATCAATAACACCAGTTTTAGGCTCTAATGCCATTCCGCATTTAGGGCAGCTTCCTGGGCCGATCTGTTCGACTTCCGGGTGCATCGGACAAGTATAGATCGTGCCTTCAGGAACATTTTTATTAGCGGTATTCTCTTTTTTATTAATATACTGCTCAGGAGAGGCTTTGAATTTACCAAGGCATTTCTCACTACAAAAATGATATTTCTCATTTTTATGCGTAAAATGGTGTTTGGTTTTTTCCGGATCAACATCCATCCCGCATACGGGGTCTTTGATACCTGTATTCATTTTTTTTCCACCGCAGCAATCATGCTCTTTATGTGAATGTTCCATTTAGCTCTCCTCGTTTTGGTATTGGTGTATAAATATTCTCTCACCCGCAAAAATGAGAGCCAGCCCAACTAGCGATGCCCAAATTACCAGCATGTCAGACTGTGCTTTGACCCATAAAAATGCCCCCAGCACGATGACATCCAAGATGATAGCGGTGATGAGGATGGCAGCATTGGCTTTAACTTCTTTACGCAAATGGCGCAGCACACCCCAATGGATAGCAATATCCATGATGATGTAAAAAATAGCACCGAGCGAAGCAATGCGGCTGAGGTCAAAGAAAACAGTAAGCAACATGGCAATGATGATGGTATAAACCAGCGTATGTTTCTGAATACTTCCTGGCATACCAAAATGGCGGTGTGGCACCAGATTCATATCAGTGAGCATGGCCAGCATGCGTGACACGGCAAAAACGCTGGCGATCACGCCGGATACAGTAGCCACAATCGCAAAACCCACCGTAAACCACAGACCATAATCACCAAAGGCTGGGCGGGAAGCCTCAGCCAAAGAGTAATCCTTGGCGTTCACAATTTCCTCAATGGAAAGATTGGCACCCACTGCCAGTGATACCAGCAAATATAAAACTACACATATTCCAAGGGAGATAATAATCGTGCGCCCGACATTTTTATGCGGGTTCTCAATTTCTCCGCCACTATTGGTG
>PCXJ01000004.1:0-8107 GCA_002787615.1 Alphaproteobacteria bacterium CG11_big_fil_rev_8_21_14_0_20_44_7
CAGCCCAAACGGAATAATCACCAATTTTGCTTCATCATAGGAAACCGAATCCTCTTCGGGTAATCCGAAAAATCCATCTTCAGGCTTCATTATCTCGATATCGGTCATAATTTTCACTTATTAGGTTTTATAAAAAATCTCTCGGTCAAATCATTCAAAGCAAGATGCGCGGCAAGCAATTCCTTTTTCTGCATCCAGTTAGGAATATATTTCGGTGCTTCAATATAGCCTTCCGTGAGTAGCGGTTGCAAGCGCAGCGTATCATTTGTGGTGAGCTTTCCGGCAAATAGCAAATCCATATTACGCAAATCACCATCATGCATTGCGCTTTTCAGGAAGCTTTCAACCTCGATTAGTCCACGCAAATATACATTATCTTTATAAAATATTATGCCGCCTTTAGGAGTGCCACCACGGAAAATTCGCATTGCAGAAAGATAGCTTTCCTCATTGCTTTGCCCGTGCGATTTGAAAAATTTATATAAATCCACCAAATCTGCACCATCTTCGGCTTTGGAAAGCGCGATTATACGCAAGGCTAGGCGACTCAGGCGCTCAATATCAATTGAGAAATTGATATATTCTGCAAATGTTGCAAGCCCCTCCTGCACTCCGGTGATTCTCGGCGCTGTGTAGCCAAGGCAGGAAAGAACCGGCTGATTGCGCCCGTTTATATAAGTTAGCGTATGAGTAAAAACCTCATGGTGCAAAAGTTGGCGCAAATCATACTCGGAAAATCGGGCATTCTTGCGAATCTTGACATAGTTCGGCCCCGCCGCCGCGCGAGCAAAAATATTCTCATCAACTTCAATTTTTATCGCATCTTTGTTTGTGTCAATAATCTCATTTGTAGCGGCGGCAAGAAGCTCACAAAAATCCTCAGCAGAATAGATGAAGTTTTCCTTTGAATTACCGGGCTTATAATCCTCAACTACGCGCAGGAAATATTTGGCGATACTGATTATTTTTCGCTTATAACCCTTAAACACATCATTGGGCGAGCCGTATAATATTTTGGAGTTTTTTGTAACCGCATCCGTGCCTACACCCTGCAATATATAATATGCGCTAAGATAGCTTTCAGCATTGCGTTTGAGGAAATCTATCGCCGGATGGTCATCTTTGCCCAGCTTTTTTATATATGACTTTAATGAATCTATTTTTTCCGAATAATCTGTTTTCGCATAAGAAAATTTCGGTAGAACATAATTGCCTTTTTCAGCCTTTTTTAGAAATTCCTGCTGTGCGGCAAGCGGCCAACTAAGCGGGGTTAGTATCAGAAAATCCTTAACAATAGCAACCAGCTCTCTGTCAAAACCGGTGATGCGCTCAATGTCATTTTTGCTCATATAGCTAACTTAAACCGCAATCTTTTCGGGAGAATGGTTGATATCCTTATCATCACCATACATCGTCATTAGCGGATTATCATCAACTTCATGCACCCCTCTTTTATGTGAGAAGCCGTTGAATCCGGTTGCCATGGTGCGGCCATATGCGCCGATTTGTCCGATTTCAATAAAGTCACCTTCGCGCACGTCACTCGGCAGATAGAACGGCCCTTTCATAAAATCCAGCGTATCACAGGTTGGGCCATAAAAGCTAAATGGCAGAACATGATCGGAATCACCTTTATCATCCTTGCCACGCAGCAAATTCACCGGATAGATAAAATGCGGAATTCCGGCATCAAATAGGCTGCCATAAGTGCCATCATTTATATAAAGATTTTGCCCTTTGCGCATCTCCACACGAACAATCACAGAAGTAGATTCGGCAACAATCGCCCTACCCGGTTCACATAATAATTCCAGTTTCTTATATCCCTTAACTTTGCGAAACTCCTCATGTATGGCATCAAAATATGAACTCATCGGCGGTGGAACCATGCCCGGATAAATCGAAGGAAAACCGCCACCAACATTTAGACTTTCAATTGTCACCTTAGCTTCTTTTATGGAGCTAATTGCCATGCGGATTGCAATTCTATAAGCGTCAGGATGCATGCATTGCGAGCCGACATGGAAGCATACACCAAGTTTTTTTGCATATTGACGAACTTGACTCAGCAATTTTGGTGCATCTTGCAAGTTTACACCAAATTTCTCTCCCAGACTCAACTCAGCAAAAGTATTGGGAATTGACATTCTGACATGCAGACATAAATCATCTGCATTTTTTGTTTCTTTGCGGATTTTATCCAGCTCCTCTTTGGAATCGAGCGAGAAATGGCGCACACCATACTTAAAATAGGCTTCCCTAATTGCATGGCGTGGCTTTACCGGATGCATATAATATAGGTTAGCGTCTTTGCTCAAACTGGAAACAAGGCGGATTTCTTCCAAAGAAGCGACATCAAATGAGTGGAAGCCAAGCTGGCATAAAATTTTGATTACGTGCGGTTCTGGATTGGTTTTAACCGCATATAACGGCTCACCTTTGAAATTATTAAGAAAAAAACTCGCAGCCTTTTCAATACTGTGCTTACGAAAAGCAAATACTGGCTGACGGTAGCCTCTCAAAAGAGATTTAACTGATTTTTGTTCCCTTCTCACTATGCATAAAACCTTTGTTGGTTGCAAGGAATGGTGTATTATACATTAATTCCATCTTTTGCAATAAGAAATCGCATTTCAGTGGATTTATTATGTTGGGATAATTACATTAGTGGATTATGAAAAAAGATACAAATGAGATCAAGCAAGCGCAAATTAACCTAAGAACTCTTGAAAGAAGAGATTTTAAGAAGCTAACCGAGCTCTATAAAGGAATTTATGGCAAGGATAGTGGCATCACTAACGAAATGCTAAACGGGCAAATCAGCCGCTTCCCGCAAGGGCAATTCATAATCGAAGCCGGAGAACAAATTATCGGCCATTGCGCAACCTTCCTGATTAAAGAAGAAGTGGCCTTCAAAGACCATACTTATGACGAAATTACCGGCGGCGGCTTCGCATCTAGACATGATGAAGATGGAGATTATTTGTATGGAATGGAAATCGGCGTAAGTAAGGAATATAGAGGGTTACGCATCGGACAAAGGCTCTATGAAGCAAGAAAGAAGTTATGCATTGAATTGGGGCTGAAAGGAATTGTATTCGGTGGTAGAATGCCCAATTATGCAAAGAAACAGAAGCAGGTCAAAACACCGGAAGAATATATTAATCAGGTACTTAATAAGAAAATAAAAGACCCCGTAATCGGATTCCAGACCAAAAACGGCTTCAGCTTTGTTAGAATCCTCAAGAATTATTTGCCTCTAGACCTCGAATCCCTAGGTTATGCGGCATTTATGCTCTGGGAGAATCCGCATTATAGCGAAGAAAGCACCAAAGAGCACCGTCACATACATAATAAAAAAGATTCGGTGAGAGTTTGCAGCGTACAATTCCAAGTTAGGGAGGTGAAAAGCTTTGAAGAATTCGCCTCACAAGTAGAATATTTTGTCGACGTTGCTTCTGATTATCGCTCAGATTTTGTATTATTTCCGGAATTCTTGACCATTCCACTTATATCAATAGACGGAAACAAGGTTTCAACAACTGAGAATATTGAACGCCTCACCCTGCTTACTGATAAATATGTGAATTTCTTTCAGGATTTAGCAGTTTCTTATAACATCAATATAATTGGTGGCACGCACCCGACAAAAAACAAAAAGGGTGAGATTCAGAATATGGCATATGTCTTCCTACGCGATGGCTCGGTTCACACTCAGGCAAAAATACATATCACCCCAAGCGAGAAATATTGGCGCAATATACATGGCGGAGATACGCTTAGCACAATTGAGACGGATTGCGGCACTATTGGAGTTCTTGTATGCTATGATGCAGAATTCCCTGAGCTATCAAGGCATCTGACCGACCAAGGTATGAAAATCCTGTTTGTGCCATTTTGTACCGATGAAAAACAGGGCTATAATAGAGTAAGATATTGCTCACAAGCCCGTGCAGTTGAAAATCAAATATATGTTGTGATGTCTGGAACTGTCGGCAATTTGCCCAATGTTGATAATATGGATGTGAATTATGCGGAGAGCTGCATTATGACCCCCTGTGATTTTCCATTTGCGCGGGATGGAATCGCGGCAACCTCTATCCCAAACACCGAAATGGTGATTATGTCGGATTTAAATTTCAACTCCCTAAGTGCATCACGAAAATCCGGCACGGTGCAAAACCTCAAGGATAGAAGGCTGGATTTATATAGAGTTGCTTGGAAGAAGAAGTAGCTATCTGCCACATTGCCATGTTATAGATTATTTTCAAAATTTATTATTATGCCAATGATTACCACATCTACAAAAAGATTTCCCTTGCGAAAGCGTCCGTTTGCATTCGCCGCCTTGCTGGCAATAGCCACATTCATCTCCACGGCGCAAGAGGCTCATTCCTTGTCCGCAGAGGTTAAATCATCAATTGAAAAAGCTGTAGATAGCGATGATGTGTTTCTGGTTGATTCGGTAATTGAGAAAAGTTCTAAGCTCTATCCTCAAGAAAAAATGGCAATTATCGCTTATGTGATTTCCTATTATGAAAGCAAGAGATTGCCTGCTGCACCGAAAATAGAAATAACCTCGTGGGAAGATGAAGTCCAAGCCTCAATTGAAGCTGGACTGCTGATTAATAGCGGCAATAGCGACAGCAAAAATATCAATGTAAAGACAGAGATTTCATATGAAACCGAAGGTTGGAAAAACTCGCTAGGCTTAAGTGCTGAGAATAATAGCGAAGATGAGCAAAGAACCGCCGAAGAATATAGGGCGGAATACCAAACAAGGTATAAACTCACCAAACGAGATTATGTTTTTGGCGAAATTGATTGGGTAAAAGACCGCTTTAGTGGCTTTGATTATCGCCTAACCGAAGTGGGCGGATATGGGCATAAATTGCTGGATGAGGAAAAATATTGGCTGGAAGCCGAAGCATCCATCGGTATGAGGCAAAGCAAACCAGAAGATAGCAGCAGCGAAAATAGCTTCATTCAAAGATTGGGCGCAGAAGCGGAATGGCAGGTTTTGGAGGATTTATCACTAAATCAAAAGTTTCAAGTTGAGCAAGGCGGAGGGATTTTTATTTCCAACTCTGAAACTTCAGCCAAAACAAAAATTGCAGATAATCTCGCGCTGAAGCTCAGCTTTGAGGCGGAGCATATTTCTGACGTTCCTGAAAACCGGAAAAAGCTGGATACCAGCACCAAGTTTAACATCCTATATGATTTCGGCAAAAACTAATGCACTCTGATAGCGAGATCTTGAAAATGGCTGGGGTACCAGGATTCGAACCTGGGATGCCGATACCAAAAACCGGTGCCTTACCGCTTGGCTATACCCCAACATTTGCAGGACGGTATAAATAATTTATAGTTTTGTCGAAGTCAATGCAAAGCTGACAAATAGACATAGAAATATGCACTATTTGCCACTCCCCCTTTCTGAAGCGCGGATTTTCTCTATCAAATCGGCAGAAAAAGACAGGGTTTTATGGCTATACCTAGCATTCAATAATCAACTTTGACGAAATATAGGCCGTGAGCGGGGGCGGTTTCTCCGGCAGCAGCACGGTCACAGGCTTTTAGAGCATTTTGCAAATCATCCACGCTCCATTTGCCGTTGCCTACCAATCGCAAGCTTCCAACAATATTGCGTACCATATGATGCAAGAATGACAACGCCTCAACCCGAATCTCGATTATTCCATTCACACACTTAACCTCAAGCCTATCCAAGGTCTTTACCGGAGATTTCGCCTGACATTCTGCGGCTCTGAAGCTGGTAAAATCATGATTGCCCAACAAAATTTGCGCCGCTTTATGCATCGCTTCCGGATCCAACTCTTCATGCACGCACCAAGCGCGGGAACGCTCCAACGCCAAATGCGCGCGGCGGTTTATGATGCGATATAGATAATAACGCTTCTTTGCCGAGAATCTTGCATCAAAATCAGCCGCAGCTTTTTTTGCGTCTAATATCGCCACCTGCCCTTCAATCGGTAATTTTCTATCTTTGCGCAAATGATGATTGAGCGCCTCTTGCACACGAAATTCATCCCAATCTTTTTCTAAATCAAAATGCGCGATCTGCCCAAAAGCATGGACTCCGGCGTCAGTTCTGCCTGCGCTTTGCACGCGCTGAGTTTCCTGCGAAAACCCCAGAATTGCGTTTTCAACTGCTTCCTGCACGGAATAGACATCATCTTGGCGCTGCCATCCGGCAAGCCCCGTCCCGTCATATTCTATGGTTATTTTATATCTCGGCATTTTTTATCTAATTATTCCGGCGGAATTTACTGCATATCAAGGAAGCAATCAAGATTAGCATTCCAAAGGCGCTAAGCCATGCGCCCAGCCTTTCATGCCAATAAGGCGGGAGAGATATTTTGAGAATCGAATTTTTATAATCTTTCTCAGTGCTAACTATCATGTTATTGAAATCGTCTTTTTCCAGCAATACCCTTTCCCCGTCAATTTCCGCCTGCCAACCATCTATATAAAAACGCCTGAACCAGATTTTCGCACCCGACTCAGCAGAAATCTCCGCCGTTATTTCACGCGGTTGCCAAGTCAGGTTTTTTATTCCCGCCATTGCACCATCCATGATTTCAACTTTGCGATTTTTCTTCAATTCATCAAGCGGCGTTATGAAAAAATACTTATATAAATCGTCCTTCTTTGGTGTGTAATGCGGGTAATATTCAATGTTATTTGTAAAATAAGCCTTTATCCCGCTTGGTATATGCTGGATTTTGTTGCTGGATATGTACGCCACAAAAATTGCTAATATTATCGCCGGAATGATTATAATTGCCGAAACCTGCATAATGCGTTCTTTCACATCCTGCTCAACATATTTTGCGATTATGGGGACTAGAAAAAGTGGCGTTGCCAGCATAAACCGGAAAGGAAATTGAATAATTTGCAAGATGCTGATTTGCTCCCATAAAAATGAACTCAAAGAGCAGGAAAGAAAAAGGATGGAAATTATTATTACTATAGAAAATATGGACTTTTTCCCTAGCCCAGCTCCAAGTTTTTTTAGTAAAAATAACACCAGCCCCACCGTTAGCACATAAGTCAGCACAATAATCAGGAAATATGGAGCTTTGCTATCAATGAAACTGCTGAAATTTACAAAATGCTCCTGATATTTAAAGCCAATCACCGTATCCCAATGGCTGTGCAAATTCATCAAATCTTTGAGAAAAATCATCGGCAAAATATAGACAGCACAAATGATTAGGCTTAATAGCGATGAAAAAATCAGCTTGGCATAATGCGATTTTTTATTTGCGCAATAAAATCCATAAATCGTTGCTATGGGTAAATATATAATTGTTGCAGGGATATTGGTCAGAATTATCAGAGTTTGGGCGAATGTGTATAATGCGAAACCATATCTCCTATTTTCTATAATTCGCACAATTCCCATCAGCAAAAGCGGTGCAAATGCATATGCCCACACCATCCCCACTCCTGTGGAAATATAGGCGTAAAAAGCGAGAAATGGCGGGAAGAAGATATATAGCGCCACACCGAGCAATCTCACTTTCATTTCATAATTTCGTAGCCAGAAATATGAAGTTGCTATTGCAGTGAGAATTGCCAGAATCATTGAGGTGTTGATAACCGGCATAAAATAATTGCTTTCGCTCCCCAAAAATGAAAATGCAGAATTGATGTATATCGTTAGTGGCGGATAAAAGAAAAAGGCATAGCTTCCATTACCAAGAAAAACTTCAGGGTCAAAGCGCGGATAAATCTCACCTCCCGCCAGCAATGCCGAAAACCTCTTTGCCCATAATGCATGGATGAAAGAATCATGCCCGGCGAATCCGTATATCAAACCGGGAACAGCCGCCAGCATCGCTATTAATGCCAGAAAAATAATTGACTGGTTATTTTTGAAGGCGTTTCTCATAGCAAAATAATAACATCAAAATTAGCAGAGAAATCAGACTAATCCACGCACCAGCCCTTTCATGCCAATATTTTGGCAGATATAGCAGCAAAGTTGCATCTTTGTAATTTTTATCAATCACTATCAGCATGCGCTGCATATAATCCTCCGATAAAAGCTCGACAGGGATTCCATTAATTTCAGCACGCC
>PCXJ01000004.1:8121-29219 GCA_002787615.1 Alphaproteobacteria bacterium CG11_big_fil_rev_8_21_14_0_20_44_7
GGTTTCTGATTTCAATAACTTCAAAATCTGCATTTCTATTTTTGCTTTCGATTATTGGCAATTGCTCAATACCAGCCCTATCTTTGCCATATAGATACTCAACCATACCCTCCGATTTTGGGACATAATGCGGATTGAAGCCGAACAAACCTTTTTGATATAAAGCGCGCGCTTCATTGCTTATTGGCTCGCTTCGTTTTTCAGCAGCAAAAATCGTCAGTATAATTAGCGGGATTACTAATATTGCGGTTAGCATCTTGATACGCTCTGCACTGTTTTTGTCGGCCAAAAATTCAGCAAATAATAAGGTGAGAAGAACAACGCTAATCGCTAGCAGACGATGTGGAAATTGAATATACTTAAGGAATGGGAGATTTTCCCAAAAAATTATACTTATCGGAAACTGCATAAATATCACCGCAGCCATCCCGAAAAGAATAAATTTATGCAGCCGATTAAAATTTATTTTTAATACTAGAAAGGCTGTGACTAATGAATAAAAAAACAACTCAAGCATAATGAGAGCGAAAAAACTCGTTTGCCCGCCACTCAAATTATCCTGAGTGATAAAAAATTTATCATAACTCAATCCCCAATCAAAATGCGCGTCTATATAGACATATTTTTTTAGCAGCAGCATCGGCAACAAATAAAAAGCAGCAAGACATGACGCAAAAATTGCACCGCTTGCCATCTTCAGGAATGCGCGCAAATCTGCTTTTAAGGCTAGCAGGTATATAAACGGTATTCCTGAAAATATTATCGCCATCGGGATGTTTGTCAGGAACAATAAAGCTTGCGCAATTGCATATAAAACAACCCCACGCTTTTTTCCGAAAGCAATTTTTTCGGCTGTCAGCATCAATAGTGGAAATAGCGCAAATGCCCATTGCTGCGACAAAGCAGAGAAGTAATAGCTATTTATAAGCAAATACGGGCTCAGCATATATAAGATTGATGCGAGCAAAGCAATTTGCCGATTATTATACCGCGATGAAAGCCATCTGTAACAAGCAAAAGCTGATAATATCAGTGCGAGATAACCCGAAGCAATAACCAGCGTATAATTCAGCATTTCGTCATTTTGCAAAAAGCCCAGCGCGCTGTTGATATAAAAAATCGCAGGCGGATAAAAAAAGCCAAAATATTCGCCAAGTCCATAATTAAGCTGCGGAAAATGGCGTGGATATAGGGAATCGAAACCAAGCTCGGAGATGAAGTTTTTTGCCCATAAGCCATGGATGCTATAATCAAAACCACCAGCGCCGAATATCAATAACGGCAATGCGAGAATTGTGGCAACGAGCAATATATAAAAATAATCGCGCATTATTCTCCGCTATATAAAACAGGTTTTCGGCGGTATTGCATTCCCACGCAGAAACTCATCTGCCAATATCGGTTTTTTACCGGGTTTTTGCAATTTCAGAATCCTTATTGCCCTCTGCCCGCAAGCAACTGCCAATTCATTATCCAAAACCTCTCCGGCCTTGCCTTGCATATCAATAATTTCTGCGGAGAATATCTTTATCCGCTCATTTTCATATTCAAAATATGGATTTACCGCGCGAATTTGGTTATAAATCTCATGCGCGGCTTTCTGCCAATCAACCCTCATATCATCCTTGCTGATTTTTGCAGCATATGTGACGCCCTCATCTGATTGCGGGACAGGCTTCATATTATCTATATCTGCCAGAACTTCCAGCACCATCTCCGCCCCGCGCTCAGCGCATTTATCATGCAATTCTGATGCGGTAATATTATCATCGAGCAGCAAATCCTCACGCGCGACAATATCACCCGTATCCAGCCCCTCATCCATTTGCATGATGCAAATTGCAGTTTTTTTATCACCTGCCATTATCGTGCGCTGAATCGGAGCCGCGCCGCGCCAACGTGGCAAATCGGATGGGTGGATATTCAGGCAACCATATTTCGGGGTTTGCAGAACATGTTTTGGGAGCAGCAAGCCATAAGCTGCCACAATCGCCATATCACATTCTGGCAATTCCTCCGTTTTAAGCGATTTTGGGGTTTTGATATTCAGATTATTCTCTTCCGCCACAATCTGCACCGGAGATGCGCGCAATTTCTTCCCCCTGCCCGCAGGTTTTGGAGCTGCCGTATAAACCGCAACAATCTCATGTTCCGAACTGATCAGCTTTTGCAAGCATGGCACGGCAAAATCCGGCGTTCCCATAAATATAATCTTCATGGGTTGGTTATATATGTTTTAGATTTCCGAATAAAGAATTATCGCGTACGCGGGACTTCAATCTGCTTCGCCCTATCGAGCAAAACTTCCTCTGCAAGTTCGGCATTCTCAAGCGCCTTTGCCCTTGTCACAGGAATTTGCACTTCTCCCCAACTATCATACCACAAAATTGCAGATGAATCTTCTGGCACACTAGCAGCATCAAGCAACGCCTCTAATCTTGCTGGGTTATTCAATATACTTTGGTCACTTGCAATTGCGTCAAGAAAATGCTTACCCAGCAAACCCGGCGTTCTTTCAGGAGCTTCATCCAGTTCGTTCTGGCGAGGCTTCAAAACTTCAAATGCCAATATTCCAACAACAGCAACTATATGCAACACTACAAGAGAAATAAAAGCTCTCGATAGCTTTATGTTACGAGCATTATAATCTGAACACTCCCACGTCTCACTATCTTGACTTTCTGCAACCATGCAGATTTATTAACGAACAGTAACTGCGATGTCAAAGATTTTGGAGGCCGGTGACGGAATCGAACCGTCGATGAGGGAGTTGCAGTCCCTTGCATTACCACTTTGCTAACCGGCCAAAATGTGGGATGCGCATATATATCAGTTGGCAACGCTCAATTCAACTGGTTTTAAACATTCTGTCGTGGTAAATTGCTCACATGGAAAAAACCCTGCCAAAATTTGTTTATCTGGTTTTCCTAATCGGGCTGTGCCTCAATCTGGGGAATCTGGTTGCCGACCCTGACGTGATGTTGCATTTGCAGGCTGGGCATCATATAATTGATAACCGCATGATTCCCGATAATAATATATTTTCATTCACCGCCGCGAATTATCACTGGTTTAACATCTCATGGGCGTGGGATGTGATGCTCGCATTTTTTGATAAGCTATCACCATTATATCTTCCCGCCGCCATCAGCGCAGTTTTGATATCTATCACATTATATATCCTCGCGCGTGAAATGGTAAAAAGCTCAGACAGCCTGATTGCCACTGGCATAACATTATTGCTAGGCTGCTTGATATTCGTGCCTATTGCAACTGCGCGCCCGCAATTGGCGACCATGTTATTTGCCACATTATTCATGATAATCCTTAACCGAAAATCCTCACGCACGCTTATCGCCCTCCCCGCCTTGATGATATTATGGGCAAATATTCATGGCGGCTTTATCGCCGGATTTGTTATAATCGGAGCTTATGGGCTGGAAGCAATTTGGCATAAAGATAAGGTAATCTTCAGGAATTTACTCCTCGTTTTTGCTGGCTGCGCAGTCGCCAGCTTGCTGAATCCATATGGTATATATATTTATGAAGGAATATACAGAACCCTTGGCGGTAAATTGGCAAAGCATGTGAGCGAATGGCAATCCGCCAATAATCCACTTTTATATATACACCCCATTTCCCTCGCCTTTCTTATCGCAATTAACTATCGCAGGCATAGAATCTCCGAGATTGCTTTATGCCTCATCTGGGTTGTTGCAGGGCTTTTATCTGCGCGGAATTTACCATTATTGTTCATTATATCCGCGCCTGCTTTTGCAAAATCCTTAGCGTTCATAATTTCACAAAATTCTGCGCTTAATTCAAAGGATAATGAATATCGGAGTGATTTAAATAACGCCAAACTATCCAAGGTTTTGTCCGTTTTATGCCTCGCCTTTACTGTGGTTGTTGCGAGTGGAATTCTCAAAAGCACATATTATGATAGCAAGTCGGTTCTGCGGAAAACACCGATTGATGCAATTGCTTATATAAAAGCTAATCATGCATCAGCCCGTGTTTTGAATTCATACAATCTGGGCGGCTATATAATATATTTCTCAGAAGGTAGTCTAAAAACATTCATTGATAGCAGGGCGGAAACCGCTTTTAGTGAATATCTGATTGGAGATTATCTGACCTTTCACTATATGAAATCAGGCTGGCAGGATATCCCGCAAAAGCATAATATAGATTTGTTATTGCTGGAAGCCGGCTCACCGCAGATTGCCGCCTTATTGCAGAATGACACATGGAAGATAGAGTTTGAAGACAACCTCACAGTCATCCTCAAAAGCGCGCTACCTGCCGCCAAGATATACGCTGGCAAATAGGAACAACCAGACAATATCAACGAAATGCCAATACCATGCAGCGAACTCAAAACCGAGATGATGTTTCTCAGAGAATTGCCCCTTAAATGCACGAATCAGGCAGATTATCAGGAATATCGTACCGATTATAACGTGCAAGCCATGGAATCCGGTTGCCATAAAGAAATTGGATGAGAAGTTATTCTCACTAAATTTATACATATGATTGATGATGTGATGATACTCAATCGCCTGCACTACTGTGAATGTTATACCCAGAATAATGGTAAGCAAAAGCCCGCGAACTAAGTCACGTTGATTTCCTTGCAGCAAGGCTGCATGTGCCCATGTCACCGTTGTGCCAGACATCAAAAGCAGCAATGTATTGAATAGCGGCAAATCCCAAGGGTCAATCGCCTCAATAGTTTCCGGTGGGAATACGCCTTCTTTGGCAGACCACGCTTCACCCCATGGCATTTCCATCGGCAAAAACATTGAGTGAAAATATGAGAAAAAGAATGCGAAGAAGAACATCACTTCCGACACAATGAAAAGCAGCATGCCATAACGCAAGCCCTTCTGAACTATTGAAGTATGCGCTTTATCTTCTGCGCCCTCACGAATACAATCTTTCCACCATCTATAGCCGACATAAAGCAATGACAGCAAACCGCCAATCATCGCATATTCTGCATATGGCGTATTATGGAAGGCAAAGGCTGTGCCACCCGCCATCACCAAAAAACCCATCGAAGCCAATAACGGCCACGGACTTGGGTCTACCAAATGAAAATCATGATCTTGTTGTGCTGACATTATAATCTCTCAATCTTAATTAATAAGGCTGAGTTTTATTGTATAGGTTCTGAATTTTCAAGCATTCCGTTCATTTTTTTTCTTTTACGGCATAAAAAGTGTAGGACAGAGTTATTGTATCCACATCATCCATATATTCATCGTCATCAAATGCCGGTTCAATATAGTAGGAAACCGGATATTGCACCGTCTCTCCGGCCTTTATCACCTGCTCATCAAAGCAGAAACAATATACTTTGAAGAAATATCGACCAGCCTTTGTCGGGGTGACGTTATATGTCGCCATTCCAATCTCGTCTTTATCCGATAAATTTTTAACCGTGAAATATGCCAAACCGTTTTCACCGATTTTTACCGTAGATTTTATCTGATCGGCATGAAATTCCCAATTCAGGCTTGAATCAATATCAGCATTAAAGCGCACGGTGATTTCACGCTCACGTATATCAGTGGGTAATTCTGCGGCAATTTGCGTTGTACCGCCATATCCAGTCACACGGCAAAATAAGTTATATAATGGAACGGAGGCATAGGCCATACCCAGCATACCAATCGCCACCATGGCAAGATTGATAGCCAGCGATAAATTCTTTTTATCCATAGGTAATTTTATAGATTAACTTCCACGCGGATGAAAGACACAAAGAAAAGAATCATAACGAGCACGGCCAGCACCGCAAGCAAGGCATAATTTTTACGCTTTTGTTGTATATGCTTTTCGTTTTTCGGCATGCTTATCTAAACCTTATGCAATTGTGTTCATTTGCTCAAAGAATTCGTGATTATCTTTTGTACCCTTCATTTTCTTGAGCAGGAATTCCATACTATCAGCAGCACTAAGTGGGTCAAGGATTTTACGCAACACCCACATTTTCGCTAATGTCCCGCTATCAACAAGCAAATCTTCCTTACGTGTGCCCGATTTTGTGATATCCATTGCCGGATACATACGCTTATCAGACATTTTACGGTCAAGAACGATTTCCGAGTTACCTGTACCTTTAAACTCTTCAAAGATAACCTCATCCATGCGAGAGCCAGTGTCAATCAGCGCCGTTGCGATAATTGTAAGCGAACCGCCCTCTTCCACATTACGCGCCGCACCAAAGAACCGCTTTGGACGTTGCAAGGCATTTGCATCCACACCACCTGTCAGAACCTTACCCGAAGATGGAACGACAGTATTATATGCGCGGCCAAGACGGGTGATTGAATCAAGCAAAATCACTACATCTTTTTTATGCTCAACCAAGCGTTTTGCCTTTGAAATTACCATCTCTGCAAGAGCAACATGGCGATGTGCGGGCTCATCAAATGTAGAGCTAACAACCTCACCTTTTACGCTACGCTGCATATCCGTCACCTCTTCCGGACGCTCATCAACCAACAGCACAATCAGATGCACTTCCGGATGATTTTCGGTAATTGCATGGGCAATATTTTGCATCAGAACAGTTTTACCGGTTCTTGGTGGCGCAACAATTAGCGCACGTTGCCCTTTACCCAGCGGTGAAATTAAGTCCATAATTCTGGTACTTAAATCAGTCGGCTTGGTAGGGTCGCTATAATCCATTGTGAATTTTTCTTCCGGATAAAGCGGGGTTAAGTTATCAAAATTAGCCCTGCGTGTGGCAAGTTCAGGGTCTTCATAATTAATGCTGGTGACTTTACGTAAAGCAAAATAGCGCTCACCCTCTTTCGGCGCGCCAATATGCCCCTCAATTGTATCACCTGTGCGCAAGCCATAACGGCGAATATCCGAACGCGGCACATAAATATCATCAGGCCCCGCCAGAAAATTGGCTTCCGGAGAGCGTAAAAATCCAAATCCATCCTGCAACACTTCCAAAACACCGATGCTGGTAATATCCACATCGCCATCTTCTGCCAATTGTTTGAGGATGGAAAAAATTAAATCCTGCTTGAGTAGCGAGCTAGCATTTTCCACATCCAGCTCATCGCCCATTTCTATCAAATCCGCCATTCTTGCGGCTTTCATATCTTTCATGTTGACGCTATCTCTACCATCAGTAGTGACAATAAGCTCTTTGCTGGATTCCGGCTTGGGTAGGTTTTTCTTAATCTTCGGCTCTTCAATAGCTGCCCCATCTTTTTGGACGGCACTCTCGTTCTTGATGGTTACTGGATTGGAAACTTTAAGAGTTTTTCTTTTAGGTTTTGCAGCTTCTTCCGGAGAACTGCTTGCATCATTATTATCTGACATAGTTTACTACATGTTGGTTGATTAAAATCTTAAATTAGATGTGGTTGATTGAAATTTTCTGAGATTTTGCAGGCTTTTGGAGCAAAAACCTATGTGATTTATAAATTGCTTATACTATACCGATGGCGGCTAGTAAAGAATTTATTGCGAAATTGGTAGGTTAAGCTCCAATTTACCGTCGAATTGTTAGTAATAACTACCAAAACTCCTGTAAATACTTCCAACAGATAAACTTTAAAGAACCAAAGCTTAACAGTAGAAAGCTTATATACGGCTAATAGATTGAAGTTAATACCCCTAACTAATAAACCAGAGCTAACCTTGTGAGCATTATCTCATAGAGCTAGCGATATAACAAGATGTTATAATGCAACAGTTGGCAAATGAATAAATGAGCTGCGCGCCAATTACTACCAACTTAGATGATTCAATCCCTTTAATTGAAGATTAAAGCTTTTGCGCTAAAATCAACTCATGAAAGTCAATCTTGACCATATCTGGCTGCCCTATACCCAGCACGCATTCGGCGCAGAACCATTGCCCGTGGTGGACGCTGAAGGTTGCAGAATCAAACTTGCTGATGGTCGTGAGCTGATTGACGGAATCTCAAGCTGGTGGAGCGCCTGCCACGGCTATAAACACCCGCATTTGGTCAAAGCCATTCAAAAACAGGCTGAGGATTTATCGCATGTAATGTTTGCCGGACTGGTGCATGAACCGGCGCTAAAACTGGCAGAGCGTCTGGCAAAACTAACAAAATTACCGCGCATTTTCTTTTCTGATTCCGGCTCAACTGCAATTGAAGTTGCCATGAAAATGGCTGTGCAATATTGGCGGAATAATAACAAAAACACCAAAAAGCAGAAATTCCTACACTTCACCAACTCATATCACGGCGACACAATGGGCGCGATGAGCATCTCCGAGCGTGGCGGTATGCATTCACCATATGTGGGACATGTGCCTATGCAGTTTGTAATTGACGTGCCCAGCGGTGAGCTGGATTTTGAGGATTTCGACAAATTATTGGAAGATTCGCACAACCAAATTGCCGCAGTGATAATTGAGCCGCTAATTCAATGCGCAGGAGGGTTTAAATTCCATTCCCCCGATGTTTTGGCCGAGATTTACCGCATCACAAAAAAGCATGAGGTGCTGTTTATTGCCGATGAAATCGCAACCGGATTTGGCCGTACCGGATATATGTTTGCCTGCGAGGAAGCGGGAATCATCCCCGATATTATGTGCATCGGCAAAGCGCTAACCGGCGGAATGATTTCTCTGGCAGCAGCTTGTGCAAGCGCGGAGGTTTTTGAGGCATTCCTTTCCGACAAGCTGGAAAATGCGCTGATGCATGGCCCGACTTTTATGGCAAACCCGCTAGCCTGCGCTGCCGCAAATGCTTCACTGGATTTATTTGAGAGCGAGCCGCGCCTTGAGCAAATCGGCAAAATCGAGCAGCAATTATATGAAGGGTTGAAGCCCTGCGAGAGTTTGAAAATAGTCAAGGATGTGCGTATCAAAGGCGCACTCGGCGTGGTGGAGCTGCACAAAGATGATTTATTTTTTGAACTACGCGAAAAATTCATTGCAGAAAATGTTTGGATTCGCCCATTCGGCAATGTCGTCTACCTCGCCCCGCCCTTGATTATCGAAGAAAAAGAGTTGCAAAAGCTTATTAATATAATATATAAAATACTTAAATTATATTAGTCAAATAAGGCCGATGAACACAAGCCCCGATGCTAGATACCGTGCAAGACTCACTTTGCATGAAATATGCGACCCTGAAAAAGGTTGGGAACATGCTGACAGCATAAAGCATGGGCATGTTTTTAGAAAAATAATTGTCTTTGACAACTTGAAAGACGCTGAAATTTGCCGACAAACACTAAGAAATTTAACCCCTAAAAAAGCTGTACACCCAGAAACTGAAGAAGCTCTTAATTTTGAGCTAGCTGCGCTGGGATTCTGTGGAAAAGCCCCCTTAACCTCAATACCCAAACTTATTTCCATATCATTTGACTATGAGAATGGAAGACTGCTTGCACATGAAAGCAAGGATGAGCAAGAGAATAACCCTTCTTCTATTTTAGTATTATTTGCAGCTATGAATTTCAAGGCCTTAATTTATCAATTCAGAAATTACCAAGAAGAATTAGATAGGGTTAACGCCCAAATAGACTGCCTAAATATTCCAGCGCCATTTTCATATAATGTTTATAGTGGAAGGCCGGAGCTTTTCCCCCTGATACCACAGGATATCACATTAACCACTAAAAGAGGAAAAATTACATTTCCGCCCGATGAAGCACTAACAAAAAGCGCCAAAGCAACGTTATTGTTAGGAAACATGGAACATCTAGCCCGTAATTGCGATGATTTCGTACTGGGTAACAGAGCGCAAGAAAGATAACTACTCGTTAAACCAGTAAGCTAACCATAGATTTTTGGTAAAGGCTGGGAGCGCCGGTTGATTGGCTGGCAAAGATGCTATCTTCACCTTCCGGTGGTTCAGCGCCAAGAACATTCATCGTAAAATCATAAAGCCCCACGCCGCTTTTTTGGCTTGCACCTGTGAGAAAATTAGCATGAAGAAATGCTACACTCACCGAGGCCTTGCTATAATCGCCGCCAAGCTCTTTTGCAACGCTTTGAAAGGCAGTACTTTTTTGCCCGCCCAACAAGGCGTTTGCATGATTATAATTAGTAACCCCTGATATCATTACAACTCCCCAATTGTGATTATAGCAAGATTTGGTTAATTATATACTAATTTTCCGTGAATAATATAGTTGATATCATAGCAACAAAATCTATAGTGGGCACATGGAAAATGATTTTAAGATTACTACGGGGGCACTACCCTCTTCCCGCAAAATTTATGTAAATGGCGTTGCGATGCGTGAAATTCAGCTTTCTGCTGCTGCAAACGAGCCAAATCTGGTGGTTTATGATACTAGCGGGCCGTTTTCTGACCCTGAGCAACAAGTTGACCTCAAAAAAGGTATCAAACGTCTGCGCGCCGATTGGGTTGAAAAACGCAAAGATGATAAAAACAAATCGCAAATGCATTATGCCCGCAAAGGTATTATCACACCGGAGATGGAATATATCGCAGTGCGTGAAAGTTTAGGCCGCGAAAATGGACATATCACCCCTGAATTTGTGCGTGATGAAGTCGCCGCCGGACGCGCAATCATTCCCGCAAATATCAACCATCCCGAAGCTGAACCGATGATTATCGGGCGCAATTTCAGCGTTAAAATCAATGCCAATATCGGCAATTCCGCCGTGAGCAGCAGCATTGAAGAAGAAGTTGAAAAAATGGTGTGGGCAACGCGCTGGGGCGCAGATACCATCATGGATTTATCCACAGGTAAGAATATCCACGAAACCCGCGAGTGGATTATGCGTAATTCGCCCGTTCCAGTGGGCACTGTGCCGATTTATCAGGCGCTAGAGAAGGTTAATGGCGTTGCCGAAGACCTGACTTGGGAGATATACCGTGAAACACTAATCGAACAAGCTGAGCAAGGCGTTGACTATTTTACAATCCATGCCGGAGTGCGCTTGCCGTTCATCCCGTTGACTGAAAAACGAATTACCGGAATTGTTAGTCGCGGCGGCTCTATCCATGCCAAAATCTGCATGACGCATCATACCGAAAACTTCGCTTATGAGCATTTTGAAGAAATCTGCGAAATTATGAAGAAATATGATGTTTCTTTTAGCCTTGGTGACGGTTTGCGCCCCGGCTGCATCAATGACGCAAATGACGAAGCGCAATTTGCCGAGCTAAAAACCCTTGGCGAGCTGACCAAAATCGCTTGGGAACATGACGTACAGGTGATGATTGAAGGCCCGGGGCATGTACCGATGAGCCTGATTAAGGAAAATATGGATAAGCAGCTTGAAGCTTGCTATGAAGCTCCATTTTATACACTTGGGCCCCTTACCACCGATATTGCACCCGGATACGACCATATTACATCCGCAATCGGCGCAGCACAAATCGGCTGGTATGGCACGGCGATGCTTTGCTATGTCACACCTAAAGAACATTTGGGACTGCCCAACCGTGACGATGTGAAGGAAGGCGTGATAACCTATAAAATCGCAGCGCATGCGGCAGATTTGGCAAAAGGCTGGCCAACTGCGAAATTGCGCGATGATGCCCTCTCCCGCGCTAGATTTGAATTTCGCTGGGAAGACCAGTTTCATCTGAGCCTTGACCCTGAGCGCGCGCGTGAATATCACGATGAAACCCTGCCCGCAGATGGCGCAAAAGTTGCACATTTCTGCTCTATGTGCGGCCCCAAATTTTGCAGCATGAAGATTTCTCAGGAAGTGCGAGAATTTGCAAAAGCCAGCAAAGCGCAAGAAGTCAGCACAGAAGACGCTGAAGCGGGAATGCAGGAAATGGCAGAAAAATTCCGCGAAGGTGGCGGCGAAATCTACAAAAAAGTTGTGTAATTAGTTTTTTTACGCAAAATTATGTAAATTTTCAAAAATCCGTAATAATTCTAAGATATATTAGACCATGGACAAAAAGCCTAACAGTTTTGTAGAAAAATTCGGGCAGCCAATGCAAGCTAATGCTGCGCAAAGAATTTCTTATTCGCGTTTCGTAGACCAATTGGAACATGCAGGAAAACAGGTGACAATCGTTGAGCCTGAATTTCGCGGAAGACCGGGCAAAAGCATTGCTGACATTGATAATAATGGCTGGACGGGATTTTGCGATAGCACAGGCTGCGTGTTTATTAAGAAAGAAGATTTAGACAAAATCACTCCCTCTCAAGTTTTCAGTATGTTTCGTCAAAAGCCTAATGACGAGTCGGCAGTTTTTGTAAGAGATTTGCGTCATAACCTTCCAAATTATGTTGATGCTGGCTCAGGTGTCCAAGCACATGCCACATATAGGCTGACCCTAAACCCCAAAGGCGATGCAACTGTCGAGCTACTCGCTGCAATATCTCAATCTCCTGAGGGCGAGTGCACAATTAGGGAGATACAATATGCTATCGAAGCAAATGGCGGAAGGATTGTTCCACGCAGCATCGCTGAAAACGCTCTAGCCAGAACAGAAAAACATTATAGCATAGAAATATAAAATCCCACGCATTGTTAACTTTTCTTAAAATGTTTGCTGCTATAACTATCTTATGGCGACATTTATTATAAACGGCGAATTTGATGCGGCAGAGTTTGAATCACGATGCAGAGAAAATCTCGGCAATATCGGATTTCTTGCTGAGGCAGTAAAAAATGCAGAAGGCATTCCAAGCCAGCAAGTTTACCTCGAGGCGCAAGGGCATGACCCGCATCTGGTCGATAATCTGGTGAAAGAGCTAGCTTCCGAGCGCAATGTCGTCCTAAGTCACTAATCCAAAGAGCTTGTTACTACGAAGCTACATCAAATATTATTATCAATAATAATCCGCGTGCATTGCCACGCCCTGATTGCATTCATCGCAAATAATTCCCATAGTTCATTTACGTTTTATTTACCTATTGGTCTTATACTCCGTAAAAGCTAAATGACTAAAATCACTACTTAATTACTACTTTTCAATTTAATAAAAACAACGGATTTAAAATGCTGAACCTGAACAATGTAAAACTTACAAAAAAGCTCCCTGGACTTGTTGCAATCTCTGTAATTGTTACCGCCGCTATAATATTTATTCTGGCATACGGCAATTCATCCAGCACCATAGAACAGCTTAATCGCGAAAAATCAGAAGCATTGCTGGCAGCGAGAAAAAACGGGATAGAGACATATCTGCATTCAATTCAGGAAGATATGATGAGCCTTGAAACTAATCATCATGTCATTGAAGCAGCACTTGAATTTCAGGCGGCATGGGACATCCTAGAAAGCGATGGCGAAAACCCAACTAGATATTTACAAAAGCTATATATTGAAAACAACCCACACCCACTTGGCGAAAAAGAAAATCTCGATTACGCAAAAGATGGCAGTATATATAGCCAAATCCATAAAAAGCACCATGATTGGTTCAGAACTACTCTAAGAGCCAAAGGATATTACGACTTCTTCCTATTTGATATGAAGGGGAATTTGGTTTACACGGTTTTTAAAGAGCTTGATTACGCAACCAATGTGAATAATGGGGAATGGAAAGATACCGACCTTGGCAATGTATTTCGCGCGGCTGCGAATGGCGAGGCTGGAAAACAGTATTTCTTTGACTTCAAGCCCTACGCACCAAGCCATGGCGCACCTGCTAGTTTTATCGGTACTCAATTAGTTGAGAAAGGAAAACCTATCGGCGTTCTGGTTTTTCAAATGCCTATTGAAAGGATTAATAACGTCATGGCCGTTTATGACGGTCTGGGCGAAACCGGACAAACCTTCATTCTTGGTGAAGATAAGCTGATGCGCTCTGAGTCCAGATTCTCGCAAGAAGGAGAAACTGCGATTCTGAATGTTAAAGTTGATGACGAGGCTGTCGATAAGGCGCTCGCAGGTGAATCTGGCTATATGGAAGTTGAAAAAGATGGAGAGCTTTTATATTCAGCTTACGCGCCTATGGAATATTTAGGTACAAAATTTGCAATCATTTCCGAGCAAAGCGAAGATGAGGTGCTTGCTCCGTTGGGAGATTTAACCAAAATTCTAATCATAAGCATTTTGATTACCATCGTGATAATGATAATCTTTTCTAACATATTCATACGCCTCGCCGTAACTTCGCCACTATTAAAAGCTAATGACTCGATGTCAAAACTTTCCGCCGGTGATTTGCAAGTTGAGATTAAAGGAGCTGAGCGTGGCGATGAAATCGGCTCAATGGCAAAAAATCTTGAAGTTTTCCGTCAAGCCGGACTTGATAAGGTTAAGCTTGAAGAAGAACAAAAGCTTTCCGAAGAGAGAAGCAAGGTAGAGCGCAAAAAGCTAATGGAAGATTTGGCAAACAACTTCCAGCAGCGCGTTCAATCTATTATTGTTTTTGTATCTTCAGCCTCTGCCCAGCTTTCTGCACTTGCGCAAAATATGATCAAGTCTATTGAGCAAGCAAATGACAAATCGCAGGAAGCAAGCATTGAGTCTGAACAAAATCTTTCAACAGTTCAGAGCATTGCCGCCGCTGCCGAAGAACTTTCCTCATCAGTGCAGGAGATTTCGAGCCAAGTGCATAAGTCAAATGAGGCTGTCTCAGATTCCGTTAACAGAACTCTTGAGGCAGAGCGCAGCGCTATTCTTCTGAAAGAAAACTCCGAAAGTATCAGTAGCGTGGTCGAGCTTATTCAGTCAATCGCTGACCAAATTAACCTACTGGCACTCAACGCTACAATTGAATCTGCTCGCGCCGGTGAGGCCGGAAAAGGATTTGCCGTGGTTGCTAATGAAGTTAAAAACCTTGCTAACCAAACCTCCAAAGCTACCGAGGAAATTAGCCAGAAAATTAACAACATGACAGAAGCCTCTCACGAAGTTGTAAGCTCTCTAAATAACATCAAATCCTCGATTGAGAATGTGAGCGAGTATGCAAATAGCATTTCCGCAGCCGTTGAAGAGCAAAGCGTCACTACATCCGAAATCTCCAGCAATATGCAATCAGCCTCGGATGGAGTTAGCCATGTTTCCGAGAACATAAAAGATGTTAGCAAAACCTCATCGGAAGCAAGTGTCTCAGCCAGCGAAGTATTAAAATCTTCTAAGGAGCTTTCTAGTCAAGCAGACAACTTAAAATCTGAAGTTGAAAAGTTCTTGCAGGAAATCCGTAACTAGTTGATAATCTCGTATCTCTAGGGGTTTCCTAGAGATGAAAACGGGAGAGAAAATGGCTACTAACACAACGCTAAAAGAAGGTGTCTCTGCGCCTGATTTCAATTTACCCAGCGATGGCAATGGCAAGATTAGCCTGAAGGCATTGCGTGGAAAAAATGTGGTACTGTATTTCTATCCAAAGGATGACACGCCGGGCTGCACTATTGAAGCAAAAGATTTCCGCGATTTAAACGAGGAATTTGCCAAGGCAAATACGGTGATTATCGGGATATCCAAGGACTCCGTAAAGAGCCATGACAAGTTCAAGGATAAATATTGCCTGAGCTTCCCCCTCGCCTCTGATGAGGATGGCAGCATTTGTGATAAATATGGCGTATGGACGGAAAAAAGTATGTTCGGCAAAAAATATATGGGAATCCAAAGAGCTACATTTCTGATTGATAGCCAAGGAAAGATTGCCAAAATCTGGCCAAAGGTTAGCGTAAGCGGTCATGCCGCAGAAGTTTTAGGAGAAGCTAAGAGCCTATAAAAGACTCTTAGCCAGCGCGCGTACACCGCAAATCTTTGCTCTTACTAAATTGATAGGGTTTAATAATACAAGCTTAAGCTTGCTTCGCTTTGAAACGCGGGTTACGTTTGTTAATCACATAAACACGACCACGACGGCGGATTACGCGACAATTCTTATCTCTTGTTTTTGCAGATTTTAGCGATTTTAAAACTTTCATAGTAACCTCAGGGGGGTTATTTACAGCCTCCCCCACCCCTTGTCAAGTGTATTAAACTTAACTAGTCAAATTTAATGTGGAATTTAAAACTTGTGCCGACTCCAAGTTTACTAGTTGCCTTAATCGCCCCACCCATCATCTCTATCAATGTTCTGGTTATCGCAAGACCAAGGCCAGTTCCACCATATTTGCGGTTTGTTGACTCTTCAGCTTGTGAGAATTTGGCAAAAACCTCTTCCACCTTATCCTTGCTGATACCAATACCAGTATCAATCACCTCCACATTCAAGCGCTTACTACTTGGTGTATATTTCGCTTTAATGGTGATACCACCTTTTTCTGTGAATTTAATAGCGTTGCCGATAAGGTTGATAAATATCTGCTTGGTTCTTATCATATCCCCAACAACCTTTTCCGGAATAGATTCGTCCAAATCCAAATTCAGATAGATTCCCTTCCTTTCAGTCTGCAATGCGAACATTTGCCTAATATCCTGCAAATCTTCCCTGAGATTGAACTCTATTTTCTCCAGCTTCAGTTCCGCCGCTTCCGCTTTTGAAATATCCAGAATATCATTGATAATTTGCAGCAAATGCCCACCTGATTTATTGATGTTCACGCAGTAATCAGCATATTTTTCATTATTAATCGGCCCAAAGCTTTCCGATACAATCAAATCAGAGAAGCCTATAATCGCGTTTAGCGGCGCTCTTAGTTCGTGCGAAATATTCGCTACAAACTCAGATTTCGCATTATTCGCCCTATCAGCCTCTTCCTTAGCGGCTTGCAATTGCACTGTACGCTCTACAACTTTTTCTTCCAAGTTATGTTGCAAAATATCCAGCTCATGCTTCATCTTGCCAAATGTTCTTGCCAAATCGCCAATCTCGTCTTGCGCCTTTATCATCGGCACATGAATATCTTTCTTACCCTGACCATATTCTATCATGGCAGTTGTTATGTTGCCCAGCGGCCTTGTCAGGATACGGAGAGTTATAAAGATTGATATAACCAGAAGCGTGATTATGGCGGTAAACAAGGCCAGACCATACACAGCCTTAGTGCGCATTTTCTGCCAAAGACGCTCATTGGTAAGTTTAACCTCCAATCTACCGATATTTTTCACCTCTTCGCCGAAAAGATATGTGATATCGGCAGAGGCAGTTTCAGCAGATTCCAATTTTTTTTCGTCCCGCTCACCAGTCCAGGCGAAAATCTCGCCTTCTTCATCATAGATTACGGCACCGGTAAAATCAGGGTCGTTCTGCAATGCCTGCAACGCCTTATTGACCGCATTCTTATCAATATCCCAGAGAGATTGTGAGATTGTAGTCGCCTGCATGTCGGCAGTTAAACGCGCTCTCAGCTTTATTTCTTCAGCAAGCTCCTGATACGAAAAGAGAATGAACAATATAAAACCAACAATCGTTACCGCGCCAACAACCAGTGATGCTACGATAGAGGTTTTAGCTCGGAAGCTTAAATTGTTCATTCTCATATATTCATCTATTCTGGGTTAGCTGGCATCAGAACATCAACCGTTTCTAGAAGCTTGTTGTAATCTTCTACAGTTGTCATGACATAACCATATTTATCGGCTATCTCTTTCATCCTACCGCTCTCACGCATTTTTCTTATTCCTTCACTTAGCATTGCTGCATATTCTTCGGATTTCGGATTTTTGGGGCTCAAGCCAACATATAAATAATCCACGTCACCTTCCACGGGGAAACCCTTTATTCCCGCAGGAACTATCTTATCCTCTAAACCGCGCTTTTTGAGGTTATAATTAACCACACTCCGCTCATTGAATATTGCGCTCACACGGCCTTTCAACATTTTATCAATAAGAATATTCATAAAATCCTCATCAGCAATCATCTGAACAAGCTTCGTATTATCCTTATTTCTCTCAAGATAGCCGTTGAATGGATAATTGTCATATTCTGCCGGTGCGCCAAAAGTTGCATCCTTTAGTGATTCTTCGCCAGTATATTTCCAACCACTATCAGAAGTAGTGAAGAAATTATATATGCTGATTGCGGTCATTTCATCCGGCATTATCATACCTTCCGCTTCCGCCTTATTAACATTTAATATACCGGCAAAATCTCCGCTTAGAACGCCTTTCTTGGCACGTGCGAATGATACTGTTTTATATTTCATCTCAACATTGTTCTCAGCAAATATCTCTCTCGCCACATCTACAGCAAAACCCGCATCATCCGAGCCCTCCTCACAAGTGTAAGGACACCATTCATCGGCGACTATCAGTATTTCTTCTTTTTTTGCAGCTTCCTCAGCACTTGCTGAAAAGCCGATTGCACATAATGCTAATGTAATTGTAAGTAATGTTTTTTTCATAATATTAATCCTGTATTGCTAAGCGTTTTATTTTGTTGGTTATTCTGGGTTAGCCGGCATTAGCCCTTCAACCGATTTCAGCAATTTTGCATAATCTTCTTTTGTTGTTACAGTGTAGCCGTATTTAGCTGCAACCTCATGTATCTTCCCACTCTCTCTCATCTTTATTAAGCCATCGTCCAGTATCTTTGTATATTCGGCAGATTTTGGATTTTTTGGACTAAATGCTACATACAAATAATCAATATCACCCTCTAGAGGAAAACCTTCAATCCCCGCGGGAACTATCTGTCCTTCTAGGCCGCGCTTTTTAAGAGTATAGTTTATAACGTTGCGCTCATTGTATATTGCAGTTATTCTGCCCTTTATCGCCTTATCAATCAGCACGTTAGTGTTATCTTCATCAGATATCATTTGAACCAATTTGGTATTATTCTTGTTCCTTTCCAGATACCCATTAAATGGGTAATTATCATAGCCTTCCGGTGCGCCAAAAGTTGCGTCCTTTAGTGATTCTTCACCAGTATATTTCCAACCACTATCCACTGAGGTAAAAAATGTGTACACGCCAATTCCTGATATCTCCTCAGGAAAAACCATCCCCTTCCCTTCCTCTTTGTTTACATTTATAATACCGTCAAAGTCACCACTCAATACACCTTTTTGTGCACGCGCAAAAGAAACTGTTTCATATTTCACATCAATATTAGCTTCAGCAAAAATCATCCTAACTAAATCCACCGAAAACCCCTCTTCCTCCGTATCTGGGGTACAAGTAAAAGGACACCAATCATCTGAAACTAATAACAATGTTTCTTTTTTTGCAGCTTCCTCAGCACTTGCTGAAAAGCCGATTGCACATAATGCTAATGTAATTGTAAGTAATGTTTTTTTCATAATATTAATCCTGCAATCCCTCTAGCAGTTTTTCGGTTTTCTTTTTCATCTCGTAATATTCTTCTTCGGTTATTCTGGTTATTCCATATTTTGCAAAAATTTTGTCAAACCTCCCGTCTTCAGTGAAATTCTTAGTTCCCTCTGAAAGGATTTTTGCATACTCTTCTGACTTTGGATTTTTTGGGCTAAACCCGATATAAAGAAAATCACCCTCTTCTCCAACCGGCAAACCTGCTTGCCCTGCAGGCTTAACTTTTTCCGTTAGACCCAATTCTTTTAGGTAATATGCCACAACATTGGCATCATCAAAAAATGCGGTAATCCTGCCCTTAGCCAGCTTTTGCAACATATTCTTTGATGACTCGGCACTAGCAGAAAGCTGCACCAGCTTGTTATCTTGCTTGTTATCTTCAATATATTTATCAAACGGCCAGATATCCACACCGTCAATTGCACCAAAAGTCACATCTTTCAGCGAGGCTTTTCCGGTATAGTTCCATTCTAAATCGGCAGGTTTGAATATGTTATATATTGATATCATTTGGTAGTTTTCCGGAACAACCATCCCTTCTACCTCTTCCGAATTTCCGGCAAACAAGCCGTCAAAATCTCCGTCGATAACTCCTTTTATAGCGCGGGCATATGATACTGTTTTGTAACTAACTTCTATATTATGCTCAGCAAAAACTTCCCGCGCTAAATCTACCAAGATTCCCTCTTGCTCTGCACCAGGCTCGCAAACGTAAGGACACCATGCATCGGTAACTATTGTAATAATTTCCTTTTCAGCAGCTTCCTCAGCATTTGCTGAAAAGCCGATTGCACATAATGCTAATGTAATTGTAAGTAATGTTTTTTTCATAATATTAATCCTGTAATCCCTCTAATAGACTTTCGGTTTTCTTTTCCATTTCGTAATATTCTTCTTCAGTCACTCTTTTGAAATTATATTTAGCAAATATCTCATCCAAACGACCACTTTCAGTCAGCTCTTTGGTACCATCTGAAAGTATCTTTGCATATTTCTCTGCATTAGGATTTTTCGGGCTGAAGCATACATAAAGAAAATCACCATCTTTTCCTACAGCTAACCCACCAACTCCGGCTGGGGAAACTTCCGCTTCCAGACCAAGCTCTTTTAGATAATAATTCACCACTGCCGTATCTTCCATAAAAGCGGTAATTCTACCCTTGGCCAGTTTCTTCAGCATATTCTTTGAAGATTCTGAACTGGCAGAAATCTGCACCAGCTTGTTATCTTGCTTATTATCTTCAATATATTTATCAAACGGCCAGATATCCACACCGTCAATTGCACCAAAAGTCACATCTTTCAGCGAGGCTTTTCCGGTATATTCCCAATCTATGCTAGATGGTTTGAATATCCCATACATGGAGATAACCTGATATGTTTCAGGCACAACCAAACCTTCCGACTCACCTTTGTTGGGCGCCATCACGGCATCGAAATCACCATCAGCAGTTCCCTTTAAGGCACGTGCGAATGATACTAGTTTATATTCAACCTCAATATCATGCTCGGCAAAAACTTCGCGCATCAAATCAACAAGAAAGCCTTCCTCATCTGTATCCGGCTCGCAATTATATGGACACCATGCATCACCCACTAAAATAATCTTTTCTTTTTCAGCTTTAGGTTCAATCAACTCTTCTCCTTGCGCTGAGAGTGAGAAAGTTGAAGCTAATAAGGTGGCAATAATAAATTTACGCATGAGAATATCTCCATTGTTAACTATGGATAGTTTAACTCTCTTTGGTAAATAAAATGTTAGGATTAATTACAATTGTAGGTTTAATTATTTGTAAAGATTTGCAGTTAGAAACAAATCAGCTAAAACGCAGGCCATCATTGCCTCTCCCACAGGAACGGCGCGAATTCCGACACACGGGTCATGGCGGCCTTTAGTAAGAATCTCGGCGTTTCTGCCTTTTTTATCAATAGTTTGGCGTGGAATTAATATCGAGCTGGTTGGTTT
>PCXJ01000104.1 GCA_002787615.1 Alphaproteobacteria bacterium CG11_big_fil_rev_8_21_14_0_20_44_7
AAAAGGAGTATACTATGGATAAATAAGGAACGGACTGAAGTCCACTTTTACCGACTGAAGTCGGTGGCTTAAACCACTGCTTGGAAAGTAAAATTGGCGTTGGTAATTGCCTCGCTGCCCGAATGGAGCTTTTAGACCCACTTGTTGCGCAGGCCTTTTCTGCGACCAAAGCATATGTTGCACAAGCCGCACCATATTTACGCACAGAAGTAGAGGGTATATTATTCACGGAAAGCAGCCTTTCCAAGTCTAGAGAAGGTAAATTACAATGCCCCGCAACTCTTAGCCAAAGCCTATTGTCACGATCCAGAGTAAGCACCCTTTTCACCATGGAGCATGATTTATATAAAGCGGCGGAAAGCGCGATGAGATTGGCTCAACGTGAAAAAGATACATCCTTCCGAAATCGCTAAATCTTCGCAGTTATCAAATCGCCGATTTCTTCTGTTCCCGCCAGTTTGCAGCCATCCTGCATAATATCACCGGTTCTGTAGCCCTCTGCCAGTGCGGCTTTGCAGGCGTTTTCAATCTTATCGGCAGTTGCACCATCAGCAAATGTATAGCGGAACATCATCGCCAAACTCATAATGGTTGCAATCGGGTTGGCTTTGTCTTGTCCGGCAATATCCGGCGCTGAGCCGTGAACGGGTTCATATAATGAGTATTTATCGCCCAGACTTGCGCTTGGCAGCATTCCCAGCGAACCGGTAAGCATCGCTGCTGCATCCGATAAAATATCACCAAAGATATTTCCGGTAACAATCACATCAAACTGCTTGGGCTGACGGATAATCTGCATCGCCGCATTATCCACATACATATGTGAAAGCTGGCAATCTTGGAATTCTGCCGCATGCAATTTGGTGATTTCCTCACGCCACATCAAGGTTGCTTCCAGCACATTCGCCTTATCCACGCTGCAAACCTTGCCGCCGCGCTTTTGCGCCAGTTCAAACGCTACGCGGGAAACGCGCTTAACCTCATCCTCATCATAAATCATGGTATTGATGCCAACGCGCTTGCCGTCTCGCGTTTCAATCCCGCGTGGCTCACCAAAATATATATCTCCGGTCAATTCACGCACAATCATAATATCGAGGCCTTTTACCAGCTCTTCTTTCAGCGATGAAGCACCTACCAGCTCATCAAACACAATCGCCGGACGCAGATTGGCAAATAGCTGCAAATCCTTGCGAATACCGAGCAAACCGCGCTCAGGTTTCAATGAAAAATCAAGATTATCCCATTTCTCACCACCGACAGCACCCAGCAAAATTGAATCTGCTTGCTTCGCTTTTTGCTTAGTTTCTTCAGGATATGGATGTCCGTGATTATCATAACCAATGCCGCCAATATCGGCATAATCAATCTCAAATCCGCCGATTTTATCGAGGATTTTGACTGCCTGTTTGGTGACTTCGGGCCCAATGCCGTCTCCGGCTAATATCAAAATTTTCTTTGTCATGGGCTGGGAATAGCAATTTAGCTCATATCTGGCAAGGATAAAAATATTTGATGTCGCCAACAAATATGCTAATTCTCAATAAATTCATATAATTAGGAGAAATTTCATGTCAGAAGTCAAATTCACCAAGGAAAAAGTTGCGCAATTATCGGAAGCTGAGCAGGAAATCGTTAGGGATTTCTGGAAAACTATCAGGAAAGCGGATTTTGTGGATATTCAAGGGGTTGGCGAGGGTGAAATCACCTATTCGGAATTGAAGAATTTTTATAAAAAAGTAGAAAACAGAGATAAAAAAACTGACATAAAGACTGAACGCGCCGGAGAAGCTATTGAGAAATTAATGGAAACGAAGCTGCTTTCCAAAGAAGATTTTCCGCTCACATCCGCGAAAATCGTCAATCTTTTCTCTAGCATTGTTGAGTTTACAGCCCCTTATGAAGCCATAGCTTTTATCCAAAGAGACGGAAAAGCCAAGGCAATTCTTGGCGGTGGAATTGCACCGGAAACGCTAGAAGAAATTTATGACGATAACAAAGACGGGCATGTTACATTCGCAGAGCTATATGACACAAGAAACGGAGAAGAGGTGTTAGAGGCCAAAAAATCCATAACCGCCCAACTTGAGGCTTGGTATGATAAAAATGCAGATTCTTTAGCGCCGGTGAGCGCTGGAGACTTACCGAGAAAATTCGTCACAAATGAAGAATTAGCGGGCAAAAATAAGTAATTTTTGTCATAATATTGCAATATCTTTAACTTATAATACAAGCTAGAATTACAAATCAGGGGAAATATGAAAGTTAGCGGAACAGGAAAAAGAGCGAGTAATTTAACAGAGCGCGAAGGGCAAGTGGCCGATACGCTATGGGAAGTGGTGAGATCAACCGACAGAGCGCCACAAGCAGATGAGGCGCAAACCGTAACAATAGAAGAATTTAACACTAGATATAACATTGCTAATAAACTTGGCCTAGATAGTCGTGAATCACTAAACTGGGCGGCAGATTCTTTAAATCTTATGCTTGATACAAAAGCTCTCTCAACAACCACCCCACTAACCGCAGAAGTACTTAATAAAGCATTGGCAACTGTGGTTAAAATTGACAAAGGCTCTGAGGTGGTTGCCAGAACTCCAGAAGATGCAGATGCAACTCACCATTATCGCTTCATGACAACTGAAATTAGCGCGGCGGAATTGAATAAAATTTATGATGATAATAGAGATGGCAAAGTAACGATAGCCGAAGTTATTGACCCGGCAAACAAACAGGAGAAAGCTGAATTAGAAAACAACTTGGAAAAGCAATTAGAGCAATATGCGCTTGATAACAAGGGCAACCATGCAGTTTTAAGACCGACAGATATTGAACGAAGCAATGAGATTGATGTGAGCCGTGATAAGCTTGCAGAAACTCCCAATCGCTAATTTAATCGGCGAATCTCGAAACCATCTCGGCAACGCGCTTGCCGTATAGTTTCGCAGTTTGCAAATCACCTTTATTCATCGCGTCTTCCGCTGAAGTTTTTTGCAAAGATTGTGACATCACACCAAAAAAGCTGCCCATCCGATTCAAATCCCCTTCCGGCATCGTGTCTGAACCTACCCATATCATAGAGTGTTGCATGGCAAAAATAGCAATCTGAATAAGCGCATTTAGCTTATCACCGCTAGAATAGCTTGCATTGGTAAAGCCTCCCGCAATCTTGTTCTTCCATTTTTGTGATACCCAGCGCCCACCAGTTGCATCCATAAATGCCTTCATCGGAGCTGAAACACTTCCCATATATGTAGGCGCACCGATAATAATCGCGGCTGCGGCATCAAGCTTATCCCAATCCGGCTCGTTAACATCCATCAATTCCGCATTTGCACTTTTGGCAATCGCTTCAGCAAGCTTCTTTGTCCGACCCGTGCCGCTATGATATACAACAATAATCCCGCTCATCGGTTTTCCTTCAATATATTGCCTTTTTTCCTGTCCCAATCGCGCTGCTTAATGGTTTCACGCTTATCATGCTGCTTTTTACCCTTGCCGATGCCAAGCAAAATCTTCACCAGCCCGCGCTTGTTGAAATATATGGAAAGCGGCACTAATGTCAGCCCTTTTTCTTTGATTTTGCCAATCATGCGCTTGATTTCCAGCTTCTTCATCAGCAATTTTCGTGGGCGTTTGGGCATATGATTCATCGGCCCCGCCTGCTTATACTCAGGGATGTTGACATTAAAAAGCCACATTTCGCCTTCCATTTCGGCAGCATGGGCTTCGGCAATGCTCGCCTTGCCTTTACGCAAGGATTTCACCTCTGAGCCTTGCAGTACAATTCCCACCTCAAATTCCTCTAGGATTTCATAGTTATATCGCGCCTTACGATTTTCGGCGATGATATCACGCGGTGGTTGCTCTTTCTTTGCCATAAAGCGTTTATATATAATATCGCGCTTAAATGCAATTAGTGCGGTGGATTAGAGTAAACGGGAAAAATCCGCGTTAGGCGGGTTGCTGCGCTGTGAGAGTTTTTCAACGAAGCTTTCAAAGCCATCACTGATTTCAGCAGAAGACTCAACCGCAGATTCTTTATCTGCAATCATTTTATCCAGCGCATTTTGTAGTGACTTATCTAAACTACCCTTTCCACTTATCATTGTTCCAATCTCTTGATGAGTAGGTAAAATATCCCGCGCATCGGCATGAGAAATGAAATATACTTGCCTGCCATCTTCCAATTCAACATTCCCATATGGAACGCCAGCGTTATCAAGCACCGGAATTAATTCATTTATCATCCGAATCTGCTGAGCCTGCACACCATACCCAGCTTGCTCACATGCAGCAAAGACTACAATACCTGACGAGTCACTTCTCCTCGACTTTTCAACAATCTCAGATACTTGCGGGATATCGGCAAATGCCGTGCTAAATGTTTCAAACAAAATACTTCCCGGTCCAATCTTATAATTTATAAGAGCCGCGCCCTGTAAAATATCAGCCAATTCTTTAATAATATCATCTTTCATAAATAAGATTTATAAAGAACAATTAATTAAAAGTAAAGATAACTTTAC
>PCXJ01000087.1 GCA_002787615.1 Alphaproteobacteria bacterium CG11_big_fil_rev_8_21_14_0_20_44_7
AAATACTGGATTCTGGCATACGCCAGAATGACAAATATAGAGGAAATATGAATAATTTACCGATATGGGATTTGAGTGATTTATATCCCGCTATGGATTCACCGGAAGTGAAAAACGAAATCGCGGGTTTGCAAAACTCCGTGGCAGAATTCTGCGCAAAATATGATGGCAAAATTCAGGGCTTGGGCGGCGATGAGCTGGGCATGGCAGTTGCGGAATATGAGGATTTGGTGGAGATTTCGCAAAAGCTGGGAAGCTATGCCGGACTAATGTTTGCCGGAAATATGCTCGATGATAAGATTTCTGCTTTTTATCAGGATATCTCGGAGAAACTCACCGATATTTCTTCGCAAACTGTGTTTTTCACATTGGCACTAAACAGATTTTCTAGCGACGAAATCGCAGAAAAGCTAAACTCCCCTAAATTGGCGAAATACAAGCCGTGGATTGAGGATTTGCGCGTTATGCAGCCATATCAGCTTAGCGATGAGCTGGAGCGTTTTGACTTGGATAAATCCACAACTTCCAACTCGGCATGGGTCAAGCTTTTTGATGAAACCCACGCGAATTTGCAATATGATTTTGATGGTGAAAAGTTGGGTAATGCTGAGATTTTCGATAAGATGAAAAGCAAAGACCGCGCTGTGCGTGAAAAAGCAGCGCATGCAGTTGCAAAAACTCTGAAAGATAATATCAAATTATTCGCGGCAGTGACAAATAACCTCGCCAAAGACAAGGCGGTGAGCGACAAATGGCGTAAATTCCCCGCTCCGATTTCTGATAGAAATATCGCCAATCTGGTTGAGGACGAGGTGGTTGATGCGCTGATTTCTACCGTCAAAGCCAATTATAAAAACCTCTCGCACAGATATTATAAATATAAAGCCGCGCGTTTGGGTTTTGAAAAGCTGGAATATTGGGACAGAAATGCGCCATATCCGGAAGAAGATGACAGCCGCATTCCATATGATGAGGCGGTGGCGCTGACCCTCGATGCTTATGGTGAATTTTCGCCTAAAATGCGTGAAATCGGGCAGAAATTCTTCGATAATCCGTGGATTGACGTTCCGCCGCGTAAGGGCAAAGATTCCGGTGCGTTTGCGCATCCTGTCGTGCCGAGTGCGCATCCCTATTTGCTGCTAAATTATCAGGGGAAAATTAATGATGTGATGACATTGGCGCATGAGCTTGGCCACGGTGTGCATCAATATCTTGCGCGTGAACAAGGTGCTCTGATTTGCGATACACCGTTAACATTGGCGGAAACTGCCAGCGTATTTGGCGAACAATTGGTTTTCCGCAAACTTCTGGCACAGCAAGAAAATGATGAAAAACGCAAATTGATGATTGCCAGCAAGGTGGAAGATATGCTCAACACCGTAATCCGTCAAATTGCTTTCTGTGATTTTGAACGCAAAGTGCATGATGCGCGGCGCAAAGGCGAAATTAGCCCAACCCAACTGGGTGAGTTTTGGATGGAATCGCAGAGCGAAAGCCTTGGCGATATCTTCAACTTTGCCGATGAATATAATGTTTACTGGTCATATATACCACATTTCATCCATACGCCGTTTTATGTTTATGCCTATGCGTTTGGGGATTGTTTGGTGAATTCTCTTTATTCGGTATATCAGCAAGGTTTGGAAGGGTTTGAACAAAAATATATCGAAATGCTGAAGGCGGGCGGGAGTTTGCGCCATAAAGAATTGTTAAAACCATTCGGACTTGATGCAACAAAACCAGATTTTTGGCAACGCGGCTTGGATGTTATTGATAATTTTATCAGCGAGCTAGAAAAGCCTTGATATTTCAAAATTTCTGGCTAATCTGTGCATCAAATTAATTACTATTTTAATAATCATTTTGAGGGATATTATGAAAAAAACGTTTCTAGCAGCTACTACCGCTATAATTGTTGCAGGCGCATTTAGTGTTGATGCAAACGCAGAAGAAAGATGGCCACGTTGGTATCTTGGTCTAACCGCAGGCGCAAGCTTTCAACCAGATCAGGATTACACAATTTCCGGCGGCGGTGGCACAGGGGAATTTCCTTATGATGCAGGGTATAGCTTCAGCGCTGCTTTGGGGTATAAAATCCCTTCAGAAGACGGTTTTCTTGGTAACTCCAACCTTGAGTTGGAATTAGGCTTCAGAAATAACGGCGTTGATAGTTCAGACAGTACAGCTCAGGCCTCAACCTTGATGGCAAACTACATACTTAACATACCAACTGATGCTGGGCTTAACCCATATCTGGGTGCTGGTGTTGGTGCTGCACAAATTGATATTGATGCAACAAATGCAGCCGGAGCAAACGGTGATGACGTTAACCTAATGTACCAATTCCTAGTCGGTGTTGGCTTTGAACCGGAAACAATTCCTAACACAGAATTCATTGTCGGTTATCGCTATTTGAGCGCATTTGACGATCCGAAAGTAAGCCGTACAGGTGGCGGAAACGTTGAATTTGAATATGACGTGCATAGTGTAGAAGCTGGTTTCAGACTCCTATTCTAAGCGCTGCAAATATAAAACTAATCTTAAAGAGCCTCATAGAAATATGGGGCTTTTTTATGCGCAGCGATTGCTGCGGCGAATTCTAACCCAAATGCTCGGAGAATTCCTGTAATATCGAGTTATACAAATCTCTTTTGAATTCTACTATTAAAGAAGGTAGCTCTTCACAATTCACCCAGCGCCAATTCTTGAACTCCGGCTCATCTGTATCAATATTGATATCCGAATCGCTGCCGGTGAATTTGAGCAAATACCATAGCTGCATTTGTCCGGCATATCTTCCATTCCAAAGCTTGTTGCGCAAGTTTTGGGGGAGGTCATAAAACAGCCAATCTTTGCATTCGGCTATAATCTCGGCTTTATCAGTGCCAACTTCTTCGAGTAATTCCCTGAACAGCGCCTGTTGCGGAGTTTCGCCGTCATCAATTCCACCTTGCGGCATTTGCCAAGCTTCGGCGGTGGAGTCATAACGCTGTCCGGCGAAAATTTTGCCCTCATTGTTGAGGAGCATTATGCCAACGCCTTTTCTATAATCATTTTCGTTGCGGGTTTGCATATTTGAGATGTCAGAGATTATTCGATTACTGGATGTACGAGGCGAATGCCCTTATCGGCCAGCCCATTTTGCCATTCTGCCAGCACCTCGATTGTGACCGGATAGGTGTGGGCAATGCCGATTGCATGCCCTTTCTCTTTTGCAAGAGCTTCAAGTTCCAGCAGCTTTGCTTTGATAGCATCTTCATTTAAATCATTGTCAACAGACATAGAAATATAGCCGAAATGCATGGCATTATTGCTTGCCATCAGGGAGATTCTTTCACGGTCAGGGCCGCCATAAAACATAGCCATGCTCGCATCTGACATTATGCTCATTAATGGCGGGAATTTTTCTGTCTTGGAGACAATCTCTTCCGATGGAATGAGAACGCCATCCGCCCCTAGTATGCGAGAAAAGGCAGTTTCCATATTGGTAATATTTTTGAAATCAGTGCTATCGGCGGTTATAAGCAGTTTATCTTCATCACGATTCTCGGTTTTTCCGGTATCTAGCGGCAAATCTACAAAAATCATATGTCCTTTTTCATCGGCAATTTGCGAGAGGCGCATGCTATTATTTGCGTAAGGGGAAAATGACATGCCGATTCTCGGTGCGAGTTTATCAAGTGCTTGCCTTGTCAGTTTTTCATTGATGCCCAATTCAGCTATAATTATTGAAATCTCCGGCGCATTAGGGGGGAGTTTGACCGATTCTTTAAAGGCTTGTTTCTGGTCATCTATGGCTGCTTGATGGTTTTGTTCCGTAGTTTGAGGTGCAATTTCATGTTCTTTTGTTTTTGCGTCTGAGCCATGTTTGGAATCGGCAGCTTTTGGGTCTTGTGGGATTTCAACCGCTTTTAGCGTTTTTAAGTCTACCAATACGAGCTGGCCTTCAATGCGGGCGATTTTGGCATTTTCTTCGGCGGATAAGGAGAAGGTTTCCACCAGCATATATATGAATATTGCGATGAGGGCGGTTACTAGCAAACCATAGAATAGTGGGGATTTGTAAGAATCAAACCTTCTGTAAATATTAGTGTTGGTAATTTTCTGTAGGAAGGCATTTTGCTTGCGCGGGGCTTTTTCCTCAGCGTCCTCAGCATTTCTAAGGTCTTCGCTGTCAGGGTCTATTATTTTCTTCTTTTTCTTAAACATAATTGTTTAAACCGTGTTGGCTTCATTTATTTCAGATTTTCTTGGATCGACATAAAGTAAGACTATAGCTGAGATATATATTGATGAATATGTGCCGACTAATACACCAAAGAATAGTCCCCAAGCGAAGCTTTGCAGCACGCTTCCACCAAAAATAATCAGCGCGGCGAGGGCGAGCAGGGTTGTGCCTCCGGTGATAATCGTACGGGATAAAGTTTCGTTGATGCTCAAATCGAGCAATTCCGCCAATGGCATTTTCTTATATTTGCGTAAATTCTCGCGCACACGGTCATAAATCACCACAGAATCATTTATGGAATAGCCGATTA
>PCXJ01000039.1:0-19959 GCA_002787615.1 Alphaproteobacteria bacterium CG11_big_fil_rev_8_21_14_0_20_44_7
ATTCGCTAAAACCATCACGATATTGAGCTCAATATGGGCATTATGCGGGAGTGGGGGGAGATAAGTAAAATTAAAATCAGCGATTTTTCGATGTTTTTTCACAAGTTGTTGATTTTACTGAGATAAAACTGCATTTTGGGCTTTGGCAACTATTTGCCGAGAAGTTGCATTGTCGCAGATTTTACATCATCCTGACGCATCAGGCTTTCGCCGACCAAGAAGCAATTATAGCGATATCTCTGCATTTCCAGCACATCTTCATGGCTCGCAATACCGCTTTCGCAAATCCGCACATGTCCATCAGGATAAAGCGGCCACAGCCTTTTTGAAGTATTCATATCAACCTCAAAATTCCATAAATCGCGGTTATTCACGCCTATCAGTTTGGATTTAAAACCGACAGCGCGCTTCATCTCCTCGCGATTATGCACTTCCAGCAGCACATCCATGCCGTAATACATGGCGAGCGCCTCCATTTCCCTGACATTATCATCTTCGAGAATTGAAAGAATAAGGAGGATTGCATCTGCACCCATGGCGCGGGCTTCCAGCACTTGATAGAGATGAATAGTGAAATCTTTGCGCAAAACCGGTAGATTGGTTGCGGCTCTTGCTTGCTTTAAGTACTCATCACTACCCTGAAAAAAAGGCTCATCAGTCAGAACGGAAAGGCAGGTTGCACCGCCCTCTTCATAGGCTTTGGCAAGCTCAGCCGGATTAAAATCCGCGCGAATCAAGCCTTTGCTGGGAGATGCTTTTTTGATTTCAGCAATCAGCCCTAATTGGTTGTTTTCCTGTTTTGCGCGCAGAGCCTTAGCAAACCCACGAACCGGCGGCGCGTCTTTTGCCATTTTATCCAGCTCTTTGAAAGAAACTTTCTGCTCGCAGGCTTTTACATACTCAACTTTAGCATCGATTATATCATTTAGCTTACTCATTTAGCCTTCCTTTGCTTGCGAATTTCTTTGTAAAATTTTAAATTCTCTTCGGCATCTTCACGAGTTAGAGAGCTAATAAGTTGTTGATATGCAAGTTTTTCCTGTTTGTTCAGGCCATAAGCGAGCGCGAGATTATGCTTATATTTGGGTTTGGCATCACTTCTTTGCGCCAAGCCTTCAAGTATATCAATCGCTTTTTGATACTGGTCATCAAGGACATAGGATAATGCAAGATTATTTAGCAGTAAATCATCATGCGAATGCTTATCCAAACCGAGTTGAAAGGTTTTTTGCGCCTCTTCGGGCTTGTTGGTTAAATCCAGCGCAACACCTTTAATGTTGAAATAATCGCGGTTTTCCTTGTCCACGACCAGCTCAATTTTTTCCAGTGCAGGGTGCGGTTTGTTATTGTTTATATATGCTTTTGCGAGGGCGAATTTTAGCGAATCATCTTCCGGATTTAGCTTTTCTCCGGTTTCTAAAACTTCTGCAGCCTCCTTTTTTTGTCCCATCATATTCAGGCTATCGGCAAGTTCAAGGAATGATGCTGCATCATGTTTGTTGAGCGAGATTATCTGCGCTTCAAGCTGGGCTGCGGTTTGTACATCGCCCTGACTTTTGATATTCTCGGCGATGCGTTTCAAAGTTGCTGTTCTTTCTGCCAATTCAACATCCGCCGGATTATTCTTCGGGCAGGCGGTGAGTAGAAATAGTGATAAAACGACAAATAGTTTTTTTGTGAACTTGCTCATCTTGTTCCTAATGGTGATATATAGCCTTAGTTTCGCATTTATTGACAAACTGTCAACAATGTAACATTAGTTTCATAGTAGAATGGTATAATATTATTTGAGGGCAAGGCGCAATCAGGGACTAAATAAATGTCGGATAAGAGTGTTATTACAAATATAGAAAGCTTCCAGACCGCCTATGAATCCAGAGCCTCGGATAATAAGGTTTCGGGTACGCGGGTTAAACCCACACCAGTTGAAAGAAACGGTGAAATAGTTATCAATTATCAGATTGTGCAGGGGGAAGAATTGCCGATGCTGGCAAAGCCCGATTCATCCGCGCATCCGGGAATTATTACGCAAGTAGTGGCTTTATCGGAAAAGGATAAAATCTTTGAGCGCGTGCGTGAGGGTGGCACATTATTGGAGGCTGTCAAAAAAGTTGTGAATTCCTATGATGGTTTGACTGCCGAACAAAATATGAGTGAAATTATCGGACGACAGGAATTATTGATTGATAGCTTGGCGCGTTCTTATCGCACTGAAACAATCAGGCTCGGAAATAAGGAGATTGTAGAATCTACCATGGCAGAAATAAACGAGGCGATGGATAAATCCGGAAAGATTAGCGATTTAATGGGTGAGGTTTATTTCCAATATACTCTCGCCGGAAGGGATTTACCGGAAGCTACGAAATGGCAAGTATCAGAAGGTATGAGGGAAGATATTCACCATTTGGTTGAATCATATATTGCGCAGCCACCTCAGGAAGCCGGATTTAAAGCCTTTGCCTATACTGCCGCCAGAGAAATGGGTTATAACCCCGATGCCTCAATACATTTAGCTGCCGACCCGACATTCAAGCAAATTGTCGCTGAGATGGAAGAAAATGGTGTTGAGTATACAAAAGATAATTATAAGAAGATGCAGGACGAGCGCACGCCAAAATCAGAAGTGGTGCAGAAGCTATTAAACCTTGCTAAAGAGAATAATCTGACGATATCGGATTTGATGTTCGAGATGGGCAATGTCCGCGAAGAGCAATTGACGGAAATACAGGGAGTTATCGACAAAAATAAATCGGCAGATAAGACCAGCTCGATTTATCAAAGTCCGGAGGTGCGCGCTCTTGCGGAAAAGTTACCGGCAGAACTGATTGAAATTGAATTTGCAACTGCGACAGTTGGCAATTTTCTGGGGAAAAGCGGTTCTGCCGAAATAGAAATTTAACTAGCTAAGGCTAAATGCTTTTGCGCTTCCCACAGGGAAATTGCTGCCGCGTTGGAAACATTAAGGCTTTCTTGCCTCTCACTCATTGAGATTTTTGCCAGAATATCACAATTTTCTTTGGTGATGCCGCGCAAGCCTTTTCCTTCTGCGCCGAGCACGATTGCATATTTCTCAGCATATCTTTTGGCAGTGAAGGCAGAGGAAATTTCAGTTTCTGCTTCGCCGTCCAGACCGATTAAGGTGAAGTTATTTTCGCTTAAAACTGCCATATATTTGACCAAATTCCGCACGCGCCCATAGGCGATATATTCCAGAGCGCCACTTGCAGATTTTGCCAGCACACCACCTTCGGCTGGGGAATTGCGGAAAGTCGTGATGACGGCAGTTGCGCCAAAGGCGGAGGCAGAACGCATAATCGCACCGATATTGTGCGGGTCGGTTACTTCATCTAACAACACAACAAGATTGCCTAATTCTGCGATTTTTGGCTCACCGTCATTTAGCGGTTCGGCAAAAACACAAATTCCCTGATGAACTGCATCCGGAGTGAGGTTTTTGGATATGGTTCTGTCATCCACAATTTCGATATTAGCGGGCAATATATCCTGCAATTTATGCTGTGCGTTTTTGGTCACTAGAGTTCTGCGGATTTTCCGCTTTGGGTTTTGCAAAGCTGCAATGCAGGCATGTCTGCCATAGAGAACAGTTAAATCTTGTAAATCTTTTTTCATTGACTTGGGAGTTTACCATCAATATCTTAATCTTTCTAACAAAATTTGGGGTAGTGAAGTGAGTGGAAAGCAAGAGCCGAGTAAATGGGGCAAGCGGCAATGATTACGGAAGGGCAATCACAGGGAAATTCCACGCAAAGGTAATTCTGTGCTAATTCTGTTTTGACATTCCAGTAAGTTTGGATTAGAACTCCTATTCCTTAACAGCTTTGCTTGAATTTATGGCAGGCTGATGCATAATGGAGGGGTGGCTGAGCGGTCAAAAGCAACGGACTGTAACTCCGTCGACATTGTCTACGCAGGTTCGAATCCTGCCCCCTCCACCATCTAACCTTTCTAACTTTATCTCTGTTTGAATGAGCCGCCGTGAGCACGGCAGTTATCGTTGATTGCTGGCGCAAGCTGCGCTGGTATTTGATTATCTCAGGGGTATAAATAGTGGTAGAAGAACCACCCATTTTCCATAATGAAACTTATCCGGGCCCGAAGGGCGGGGGAGGTAACCGAATTTAAGTTGTAAGTGTTTGTTATTTATGGATTTAGCTAGGTTTGATTTTGTATTGTACCTTTAAGCTGCCTTTTCATTCATAAAAGGATAATCTGTATAACCTTTCTCCACTCCTCCATAAAAAGTCGCTCTATTATATGGGTTAAGCTCAGTGCCTGCTTTAATACGCTCAGGCAAATCAGGGTTAGCGATATATAATCTTCCAAAAGCAACTGCATCTGCACTACCATTTTCAACAGCTTCTTTGGCTGTTTTAGGATTGTAACCACCTGCTGAAATGAAAACACCATTAAATGATTCTTTGAAAATTTCAGATGTGCAAGGTGCATCTTGTTCAACTTTATCACTTCCACCTGCACTTGTTGCTCTTGGTTCTATAACATGAACATAGGCAATGCCACGCTTGCTAAGCTCTTCCAACACATATGTGAATAGGGCAACAGGGTCACTATCGCTCATATCATTAAATGTTCCGTAAGGTGAAAGGCGCACACCAACACGGCCTTTACCCCAAACATCTATGGCTGCATCTACAGCTTGCAGTAAGAATTTCGCACGGTTTTCAATTGAACCGCCATATTCATCTGTACGATTATTTGAGCCATCTTGCAGGAATTGATCCAGTAAATAACCATTCGCTCCGTGAACTTCAACGCCATCAAACCCAGCATCTTCGGCGTTTTGCGCGGCAGTTTTATAGTCTGCAAGAATTGCTTTGATTTCCTCAATAGTTAGCTCATGCGGAGTTTCATAATCTGCCTGCTGCCAGTTGGCAGTAAATACTTTTCCAGTAGGTTTTATAGCTGATGGAGCAACAGGTAAACCGCCATTTGGTTGGTGAGATGAGTGAGAAATCCTTCCTACATGCCAAAGTTGAAGGAATATCTTTCCCCCTTTTGTATGAACTGCATTTGTCACTAATTTCCAACCCTCAACCTGCTCTTTGGAATGAATACCCGGCGTTGCAGGGTAACCCTGACCCTGCTGGCTTATTTGAGTAGCCTCAGAAATTATAAGTCCGGCTGTAGAACGCTGCGCATAATACTCTGCATTAAGCTCATAAGGAATATTTCCCGGTTGCTTGCTGCGCATTCTGGTAAGCGGAGCCATTATAATCCGATTATTTATAGTTAAATCGCCGAGCTGTAGTGAATCAAACAAATTTGCCATGAAGACCATCCTGTTAAAATATTACATTTTATAATTATGTGCTCCGACTAATTAATTCAATGTTTCACTTAAATTACAAAAATGTAAGATATGCGAAATAGTAAGTTTAATGTGCTCTTGCTATAGTTGCGTTATGAAAATTGCAATTATCGGTACCGGAATATCAGGGAATATAGCAGCTTATTTGCTTAATCAAGCTCATGATATAACTGTTTATGAGAAGAATAATTATATAGGCGGGCATTCCAGAACATTAGAAATTGATTATGACGGAAAGAAAATTCCCGTTGATACAGGTTTTATCGTTTTTAATTATCGCAATTACCCGCTTCTTACAGGGATGTTTAAACATCTAGAGGTTGAAGTTGAAAAAAGCGATATGTCCTTTGCAGCTTCTATAAATAATAGCTGGCTGGAATATAACACGCAGAGCTTAGCCAAATTATTTGCACAGAAGAAGAACTTGTTGCGTCCAAAATATATAGGGATGCTTAAAGATATAACCAGTTTTTTTAAAGAATCAAAATTGATCCTAGAGTCTGGAGAAATTGATATGAACCTTGGTGAGTTTGTTAAAAATCTTGGACTTGGGGATTGGTTTAAGAGATATTTCTTATATCCTATGGGAGGTGCAATCTGGAGTTGCCCTATTGAACAAATGCTACAATTCCCTGCATATACATTCATCAGATTTTTTGAAAATCATGGACTGCTTGCCACTGAAGGACAGCCGCAATGGTATACGGTAACCGGTGGTAGCAAGCAATATGTAGAGAAACTAACTGCAAGCTTTGATGATAAAGTAAGGTTAAATTGTGCAGTTAAGAGCATTAAGCGCGATAATAACAAAGTTGAAGTAACTGATCAGAATGGCAACACGGAAGTTTATGATCATGTAGTTATGGCCTCACACGCTGATGAATCCCTAAAAATTCTCTCTGATGCGACTCACGAAGAAAAGGCTATATTATCAAACTTTACCTACCAAAAGAATATAGCGTATCTGCATCGTGATGTTTCCTTGATGCCGAAAAACAAAAATGCCTGGGCAAGCTGGGTTTACTTGAGCAAAGAGAAGGAAGATAAAACGCCTGATATTTCTGTTAGCTATTGGATGAATTTATTGCAAAATATAGATGACAAATACCCGCTATTTGTAACGCTCAACCCACATACTGAGCCTGACCCTGAATTGGTTTTCAATAGACATGAATTTCACCATCCTGTGTTTACTAAGAATGCAATCAAGGCACAAAAAGAGATTGAGCTTATACAAGGTAAAAATAATACCTGGTTTTGCGGGGCATATCAGCGTTACGGCTTTCATGAAGATGGCATGATGAGCGGGGTGAATGTAGCAAAAGAATTGGGAGTGGATTTGCCATGGCAGGAATCTTAACTGCAAAAACCATGCATAAAAGGCTAATCCCAAAAGTGAACCAGTTCACTTACGGGGTATATTATCTTGTGCTGCCGATTTCTGATATTGATAATTTATCACTGCTGCCGCCATTCTTAACTTTTAAGAAAAAGGATCATGGCGCAAGAAACGGTGAAGATTTAAAGCTCTGGATTTATAGTATACTGCGGGAAAACAAAATCAGCTGTGACGGCGAGATCATGCTGGTTTGCATGCCAAGAATATTTGGCTATGTGTTTAACCCTGTGAGCTTCTGGTTTTGTTTGGATAAACAAGGGAAGTTAAAAGCAGTACTGTCTGAGGTAAATAATACATTTGGGGAAACACACTCTTATTTATGCTTCAACTCTGACAAGTCAGAGATAAAACCTGATGATATTTTTGATAGTGAAAAGCTATTTCATGTTTCTCCATTTTTGTCACGTGAGGGAAGTTACAAATTTAGGTTTGATTACAGAGAGGATAAAATTGGCATTTGGATTGATTATTATAACAAACAAAGTGAAAAAACTCTGCTCACAACACTGGCAGGGAAAGTTACCCCGCTAACAAAAAAAAATTTGGTAAAGCATTTTTTCAAATATCCTCTGGTTACAGTAAAGGTCATCAGCCTAATTCATTATCAGGCGTTTAAGTTATTCGCCAAAGGCATAAAATATATATGCAAGCCCAAACAAAAAGATGTGCGCACCAGCGCAGGACAGAATAAAAACTTAAAATTACGAAAAAGTAATGTTGAAGAAATACGGGCGTAAACAGCATAGGAGTAAAATCATATTATGATAGCAACAAATATATCCAAGAGATTCTTCTTAAATGCTATAGAAAAAGCTGAGCATGGCTCCTTTTCTTTAACAACGCCTGAGGGCATTAAATATGACTTTGAAGGTAAGCATAAAGGCCCAAAGGCAGATTTGGTTTTACATGAGTGGGAAGCATTAAATGCTTTTTTATTTAAGGGTGACATAGGAATTGCTGAAACATACAGAGATGGGAAATGGGATAGCTCTGACCTTGAAGCCTTAATGCATTTTGGCCTTATCAATGTGGAAGCGCTGAAACGAGTAGTATATGGCTCAGAGTTTTATCGTATGTTCAGCAGGTTAGCGTATTTGCTCAAACCAAACTCGCTAAAAGGCAGTAAAAGAAACATCTCTGCCCATTATGATCTGGGTAATCACTTCTATTCCCTCTGGCTGGATGAAACCATGACATATTCAGCAGCAATTTTTAATAATGAGGAATTACCGCTACCTAATGCCCAACATAACAAGTATGACAGAATGCTGGATTTAATCGGTAAATCGGGAGAGTTGCTGGAAATTGGCTGTGGTTGGGGTGGTTTGGCAGAACGTGCAATTGATAAATATGATCATTCAGTAAAAGGACTGACTCTTTCAGAAGAACAGCATAAATATGCCAAACAACGCCTGCACAAATATAACGGCCATGCCAATATTGAGTTGCAAGATTACCGACACGAACAGAAAAAGTTTGATAATATAGTCTCTATTGAAATGTTTGAAGCTGTTGGTGAGAAATATTGGGATACTTATTTTCAGAAAATATCTTCCTGCCTGAAACCTAAGGGTAAAGCCCTGATTCAAACCATCACCGTAGATGATAAATATTTTGAAAGCTATAGAAGCGGCGGAGATATGATACGCAGTTTCATCTTTCCAGGTGGAATGCTGCCTTCAAAAGAAAAGTTCAAGCATCATGCAAATAAAGCGAATTTGAAGATAACTGATAATTACGCTTTCGGGAAAGACTACGCAAAAACCCTCCGTCACTGGCTGTATTCCTTTAATTCTAAAGAAAAAGAGCTGGATGCGATGGGGTTTGATAATAAATTCCGTAGAATTTGGAGATTATATTTAGCTACTTGCGCTGCAAGCTTTGAAGTTGGGCGTACTGATGTTGTGCAAATGGAGCTGCAACATGCTTAAAGCTATGCTAATTGCCGCGATCTTATCCAGCAGTTTTATAACTGTAGGAAAAGGGGAGATAAGCTGGTTATTTTGGACAGCATACGAAGCAGAGCTGTCTGCGCCTGAGGGTAAATATAATCCGGCAAAACCATTTGCGTTAGAGCTGACATATAAAATGGATTTTACAGGTGAGGAAATTGCAGAACGCTCAGTAGAAGAAGTTCGTAAGCAAGAATCTGCAACAGAAGAAGAGTTAGCAAAATGGGGCACAAGGATGCGAGAGATATTCCCTGATGTTGTTGAAGGCGATAAAATCAAAGGATTGAAAACAGAAGATAATAAAAGCGTTTTCTTCCATAATGGTGAAAACATAGGACAGATTGATGATCCAAAATTTACCAAAGCTTTTTTTGATATCTGGCTAAGCGAAAAAACCACTGAACCTGAATTGCGTGAAGCATTACTGGCAGGTCAGTAATGTCAAGATTATCGCTATATCAATACGGAATACTAGCTTTACCGCTAGCATTTGCAGGGTTGCCGCTTTACCTCCACATACCAGATTTGTACGCAACTCAGTTTGGTATGTCATTAGCAACAATCGGCATCCTCCTACTTGCAATCAGGTTGTTTGATGCATTCCAAGATCCGATAATTGGGTTTCTAACGAGTAGATTGACAAGTAACAAAAGTATACTTTCATCAATCATGCTAAGCATGTTAATAATGCTAGCAGCTAGCATGTATTTGCTAATTTCACCGCAAGAATTTTTGCCGACATATATATGGTTCGCGATATTTATGCTTTTATGCACAACCGCATACAGCACTCTAAATATTGTCTATCAATCTCTGGGAGCTATTTGGTGCAAAGATTATCATCAGCGCACCAAAATAACTACGACCAGAGAAGCTATTGGCTTAATTGGCATTACATTAGCAGCAATCCTGCCAACTCTTCTTGCAGAAAAATATGGTGTACAAGAAGCTTTCAAAATATTTGCCATAATATTTGTAGCTCTCATAGCTTTTGTTGCTTTGATATGGCTGCCTTGGCTCAAAAAAGTCAGTTTTGAATCGTTGCCTAAAAGCAAAACAGGCTCACTTAGTTTTCTAAAATTTAAAGCTACAAGACCACTGTTCATTATCTGGTTTTTAAGCCAGCTGTCTGCCGCAATACCTGTTGTGCTGGTTATATTCTTTGTGCGTGACAATCTAGAATTAGAGAATTTGCTCGGAGCTTATTTGCTTATTTATTTTGTCAGCGGCGCTTTGGGAATGCCATTATGGCGCTATATTGAGAAAATAAAGACCAAACAATTTGCTTGGCAATCAGCAATGTTTCTAGCTATTGCCTCTTTCATCTGGGCATATTTCTTAGAGGCCGGAGACATGTATGAATATGGGCTGGTTTGCGTTTTTTCTGGGCTAGCGCTTGGTGCTGAGCTAGGAATTCCCCCTTCAATTCTAGCAGACACGATTTCCCGCGAGAAAGAAGATGCTGCTGCTGCAAAATATTTTGGCATATCAACTTTTTTAGGAAAATTTGCGTTAGCAACGGCAAGCGGTCTGGTTTTGCCGATAATAGCATATTGGGGGTATAGCCCAAACTCTGAGAATTCAACAGAAGCACTACATGCGCTAGCAATTAGCTATTCGCTAATTCCATGCGCAATAAAGTTGATGCCGGCAATCAGCTTAAGTTTTATCAAACTGGAAGGAGAACAAAATGAAAAAAATAAGGAGAGTAATTAGTATGGGAATTTTATGTACATTATTTGGTTGTAACGGAATTGAGCCTGCAAAATATGTAGACCAGCAACCTAAGGCCGACATTAAAGAGTTTTTCAACGGGCCGATAAAAGCCTGGGGTCTTATTCAGGATAGAAGTGGTAATGTTATCAGCCGTTTTGATGTTGATATGATAGGTAAATGGCAAGGTGATGTGGGTACGTTAGAAGAAGACTTTACCTATTATGATGGTTCTACTCAAAAGCGTATTTGGACAATCAAAGAACTTGAAGGTGATAAATACGAAGGCACTGCCGGTGATATAATTGGCAAAGCCGATGGCGAGGTTAACGGGAGTATGATTTATTGGAAATATGAAATGGATGTGCCAGTTGATGATAAAACCTACCGCCTGAAATTTGATGATTATATGTGGCAGATGAATGATGGTGTGGTAATTAACAGATCGTATTTTAAAAAATTTGGCTTTACTGTAGCTGAGCTAACCCTAATTATGCAAAAGCAATGAAAGATCTGAACGGCAAAAATATATGGCTTATAGGTGCCAGCAGCGGCATTGGCGAAGCGTTAGCAAAAGAACTTGCCATGCAAGGAGCTAACCTTGCCCTATCTGCAAGGCGCGAGAAAGAGCTGGATAAAGTGAAAAAAAGTCTGCAGGGCAATAAGAATATTTCCTTGCCGCTTGATGTTTCAAATTTAGATGAGCTAAAAAAAGCCGCCAGCAAGTTAAAGAATGATTGGGGGCAGATTGATTCTGTAATAACATTAGCGGCGATTTATTATCCGGAGAAAATTCAGAAGCTTGAGGCAGAAAAAACAGCTAAGCTTATTGAAATAAACCTGACCAGCAATTTTTATTTATGCGAGGCGGTCCTGCCAATCTTAACTAAACAAAAAGAAGGACAGATTGTTTTCTGTGGATCGGTTGCTGGTTATGTGGGTTTGCCAAAAGGCCAGCCATATTGCGCCACAAAAGCAGGCGTTATAAGTTTGGCTGAAAGCCTGAAGATTGAGCTGGCAGAAGATCATCCCAAAATTGATGTAAAAGTTATATGCCCTGGCTTTGTTAAAACCCCGATGACAGATAAGAATAATTTCAAAATGCCAATGGTCATTGAAGCAGAAGAAGCCGCCAAAGCAATTGCCAAAGGTTTGAAATCCAAGAAGTTTGAAATTCATTTCCCACGAAAATTTACCAATATCATGAAACTCTTGGAAATTATGCCGTATCGTCTATATTTTTGGCTTAGCAAAAAACTGATTTAAATATGCGCGTTCTTGTAATTGAAGATGATAAAGACCTTAATTCCTACATATGCAAAGGTCTTAAAGAGCAAGGTTGCAATGTAGATTCAGCCGAGGATGGCAAGCAGGGTTTGTTTTTAGCCACTACAGAAAAATATGATGCTCTAGTGATTGATAGAATGCTTCCCGAAGTTGATGGCCTAACAATTATCAGAACCATAAGAGCAAGTAATAACCAAACACCAGCCTTAATATTAAGCGCTCTTGGACAAGTTGATGACAGAGTTAAAGGGTTAAAAGCCGGTGGAGATGATTATGTAGTCAAACCATTTGCATTTACAGAGTTAATGGCACGGCTTGAAGCTATTTCCCGTAGAAGGAATGGCTTAGAATCAACTGAAGAAACCAAGCTTAGCGTTGCAGATTTAGAAATGGATTTACTTTCTCGCAAAATATATCGCAGTGGTAAGGAAATTGAGATTCAATCACGCGAGTTTAAATTATTGGAATATTTATTGCGCCATAAAGGGCAAGTAGTCACTAGAACCATGCTTTTAGAGCAAATCTGGGATTATAATTTTGATCCGCAAACTAATGTTATTGATGTGCACATCAGCCGCTTACGATCAAAAATTGAGAAAGGTTTTGATAAGCCTATTATAAAAACCATACGTGGAACGGGCTATATAGTTGAGGATAAATAATGCCAGCAGTTAAGTTCAAAACTAGTTCCAGCTTTAGATTAGCGGGATTTTTTGCAATACTTCTGGTAGTGTCAGCGGGAATTATTTTATATCTAATTTCACTTGCTAATGATGCTAGCCTTGCTGAGTCAGATATCGAGGAAATAAGAGATATAATTAATGCGCTTGGTATCTCTATCATAATCCTTCTGTCAATAGTTCTTGCAGTTGCTTATTTTGTTAGTGTCTATGTTGTCGATCTGATCAATACTATCTCCCATACAGCTGATGGCATAATGCAAAGCGGTGATTTATCACAAAGAATCCCGGTTCGCCATGAACGTGATGATCTAAGCAAACTCGCAAAAGTGCTGAACAAGATGTTTGATAGAATTGAAGAATCAGTAGAAGGTGTGCGCCAGGTTTCAGACAACATAGCGCATGATCTGAGAACTCCAATAACCAGGCTGCGTACAAAGCTGGAAAAATTTGACGGCACCGAAAACCAAAAAGAGAAACTGATAAAAGAAGCCGATACTATAATTACCATGTTCAATTCATTGCTGAGGATAGCTCGTATTGAATCTGGTAAGGAAAAAGCAAAATTCAAGAAGCTGGATTTGAAATTGTTGCTCGAGGATGTAGTGGAATTTTATGAACCGCTAGCTGAAAAGAAAAAACAAAAACTGGAATTATCCATATCTAAAGCTGAGATTAAAGGTGATAGGAATTTATTATTTCAGGCTTTTGCAAATTTGCTTGATAACGCAATTAAGTTTACTCCTGCGAATGGCGAGATAAACATAAGCCTTAGGAGGTCGGCGGATGGGTTTACGGTAAAAATAGCAGACTCAGGTGTAGGCATAGCAAAGCAAGACAGGGAAAAAGTTTTCAACAGATTCTACCGTACAGAATCCAGCCGGAATACTGAAGGACATGGTCTAGGTTTAAGTATGGTTAAAGCTATCATTGATTATCATAACGGTAAGATTAGCCTCAAAGACAACAAGCCTGGTCTCTTAGTTAGCTTAAGGTTGCAAAACTAATTCTTGTATGGCAAAGACGAGTGATGAAGGTTGATCTTCAGGTTGCCGTCTTTGTCTTCAATATATCCAAAGCTATATTCAACTTTTATTTCATTACCTTCTGTCGTTGTAAAATAATAATTACCCATTGCCAGTGCTGAGTCGCAGTCTATTGTAATGCCTTCATTCTCAAATCTTACCTTAGTATATGGTGCAAGAGCAAAGCCTTTATCTTCAGGTACAATCCCTGTAACAAAATAAGATAGAGCTTCTTCTTCAGTTCCTCTAAACTGGTCATCTGCTGCTTTGGTAGGTTTGAATAACACTTCGCCTAGGTCATAGGCGTAAAGATCATCCAAGTGCTTTTGTGCTCTTACCGAAGGATTGTCAGATTTGCCTATCTCTACAATCCCTGTTCCCCATTTTGTTTGGGCAGCAATTACCTCATCTTTTGTAATATTCGCACACTCAGCATTAGCTGAAGCTGCTGTAAGTACTATTATTGAAGTTGATAATATAAGTTTTTTCATTTTTTGCTCCTTAGTTAGTTAATAAAATTTCTGCCGCTGAGTAATAAAGCGGTATTCCTACAATAATGTTGAACGGGAATGTTATCGCCAGCGACATCGGCACATAAACGGATGCTTTCGCTTGCGGAAGTGCCAATCTCATAGCTGCTGAAACCGCAATGTAAGATGCACTTGCAAACAGAACTGTGAATAATGTCGCTGTACCTATGTCAAGGCCGATTACATAACTACAACCAAGTGCGACTGTTGCACTGAATAAAGGCATATATATGCCAAACAATATCAGGTTAAGGTTAAAGTCTTTGAGGTTGGTAAGCTGACGGGAAACCAGCAAACCCATATCAAGCAGGAAGAGAGCTAAGATACCCTGAAATGGTGTTACCAAAAACCCTTCCATTTTTATATAGCCGGGTTTGCCTGTTAACCAGCCAATCAGGAATGAACCAATGAGTAGCAGTATCGCTCCGTTAGTAAATATCTCCCTTGATAATTTAGGTGTAGCTTTCTCCGTTGCTTTGATAGTTTCAGGCGCAGCACGGTGAGCTATGAATAATCCTGATAAAATTGCAGGAGCTTCCATAAGCGCTAAGACAGCAATTATATAACCAGCATAGATCACTTCATTTGCATCAAGAAAACTTGCTGCTGTTACAAATGTAACCATACTAATTGAGCCATAATGTGCAGCTACCGCAGCAGCCGTAGGTTTATCAAGTTTCGTGGTTCTGCTTAGCAAAAAATATCCCAAGAATGGTTGCAAGAAGCCAAATGCTAAACCAACAAATATGGTGGAGATAACCTCGCCGTTAATTTCTGGAGTTTCAGCAATTGCAACACCGCCCTTAAATCCTATCGCCATCATCAAATATATCGCTAAGTACCTGCTAATGCTCTCAGGAACTTCCAAGTCTGATTTTATGAAACCCGCAATAATGCCCAGTGCAAAAAACAAAATTGCCGGTGAAAGCAAGTTTTGTATAAATAAATCTAATATTTCCATTTTGTATCCTTTTCTAAGTTTTGAAGTTTATACACTTGCATTAGCTATAAGAAAAACGCATAATTCTAATATCAGGTATTAGAAAAACTTATGAGTATAGATACAATCACGTTGCAGATATTCATTGCAGTTGCAGAAACCAATAGTTTTACAAAAGCAGCAGAAAGAGTTGGTAGAACTCAATCCGCAGTCAGCCAGCAAATTGCAAAGCTAGAAAATTTGCTGGATAAAGAGCTTTTTATTAGGGGTAAAGCTTTATCCTTAACATCAGAAGGTGAGATATTCTTAGGTTATGCCAAGCAGATATTTTCCATGCATCGTGAAGCAATAGACCGCTTCAAAGAACCAGAGCTGCAAGGCGAGGTTCGTTTCGGATTGCCCGAAGATTTTGCTAGTGTGTATTTATCTGACGTGCTGATTGATTTCAGCAGAATTCATCCAAGAGTGATGCTGAACATAGAATGTGATTTAACTTTGAATTTATTTGATAGATTCAAAAAGAAAGAGTTTGACCTTGTACTTGTGAAGATGAACAGACCGGAAGATTTCCCGAACGGGCAGGAAGTTCTATCAGAGCCTTTAGATTGGGTAGGAAATAAGGACTATAATAACGAGGAAACTGTACCACTAGTTCTTTCACCTAAACCTTGCGTATATCGTCAAAGTGCACTGGAGGCCCTAGAGAAAAAAGGAAAGAAATGGCGTTTAGTATTTTCTAGCCCAAGCTATGCAGGAACTATCGCAGCGGTAAAGGCAGAAATGGGTATAACCGTTCTGCCAAGACCCATGATTCCAAAAGAACTTCAAACTCTAAAATCAAAGCGTCTTCCAAAGCTGCAAGATACTCATGTTTCAATCTTAAAGCATAGTTCAGACAACCCGGCAGTAAATTCATTTGAAGAATTTATTATCAGGAAGTTGAACTAATAGCTTCTTTGCCTGTAAATTCCCTGTTATGAATTTTAGGGAATTTGGCTAAAAACCCCTGAAACTCTGCTCTATAAGAAAGGTATAATCAATAAACCAGACCATTTCCCTGTTATTTTGAGAAAACTCCCTATAAATTGGGCTTTATCAGGGAATTGTGAGATGGTTGTTAAGTGCGGTCATCTTACACCACCACTAATTCCAGTTCGACCCCATGGTTTTTAAGACGATACGCAAGAGCGGCGCTGTTGGCGGGGCTTGGGTTTGAAAACTGTCTATTTAGAGAAGGGAAATCAGAGAAAATATCAGGCTTTTTGCTATATTATCTCAGTTGCAAAGTTTTGGCACCCACATAGTTGGGTATTTAGGCAATATTGAGGAGTTGTTTTTGCTGCCTCCAGCACATAGGGATCTTCTGATCGGTCAAACTTGTGAGGTTTAAGGTTCTAGGCTGAGTGCCATTCAAGATCATGGCTATAATTTCCGGTGCTAGAAATTTGAGTTTCAAGAGATCGCTAGCGTAAGTTCGCTCTGCATTTTCTTTTTCAGCAATTTCCCTAGCAGATTTTACCTCACCGGAATCCAGCATTTTATTCCATTTATATGATCGGATTATTGCACGTATCAGTGTCTGGTCATGATTAGTTTTATTGATACTCATCGCATTGCCGTTGGCGGAGTAAGCTATTTTCCTACCGGCATATGGATACATAACTTCTAATGTTGATGATGTATTTTTAAGAGATGGAAAAGATGAAGCTCTTCCGGATGGAGCAGCAGATTCTCATGCCGGAAGAATGGTGCAGCTATTACCCGCCAAATCTGCATACATGAATCTGAGGTCGCACTATTCCGTGAAAAAATAGCGGAACTAAAAGCCGCTGAAGGTGCAGAACCAAATGGCAAAGTGCAGCGAGATTCAATTGAGGTAAAAGAGACTAAGAAAAAAGAAGGGGAAATGTTGGTAAAATGAACTTCATTGGCAACCAGAAGAATTAAACTTCCAACCCATTTTGAGGAAGCTATTACCGCAGCTTTCATCATTCCCTCTACCACCGGTCTCATCACCTGCTGCAGGTTCTAAACTTGCAAGATCGGCATTAGAGTTTCCACCACCGGCCAGCATAGTTAAATTCATGCCTAATAGATTAAATTGGGTTGAGTTGTAATTATTGTTAACATTAATAGTCTGCCCTGTATAGGAGAATAAATCGCTAAAATCAGAGTTTACTTGCTGATTTTGCTGATCAGGAACTGTTCCTACATTTGTGGAACCTGTGCCATCACCGAAGAAAACATCACCACGGGTGATTTCAGGCAGGAAGTCTTCAACATCAACAGCTTTATCTTCTGCTGCTGCAACTGCTGCTGCATCCATATTTGAGCCAAGAACGCCATCAAAGAATGAGCCGCTAGCATCAAGAACCATTTCGGTCATAATGCCCTGATTTAGCGCAATATAGAAAACATTACCATTAAAGTTGTTCGGTCCTGTGAATGTTAGGCTGGTAGAAGATAGTCGTTCTTCCCTATCGATAGGACCTTCTTCTTCATCAAAGCTTTTTATTTTAAAGGCTTCTATGGCAGGTTTTTCTTTGCGGCCTATGCCGTCAAGTACAACACCTGTCTGGTTGCCGTTGATAGTGTTGCCAGACATGGTTACGTCAGCAGTTTCGGTTATGTAAACACCAGTGCCGAAGCCATTACCACCGGTAAGAGTATTGTTATTGATAGAAATATCTGGCTGGGCAAATAATAAATTGATCAATGATGTTGTACTACCTGCATTTTGATAGTCAGGGTTAATAATTGTAACTGTATTATTATTTATAGTTGCATCACTATTATTAATATAAATACCCGTATTTCCGCCTTCATAGGCAGTTTGGTTGATTGTGTTGCCATTGATATTAGCTGTTAGATCACGCCCAGTAGTTTGAATACCGTAGTTACTAAATTCGGAAACAGTGTTGTTGCTTATGTTTACAAGGTAGGAACCCGTTTTCATAAGGCCGCTTGAAGCTATTATTCCGGTATTAGAACCTTGTATTGTATTATTATCGATTAATACTGAATCAGAAAGTATTGATGTAATGCCTGTGCTAACAGGTATTTGGTCATCGCCTGTATTAACATTGTTATTTACAATATTCGTATTGTCGGAACTATCTGCATAAATTCCATACTGGTATTTGGAAACAAAGTTACCGTCAACATCAACACCATCTGTGTCTTTAACCCATATTCCGTATTTGCTAGTGTAATAGTAATAGCTTGGCTCTTCCGGAGTAAGAATAGTATAGTTAAGTGTATTGTTATCTACAGTTATATCTGAGCCGCTTTCTTCAACGAAAATACCGATTTTATCAAACTCATCCATAGATGAACCGGATTGGAATATAGTATTGTCGGAGACATTAGTGCCTTGTTCTTGCCATAGCCAAATAGCAGTGCTTTCGGCATTATTTATTGTGTTATTTGAAATGGTATTATTCATTCCAAACTGGGAATAGATACCGTCTTCATGATCAGCTAGATAGTTGTCATCAACAGTTGCTCCGGAAGTGTCGTATAGGTCGATACCAAAAGTTTCAGCCGCTGTGCCATAAATATCGTTCATATTTATCATCGCATTATTGGCAGTGCTGCCGATAATTCCGGTGTAGTTATCGTTAAGAGTGTTATTATTAATATTCAAATCGGCAAAATTAAGTCCTAAAATTCCGGCATAATCATGATCATCAACCATATTATTTGAAATTGTAACTTCACCTTCTGTTACAACAGTTTCGGAAGATTCAGAATTTTTAAGATCGGTGGCAGCAATACCTACATATGTATCTTCATTGCCGGTTACAGTGTTGCTATCAATAAGGCCTGATAAACTATCACCATTGAAGTGAATGCCTGCATATTGAGAGTTCAGAATAGTTGAATTTTTAACATCCAGCGTGCGGGCAAAATCCATATGGTTGCTATCAACATCGGCGAAGATTCCTGTTCCACCTTCCAAACTTGTATCGGCCATATTTTTAACAGTAACATTCTGTACTGTACCGCCTGCGTTATCAAAACCAATACCTGCTACAACTGCCTCAGCAGGGGCTGGAGTAGCAAAGCTCAAGAACATTGGCATTGGCATATCTATTGGAAGCGTAGGATCGTCCACAGGTGGCGGCGGTGGCGGCATATATATATCGCCAGAGGCTACATCAAAATTAGATCCATCAATTGTTAGGTTCTGGATAGTCGCATTAGTATCTTGCACTTGAATGATAGATTGAACAGCAGTTCCATTCCAGCTAGTGAGAAATTCGTTATCGGCTATCATTGGTGTGTAAGGAGCTATAATAGTTCCTTCTTCGCTTTCACCTGAAACCGTGATTGGTTGCTTTACTGAAAATGTCTGGTTATAAATTCCGTCTGCTATGTTCACTTTTCCACCGAAAGATACCTGATCTATAGCTTGTTGAATAACAGCATTGTTATTAAGGACGTTTACTACACTCAATTCGCTATAGTTAAGTATTGGTGTATATAATCTTGCGCCAAGGTTTAGTGTGGAAGCTCTTAAAAAGATATTTCCGTTGCCAAATACTGTGCCGTTACTGAGAAGAATCTCTCTTAATATCTCAACAGTCGGAGCTGTAAGAGTTAGAGAGGAGCTTGAGCCACTATTATATTGTCCGGCATTTGCACTATCTCTAAATGAAACGCTGTTATTAGCTTCAATGGTTACACTACCTGTCATTAAGGCAGCAGTTAAAGCTTCATAAGAAATGAAGAAATCAGCTAATCCGCCATCGGCAGCTAAGATTGTTTTATCACCGATTTCTGCGTCATTGGCTTGCGAGCCTTCAGGCAGGTTATCAATAATTGCATTTTCCGGGTCTAATAATAATTGCCCGTTTTCAAAATCTTCCTGTCTGGCAGCTACATTGACATGACCGTTGAAAAGCAAATTCTTTTTACCTGAAGTTTCTACAAAACCACCATTACCGCCGTTTTCACCACCACGCGCTGAAATTGAGCCTTCAAATTTTGTATCTTCATCAGCCCAAACGATAACACGTCCACCATCGCCGTTATCGGTAGCATCGGCATTGATGATCGCGCCACGCATAACGGTTGTTGTGAT